>CAJUCE010000005.1:90090-158322 GCA_910584865.1 uncultured Acetatifactor sp.
AGCGACACGATCCCCTTCATGTCTTCTTCCGGATCCGCGTTCATTGCCAGACGGTCAAGCGTCTCTACGCTGACAAAAGGGGCAAGTCCTGTCACCTCCTTCAGGCTGTCCACATGTGCCCTTAGAATCAGGCTCTCCAAATATTCACTGTCCAGAAAAGGAGCCATCCCGACCATCGCCGACAAATTAATCCGCTCCTTTCCCTGCCATTCTATGCTTTCCTCCACCAATTTCTCCACGTCCCTCGGCGGGAGAATAACGGCCACTTCCTGGATTTCCCGGCAGGTGAGCGCGTCCTGATTCTGACTGTCCTCTTTGCTGTCCTGAACCCGGTCCTGAACCCGGTCAATAATCCTGGAACTCTCCGCCCCCAGAAGTTCATCCATGGAGATATCCAGAATCCGGCAGAGCTGTTCCAGTTTTGCGATATCAGGCATGGAATTGCCCCTCTCCCAGTTGGAGACAGCCTGATAGCTGACTTCCATGGAGTCCGCCAGATTCACCTGTGTCATGTTTTGGACAATCCTTGCCTCCCGTATTTTTCTCGCTACTTTCATGGTATCAAACATTCTTTTCCTCTTTTCCGCAGCTTGCGCGCATATCCGCTTTTTATTCTATATTCTTCAGCCGGTTGTATTGCGGCAAAACTTCCTCTGTCCCGTTTTGCCGCGGCGCCCGCCCGGCCTGTAATATGGTTTTATTATAGCAATCAGATCCGGAATTGAAAATAAAGCATTGCTTGAGTTTGAACTCACGGACAACATCGGCTTCCTGATATTTTGTTTCTCACCTGATTTTTTTTCGAATGCAGCCTAAAAAATACACCATTCACATCGCGGTTGAATATCATAGAAGTGAAAGACCCCTGCCGGAGGCAGCCATGGCGGCCATCACATCCCTGGACATATTAAACCTGTCACACTCCCTGAAAGACATCTGCGAAGTAAACTGTAATACCCCTGAATGTCTCTCCCAAGCTTTGAAAATACTGCTGCAATATAATCTGATTCAGGCCAATCTCCAGTTTAGCAGACAGTTCGGGCCGGTCTGCCCGCCGGATGCCTGCCAGGATATGCCCTCTGTCTCCGCCCTGAATCCTCCCGCCGTCTCAGGCAAACCGCCTATACGGCTGGACATCGCCGATCCTTTCCTTGCGGATCATGAGAAGTGACGAAGCGCCTGTCTTGTTGCGCATCCTCTCTCTGTAAGTTCTCAAATACTTTGTATTTCCTGAACATTTCCCTGCCGAAAATAAATGACAGGGCGAGGAGCAGATACTCTGCCCTGAATTGTGCTGTATGTCCAAGCTTTCTGCTAAATCAACAGTCAAAATCCGTCGAAACTTTAAAAATCCTGAAAAAAAGGAATGACAACCCCCTCCCTTTATGATAAGATAGAGACAGTTTCAGAAAGGAGGGCATACGATTATGGCATTAACAAATGACGATCTGCTTGCGATCTCCCAATTATTAGATGTAAAACTGAAAGCAGAAATACAGCCGATAAAAAACGAAATACAATCCGTTAAAAATGAAATACAATCTGTCAAAGCCGAATTGCAGGGCGAAATTCAATCTGTCAAAGCTGAATTGCAGGGCGAAATTCAATCTGTCAAAGCTGAATTGCAGGGCGAAATTCAATCTGTCAAAGCCGAGTTGCAGGGCGAAATTCAATTTGTCAAAGCTGATCTATATTCGGTTAAAGCTGAAATACATCAGATAAAATTATTCCAGGAAAATACAATCATGCCACAACTGAACACAATTCAAGCCTGCTACACCTCAACCTACAATAGATATAAAGATTCGGTAGAGGGATATGAGCGGCTAGAGGCTGACAATGAACTCATGAAGCAAATCATTATGGAACATAGCAGAAAACTTCAGAAGCTGGCATAAGCGCCGAAAAAGCCGCATCCGTGTTTACCATCGGATGCGGTTCATCTGTATCTGCAGATCGCGATACTGTACCCTTCCACTCCTCCATACTCTTCCCATGAAAGCGATTTCCTCCTGGAATGCCTTCCAACCATCGTAACGCTTTCTCCACAGAACGCAGCGTTTTCCCTCCAAAGCGCAGCACCTTCCCCACAAAACACAGCGTTTTCTCCGCAAAGCGCAGCACCTTCCCCACAAAACACAGCATTTTCTCCGCAAAGCGCTTTCTCCAACGCTCCGTCTCCATCCTTTTCCGGCAGCATATCCATATCCACCACGCCCGCTATTCCATCCCCTGTCAGCTTTCCATAAGCCTCCTTCCTGGCCCACAGTCGGAAAAACAGCCTCTCCCTCTCCTGCTCTCCGCCCGCCTGCTCCAGTGCAGCGCGCTCCCTTTCCGAAAAAAACCTTCCGGCAAGCCTGCCTGCATAATCACTTTTTTCATGGGAATCCACCTGTCCATGAAAGTCCTGCTTTCCATTAGATTCCCTCTGCCCGTGCAAACCGCAGTTTCTATGACATTCCCTCTGCCTGCTATCCTTCTTCCTCTCCCTTTTCCCTAAACGGTGCTGCTGGATGTCTGCCCCGATTTCCTCCGTGGCAATAACGCACAGCACATACTCCCCGGAATGGGACAAATTAAAATAAAAGGGCATGTCCCGAAGATAAGGCTTCCCTTCTTTCCCATATCTGTAGGCAAGAAGCAGCGGCGGTTTGTCCTGCAAAGCCTCCAATAACTGATTGACACAGTACCGCCTCAAACAAAAGTTCCTCTCTGCGGTACAGGCAGTGCCGCAGACAATGCCGCTGTCCGGCGCCATAGCCGCTACAGCCTCTCTCACTGCAAGCTGCAGCAGCAATCCCGCCCCAATACTTGCGCTCTGTACCCGGCCCGGTTTTATGCGTGCAGCCTTCTTTCTCCGCTCCCCGTCCACACACAGAAAAGCCCTCTCCATGAGGGCTTCTCCGTTTTCCGTATCCATGAATTCTTCTATAGATAAAAGATACCTTGCAATATACATCCCTTACTCCGTCACCTGCAGGTGCAGTTCTTCCAACTGCTTCGGATCCACCGCGCCCGGCGCCTCAGACATCAGACAGGAAGCATCCTTGATCTTAGGGAACGCGATCACGTCCCGGATATTATCCGTCTGGGCCAGCTGCATCACGAAGCGCTCCAGTCCGATGGCAAGCCCCGCATGAGGCGGAACCCCGTAGGTAAAGGCATCCATCAGGAACCCGAACTGCTCATGAGCTTTCTCCCTGGTAAAGCCCAGGGCTTCAAACATCCTCTCCTGCACGTCACTCTGGAAGATCCTCACGCTGCCTCCCCCCAGCTCCATGCCGTTAACTACAATATCGTAAGCTTTTGCCCGCACCTTCCCAGGATCCGACTCCAGGATTTCCAGGTCTTCCTCCATAGGCATGGTGAAAGGATGATGCATGGCTACATACCGCTCCTCCTCATCGCTCCACTCGAACTGGGGAAATTCGGTCACCCAGAGGAAATTGTACTGATTTGCATCCAGCAGCCCCAGCTGCTTTGCCATTTCCACACGCAGAGCCCCCAGGACAGACCAGACCAGTTTCAGCTTATCCGCCGCGAAGAGAAGCAGGTCTCCTGGCTCTCCCGCCATGGCCGCCACAAGGTTCTTCAACTCCTCTTCTGTCATGAACTTGGCAAAGGAAGATTTATAGCTTCCGTCAGGCAATACGGCCAGATAAGCCAGCCCCTTCACGCCGTAGCCTTTGGCAAACTCCACCAGTGTGTCAATCTTCTTCCTGGGCAATTCCGCCTGACCCTTCACATTGATGCCCCGCACGCTGCCACCTGCTTCCAATGCAGAGGTAAACACGCCGAAACCACAGCCCTTCACTGTCTCCGACACATCCGTAAGCTCCATACCGAACCGGGTATCCGGCTTGTCGGAACCAAAACGGTTCATGGCCTCGTCCCAGGTCATCCGCTTCAGAGGCAGGGGCACCTCCAGGCCCACCGTCTCCTTACAGACCTTTGCCACCATCCGCTCGGTGACATCCATTACGTCGTCCTGATCCACGAAGGACATCTCCAGGTCGATCTGGGTGAACTCCGGCTGCCTGTCCGCCCGCAGATCCTCATCCCTGAAGCACCTGGCAATCTGGAAATACCTGTCATATCCGGAACACATCAGGAGCTGCTTGAATATCTGGGGCGACTGGGGCAGCGCATAAAAACATCCCTGATGTATCCGGCTGGGCACCAGATAATCCCTTGCTCCTTCCGGAGTGGACTTGTTCAAAATCGGAGTCTCCACCTCCAGGAAGCCCTCCTCATCCAGGAAGGCATGCACTGCTGCCGTCATTTTGCTTCGCAGCATCAAATTTCTCTGAAGATCCGGCCTGCGCAGATCAAGATAACGGTATTTCAGCCTCAGTTCTTCTTTTGTCCGTGAATTCTCCTCGATAGGGAACGGCGGGGTCTCTGCTTCCGACAAAATGCGTATCTCTTTCGCCCGGACTTCGATCTCCCCGGTGGCAAGATTTTCGTTCACTGCCCCGGCCCGCTTCTCCACTTTGCCTGTCACAGACGCCACAAACTCGCTGCGCAGTTTCTCCGCCTTGGCGAAATTTACCGCGCCGCAGTCCGCCTCCTCGAAAATCACCTGCAGGATTCCTGCCCTGTCACGCAGGTCCACGAAGATGATGCCGCCCTTGTTACGCTGCTTCTGCACCCAGCCCATGATGGTGACCTGTTCTCCGATATTCGCTGCGGTCAGCTCCCCGCAGCGATGTGTCCTTTTCATTCCTTTCATTGACTCTGCCATTTCTTTCCTCGATTTCTGCCCTTTTACCATAGAGCTTTTTCCATTTCATCTAGTATTCTTTATTAATGCCCTGGTTTCTTTCACCCAGCGGAATATCCGAACCTGTTTATATCCACCATTGGGGAGTCAGTTCACCAAGCGTAACGGTTTTCCCTGTTTCAAAATCAACCATCACTTGAATTTTCTGATAGCTGTCTGGCATAAGCTGAACCATCAGTTCCCGGCAGGCGCCGCATGGGGCGCATACTTTTCCATCCGCCCCAATTGCAAGTACCTTTTTCATCTCCTGCTCGCCATTGGTTATCATGTTAAAAATTGCATTTCTTTCAGCACAGATTCCCAATGTGGCACAAGTATCCACACAGACACCCACATAGATTGTATCTGATGATGACAGTATTGCAGCCGCAACTCCGCCAGCATCTACACAATCAGATATTTTTCTTCCGTTTCGCACGGCTTTTGCCGCCTGAAACATCTCCTTCCATATCTGTTCCATGTATTTTCTCCATTCTTACCAGTAAACCCAAATTTCCTGTACAATGACCTGAATGATTTCCTCAGTTTTTCAGCGCTTCCCTGTAAAACTCCACAAATTCCTCATACCCTTCCGCCGTCAGCTGCTCCTTCTGAAACTTCTTGTTCTTGTTCATACGCACTACGAGCACCTGCTCTCCTGACTCCCTGGCTGCCTGGGCTTTGGCGATCACGTCTGCCATAGCCTGGCCTTCCACACCCTTTTCCACCAGGTAGGCTATCTTCTTCGGAGTATCCGGCACCCGGAACCCGCTCTCTGTCAAAAGCAGGATAATTCGCTCAAAACCGATGGAAAAACCGCATGCCGGCACGTCCTTACCGGTGAATTTCCCCACCATTTTATCATACCTGCCTCCCCCGCCGCAGCTGATGCCCAGCCCCGGTATGGAAACCTCAAAAATAGGCCCCGTATAATAGGACATCCCCCTAACCAGCGTAGGGTCGAACACCATTCGAAAATCCGCCGTCTTTGCCGCATTGACGCTGTCGATGATCTCCCGCAGCCCCTCCGCCGCCGGAGAAACCTGCGCCTGCCTTCCCCCCAGCTTTTCCACCACATACTGCAGACCGTTCCCGGCCTGCTCCAATCCCCTGTACAGCTCCAGATATTTATCAACAATTTCCTCCGCAAAGCCGCTCTCCAGAAGCTCCGCCCTCACGCCGTCCGTGCCGATCTTGTCCATCTTGTCAAGGGTGACGAACACACTGTCATAAGCCTCCTCCGAAAAGCCACTGTCGGCTGCCATGGCCTTGAGAAGCTGCCTGTCATTGATGCGGATCTCAAAATCCTTGAATCCAATCCTTCCCAGGGTGGTCGTAGTAGCCAGGATCAACTCAATCTCCGCCAGATTGGAAGCCTCCCCGAAAATATCGATGTCGCATTGGGTAAACTGGCGGTAACGCCCCTTCTGGGGCCTGTCCGCACGCCAAACATTGCCTATCTGCAATGCCTTGAAGGGAGAAGGCAGCTGAGCCGCATTGTTGGAATAATACCGCACCAGGGGCACGGTCAGATCATAGCGCATTCCGAAATCCACAACGTCCCCTTCCTCCTGTGCCTGGGCCACATTCAGCTTCTCTCCCCGCTTAAGCACTTTAAAAATCAGCTTTTCGTTTTCTCCTCCCTGCTTATTCGTCAGATTGGCAATATTCTCCATACAGGGGGCCTCTATGGAGGTAAATCCGAACTTACCGTAGGTTTCCTTGATCACGCCGATGACGTAATCCCGGATCTGCATCTCCCCCGGCAGAATATCTCTCATGCCTGTCACAGGCTTTTTACTCAGAGCCATGTTCTTTCCTCCTATTCCAGTTCCGCATAAAGCCTCCCCAGTACCAGTTAGTGGCAGAGTTTTTCCGGCCGCTTAATGATGCGTCCGCAAATCTTCCGGGCGCTGGCTCGGCTTTCCGCTGTTTTCCATTCATGATATCTTTTTTACGCCAAGCTGTCAAGAAGCAAACGTCACCTCAATATCATAACCTCCTACGTCAAAGGATCCGCGCATAAAGTTTTCAACCAAAGTAACCGCATTTGCCTTCGCCTTGTCCAGCAACCCCTCCTCCATGGCCTTTTCCTCCTCACTGTTCTTCAAATCCGCTATAGAGTCGGCCACATCCGTCACACTGATTGGATTAAAGATATTATTCTTCTCATCGTAAAGCTCGAAGCTGTCCTGATCTATCTCCGAGCTGATCATTTCCGCTTCAGGAAGTGTCACCTTGATTTTTTTGGCAATGTCATCCTTCTCAATCTGAATCTGTGTAAAATCAATTCCTGCCAGGATCGTCCCGTCATAACTGTAAATAAAGGTAGCTGTTGTGAAAGGAATCTGAAATCCTTTTATTTCTCTGGAACTGTCCACCCTTTCTACATGGGTATAACTATATTCCGCAGTACATAATTTCCCGATATTGGCCATGCTGGATCGAATCTCCTCGCCGGAGATCTCGACTTCCTTTTCGATGATCTTTTCCACAGGTATCTCTCTGATAACTTCCACCGTTTCCACCTGATTGCCGTAATGCGCTTTTGTCACTAAGAATACAATACCGCAGACCAGCACAAGGGCGCCTGTTATGGCAAATGCCGCAACTATTTTTCTGAATATTTTTCTCATCATAGACCTCACTGTATCCTGTGCCCTCATTACAGCCAGCCGCTGATCAATACAATCATATAAAATATCACAATAGCTGCCACAGCAGCTCCCAATAGAATAAGCAATACTTTTTTCATAAAATCCCTCCGGTTTCATCATAGGTATGCCGAATGTCCCGCTTCAGGAAATCAACCAGTTCCTCCCCCGGCATGGGCTTCGCATAGTAGTAACCCTGAATCCTGTCCAGACTCCGCTCATGAGCAAGCCTCACCTGATCCGCCGTTTCCACTCCCTCCGCTACAATATAGTAGTTATTTTCATGCATGATATCCGCCAGCAGGCTGATGGTACGCAGTCCTTTATCCGTCCCGTTCATCATACCGATCAGCGACTGATCAAATTTGATTGCTTCAAAAGGCAGCGACAACATACTGGCCAGATTGGAATACCCCGTTCCGAAGTCATCCAGATAGAACTGAATCCCCTTCCCCGCCAGGTAGGACATGACTTTCCTCACTTCCGCATAATCCTCCGTGATCGTCCTCTCCGTGATTTCAAACCGAAGTCTGCTTCCGTCTACCCCGTATTTTCCCAGATTTGACTCCACGCGCCCGATAAAGGTCGGATCCAGAATCTGCTGCCCCGTCATATTGATGGAAACGCTCTTCAGCGGCAGTTCGGGATATGCCCCGAGAAACGCACATACTTTCTCCAATACAATCCAGCTGATACTGTCGATCAATCCGTTTTCCTCCGCCATGGGAATAAACTCCCCCGGCGACAGAAATGTCCCGTCCCGTCCAATGAGCCGAATCAGCGACTCTGCCGAGACAAATCTACCCTCACTGCAGTCATAGATAGGCTGATAGTAAATCCGAAAAGTCTTATGCTCTGCGGCATAGCGGACTTCCTCCATGACATATCTGTTATGCAGCATATCTGCATTCAGTTCTTCGTTAAAAAACAGAATTCCCTTTCGCTCCCGCAGCCGGAACACAGATGCGGCATGATTGATCTTTTCCAGTAAATCATTTTCCGTATCCTTGGGCTCCAGAAAAAAGTGAATAAAATATGCCTTCGCCAGAACCTCATGCCGCTCTCCGTTCTGTGCGATTGGCCATATATCCTCAAACCGCTCTCTAATCCTTCCAAGCAGCACATCTGCCTTCTCCTGGGAGCACTCCGGTCCCAGAAGCATAAACCTGGAATTGTTCGTCCTGTAGGCGATGTAGCCTTCCTCCAGCTTCTCCAGATATTCCCCGATATCCTCCAGCAACCTGTCCCCCACCTGAAGACCGTATTTGCGGTTGACACGCTTTAACTGTAGCAACTGTATAAAAATCACATGAGCACGGATCCCCCCTGCAATCTTTCTCTCCACATCTCTGAAAAATGTCTTCCAATCCCTCAGGCCTGTCACTGCGTCGCATGTAATCTCATTCGAAGTATTGCCAATCATCTTCTATCATCTCCAATATCGTTCGCCGAAGTCTCCCTGCGGCATCTCCCCCGGAATGCAGCCTGCATCCGGTCAGGCGTGTTCTTCCCATGCACAGGGAAATTTCTTTTTTATTGCTCTATCGTAACCGGGCACGGCTCTTCCTACCGGCAAATACATTTTTTCCTAAATCCCGGATTTCGGTTCTTCTTTGCTCTATACTTCGTCCAGCACACGGCGCGCCTTGCGGACCTTTTCCTCGGAAGTACGGAAGATCTCATATTCTCCCATCCCCGGAATGCCCATGGACACTTCCTGCCTGCGGTATACCATCCCGCTGTCCAGGATCTCTTTTCCGGACATATGATAACTCGTGGCAGCCGTGACTGGGAGCAGCTTCCGAATCGCGGAAGCATCCACACCGCCGCCGGCCATAATGTCCACTTTGCCGCCGCTCTCCTTTACTAGGCCCGCAATCAACTCTCTGCCTGCCCAGCTGTCCTCCTGCTGTCCGGAAGTCAGAATCGTCCGGATTCCCAATTCTTTCGCCTGCTCCAGTGCCTCATACGGATCCCTGCACATATCAAAGGCCCGGTGCAGCGTCACATCCATGGAACCCGCCAGATCCACAAGCCGTTTCATCCGCTCCATGTCCAGAGACCCGTCAGGCAGCAGACAGCCGATTACCACGCCGTTTGCCCCCATTTCCCGGAATTGTTCCACACTGCGGGAAATAATATCAAATTCATACGCCGTATACAGAAAATCCCCGTACCTGGGCCGGATCAGCACATTGATCTTAATATCTGTGAGACTCTGTATCTTCTCAAACAGAGCCGTCTCCGGGGTGGTGCCTCCGATCACAAGATTCCCGCACAATTCCACTCGGTCCGCTCCTCCCTTTGCCGCTGCCAACGCCGATTCCGCAGAATCCACACATATTTCCAGAGTATATTTTCCCATAGCAAACCCGTCCTTTCTTTTAGTTGCAGATCCGAAACCTCTTTTTATCATACCCTATTTTGCAGATTATGGCAAATACTTTCTCAGCGCTCTTTCATATGCACGCAAAAGCATTTCGTCCCCTGAAAACAACATTTCGTCCCCAACTCCCCCTTTTTTTCCGGAGCATGCTATACTGTTGACGTACGAAGCAAACAACAAAACAAGAGGTGAAAATTATGTCCGACAAACAGCCCCAAAACACATCCCAAAAGGAAAAGCCGAAAAAGCCCAAATACAACATGTGGCAGTCGTCCTGGTACATGATCAGCCTGGCTATCTGGGAAAAGGAGAAAAAGGTACCCCTCCTGTGTATTTTCACCGCCCTGCTGGCAGTGGCTTCCAACCTGACATCACTGACCATCACCCCTGTAATCCTGGGTGCCGTGGAAAACCATTCCCCGTTTAGGACACTGCTCCTCCTGATCGGAGGTTTTATACTTCTGGCCATGCTGCTGAACGTCGCCGCCAGCTATGTGAATACCAACATAAAGTATGGTAAAATCACGGTACGCACAGCCATTATCGCCAGACTCAGCGACAAACTGATGAAAACATCCTATCCCAACATCAGTGATGAAAAATTTCTGAAGATGCGCGGAAAAGCCCAGGAAGCAATTAACTGCAATGCCGCCGCATCCGAAGCGGTCTGGGACACATTAACCAGCCTGCTGCAGAATCTTCTGGGCTTCCTGGTGTATCTGGCACTGCTGACCTATGTGAATCCTCTGCTGATTCTGGTAATCACTGTCACATCGCTGTTGAACTATTTTATCAATAAGCCCTTAAGCGAATACGGTTACCGCCACAAGGATGAAGAAGGGCAGCTGGACGGAACTCTATGGTACTGGATGACAACCGCCGAAAGCTCCCATATGGCCAAGGATGTCCGCCTCTTCGGCATGCGCCCCTGGCTGGAAGAACTCTATCGGAAGACCTGGGCCGCCTACCAGGCATTCCACCGCAGGGCTCAGAATGTCTACATCTGGGGTTCCATTGCCGATCTGATACTGGCCTTTGTGCGCAATGGCTTTGTATATGCTTATCTGATCTGCATGATGCTGAACGGAGATATGAGTATATCCCTGTTTTTATTGTATTTTACCGCGGCCGGTAATTTCTCCGGCTGGGTCAGCGGTATTTTAAACAACCTGCTCACCCTGTACCGGCAGGGCCTGGAGCTGTCCAATCTGCGGGAATGTATAGAATATCCTGAACCCTTCCTCTTTGAAGAAGGAAAGCCTCTGAAAGCGGATCCTGACAGACCATATGAAATCCGCCTGGAGGATGTGTCCTTCCGCTATCCTGCGGCAGAAAAGGATACCCTCTCCCATATCAGCCTCACCCTGCATCCCGGCGAGAAGCTGGCTGTGGTGGGCTTAAACGGCGCCGGAAAGACTACATTAATCAAGCTGCTCTGCGGCTTCCTGGACCCTACTGGAGGAAGGGTACTCCTGGACGGGACGGACATAAGGGAATACAACCGCCAGGACTATTACACACTGTTCTCTGCCGTATTCCAGGATTTCAGCCTTCTGGCCACCTCCATTGCCTCCAATGTGGCCCAGACAGAGGATGCCGTAGATATGCCTCGGGTCATGGACTGCATTGCAAAAGCCGGACTCACGGAAAAAGTAGAAGCCCTGCCCGGGCAATATGAGGAAAAACTGTGTAGGGACGTATATGAGAATGCCGTCATGCTGTCCGGCGGCGAGACGCAGCGGCTGATGCTGGCCAGAGCTCTCTACAAGGATGCCCCCTTTGTGATACTGGATGAACCCACCGCTGCCCTTGACCCAATCGCAGAAGCCGATATGTATGGCAAATACCACGATATGACCAGAGGACGTTCCTCTGTGTACATCTCACACCGGCTGGCTTCAACCCGATTCTGTGACCGCATCATCCTCATCGAGGACGGCCATATCGCGGAGGAAGGCACCCATGAAGGTCTGCTGACCGCAGGCGGACGCTATGCCAAACTTTTCGAAGTACAGAGCAAATACTACCGTGAGCAGGGAGAAAGCCCGGCAACGGCGGGTATGGAGGTATAAATTTGGAAGTAAACTTCCAAATTCTGATTGGTACACCCGCCGAAGGCGGGTATGGAGGTATAAACATGAAACATAAAAAAGACAAATCTCTCTCTTCCTGGCGGGAAACCCGGGAGGTAAACAGAAAGCTTCTGAAACTGATATACAGAGAGCGCCCCAAACTTCTGGCGCTTCATATCCTGAAAGATATCTGGGATGCGCTGACCCCTTATGCGGGGATTTATCTGTCTGCCCTGATCATCGAGGAGCTGGCCGGCAGCCGTAATACAGACACCCTGTTTTATCTGGTGGCGGCCTCCCTTCTCTGCGCAGCCCTCATCGCACTGGCCGGCGCTTTCCTGAACCGGGCAAAGGCCGTGGAAAATACCGGTCTGTACTACTTTGTCCGGAAACTTCTCAGCGATAAAATGCTAGATCTGGATTTCTGCATCACTGATGAAACCGAGACACACCGTGCGCTTTCCACCATCTACCAGAACCAGAACGGCGGCGGATGGGGCATATACAATGCATTGTATCTCATAGACAGCCTGGTTTCCTCCCTGTTCACCCTACTGGGCGGCATAGCGCTGACCATAACCCTGTTCACCAGCCGGGTACCGGACAGTGCTGGAAGCATGGCTTTCCTGAACAGCCCCCTGTTCCTGCTCCCCCTGCTGGCTGTAATGCTGGCAGTCATTTACCTTGCACCCATGCTTTCCAACAAGGCGGAAAGCTACTACGCATTCTATTCGGGCGATCATAATATGGCAAACCGGCTGTTCGGACATTTCGGTTTCCTTGGTTATAATAATCAGCTGGCCGCTGATATCCGGATCTACCGCCAGGATATCCTGTGCAGAAAATACAATTTTGACAAGACCTCCACCTTCAACAGCATGGGACGTTTTGCACAGCTGGCCAGAGGCCCTATGGGATTCTATAAGAGCGCTTCGGCAGCCGTATCCGGAATCCTCACCGGCGTCATCTACGTATTTGTCTGTCTGAAGGCATGGGCAGGAGCCTTCGGCGTGGGGATGATGACCCAGTATATCGGCGCCATCACCCGTTTTGCCACAGGACTCTCCTCCCTGATTAGCAATGTGGGACAGCTCCGCATCAATACCTCTTTTGTAAAACAGGTATTTGACTTTCTGGAACGGCCCAATGTAATGTACCAGGGCAGCCTCACTACGGAGAAACGCAATGACAGGCAGTATGAGATAGAATTCCGCGACGTATCCTTCCGATATCCGGGCACAGGCCAGTCTGAAGCTCCGTCTGCAGAGCAGTCTGTAGTTCAGCCCGCGGAGCAGTCTGAACGGCAATATGCTCTGCGCCATGTAAACCTGAAATTCCGGGTGGGACAGCGCATGGCTGTGGTGGGTCCAAACGGCAGCGGCAAGACCACCTTCATCAAACTCCTCTGCAGACTGTATGACCCCACCGAAGGCGTTATTCTCCTAAACGGCTTTGATATTCGCAAATACGATTATCAGGAGTATCTCTCCATCTTCTCTGTGGTATTTCAGGATTTCGCCCTGACCGATATGCCCCTGGGGGAAAATGTGGCCGCAGCCTCGGAGTATGACAGAGATCTGGCGCAGTCCTGCCTGGAGAAAGCCGGTTTCGGAGAACGGCTGAAAGAACTCCCCCATGGCCTGGACACATACCTGGGAAAAACCCTGGATAAAGAGGGGGTGGACATGTCCGGCGGCGAGAAACAGAAAATCGCCCTGGCAAGGGCCCTGTACAAGGATTCCCCCTTTATCGTACTGGATGAACCCACCGCTGCACTGGATCCCATTGCCGAGGCAGAGATCTACAGCAGGTTCAATGAAATCATAGAAGATAAGACCGCTATTTACATCAGCCACCGCCTCTCCTCCTGCAAATTCTGCGATGAAATTCTGGTGTTCGACAAAGGAAACATTGTTCAGAAGGGCAGCCATGGGGTATTGGTATCTGATGTAAACGGAAAATATCACGAACTGTGGTATGCTCAGGCACAGTATTATGATGAAAATAATTCAGAGAACACTCTGTAAATAATCTGCATACAGAATATGGATATTCCGCGGAAATACCATATCCTGTATAAATGACAGTTCAGCGAACGATGTATGCCATATAGCTCCGAACAGTTGTCAATCCCCGAAATCGTCCGATTCAAAAATATTTTGACAGAATCAGGTAAAAATGGTAAAGTAATCATAAGTATTCTCATATAAAAGAGGAGCCTGATCAATGGACTATAACCAAAACGGACAAAATAACCGGAATAACAGAGATAATGATCAGTGGGACAGATGGAACAGCAACGCATCCAACAGCAGCTATTACAATCAACCCACCCACAGACCCTACGGGCAGGCCTTCTCCGTCGCCGCGGCAGTATGCGGGCTTTTGTCGGTCACCACCTGCTGCACCGTCATACTGTCCCTGCCTTTGGGCGCATTGGGCATTCTTTTCGCCTGTCTTGCCCACCGTAAGGGGAAACGGATGAATTCCGCCTGTATCACAGGGTTGACGCTCTCCATCGTCGGACTGGCCAGCGCTCTGATCCTTATGATTTATTCCCTGTTCATGCTGCCCGTTTTCATGAAAAACGAATCCTTTCGAAATCAGCTCAACACCATAACCGAGCAAATGTATGGTATCAATTTTTCGGACTTTATGGAACAGTATTACGGGCACTCTTTTGAATAAAACCGGTTGCTGCTACAAAAACAATAACAGGAGGCACCCAAATGACAATTTCACCCATCACTGATTCTTATGATATGTATTACGGCCCTGCCCGGACAGGGCGCAGCTTTGAAAATGCAGATTCCGCGTCCCCCTTTTTCGGGGAGGAACACGGTTCGTTAAAGGCGGGAGGCCCCTCCCAGGCCGAAGAAAAGAACCTGACAGGCAAAGGGGCCGGGGGAAGAAAGAAGGGAATAGAAGACCCTTCGGAGGAATGTCAGACCTGCAAGAACCGCAAATACAAGGACGGCTCCGATGAGATGGTCTCCTTCAAGAGTCCGCAGCATGTGTCCCCGGAAAATGCTGCCTCCGCAGTACGTGCCCACGAGCAGGAGCATGTGTCCAATGCCTATAAAAAAGCTGCCGCTGACGACGGCAAGGTGGTCTCTGCTTCCGTCTCTATTCATACGGCGGTCTGTCCGGAATGCGGACGCACCTATGTATCAGGAGGTACCACCCATACCCAGATCAAATATTATAATGAAGAAAATCCTTATCAGCAGGATCTGAAAGGTGCAGACCGGACCAAATATGTGGGAATGAATTTGGATTATGCAATCTAATGCTGACTCTAAAGGGCATGCGCTGGTGAAAACATGAGAATAGATTAAATAACAGAAAATTGCGATAACAATGCGGAGCGAAGGCAGGCAATGAAACAATATAAGAAAAACTTCGAAATCAAGAACATGGCAAAAGACAAAATGGAAAGCAAATACGGAGGCGCCATTCTGATCACCTTTTTAAGCACCCTGATTTCCGGAATGGTTCGGCTGTCCATTAATTCGGTATGCGGCAGCACCATGAATACCGTCTATGCCATGACCGGTTCCGACGGAGCCGCTGCCGCCGTTTCCTTTGTATTTGACGCACTGCTGTTAGGGGCAGGGATTCTCCTCGGTGTCATGAATGCGGGGATCGCCCTCTATTTTCTGAATCTGGCCTGCGGGCAGCCTGCCTCCCTCCGGGATTTATTCTACGGCTTCCGGACGGACTCCAAAAAGTTCCTTGTCATCTCCTCTGCCATGGTGCTCTGCCAGACTGTATGCCTGTGGCCCGGGCAGTATCTGAGCCAGCACTATTTTTCCACCCGGGAGTCCACATGGATACTCTATGCGCTGGCTGCCACAGCGGTCGGACTATGCATCTATGTTCCCATTTCCCTGGGAATCAGTCTGTCCTTTTTCCTGATGCTGGATTTCCCGCAAAATTCCGGAAAGGAAACCCTCGCTCTGTGCTGGCGCAGGATGAAAGGCCACCGCGGCAGGCTTTTCCAGCTGGAACTGGGCTTTCTTCCCCTGATGCTGCTGTGCGTGTTAAGCTTCGGCATCGGCTTTCTATGGCTGGAGCCCTTTATGCAGATGACTTATGCATGCTTTTTCCTGGATCTGATGAACCCCAAAGCCAGCCGGACAACACCCTGAATACTATAGATAAACTGTATAATGAGTGCACGTTGCTGCAATGCGGAACAGAAAAACGGCATATGATTGCGCTCACAGGTGTACTCGGGCTTTAGAAATGCTGTCAGCACACAATCTATATTCAGCAGCTCCAATGTGTCATAATCTGCTATGCCAAAGTACTGTCTTCCAAACCTGTCCTGTACTTCCATCAGCTCTCTGTACTCTCTGCCCAAAAACGGGTGAGATCGTACACTGCAGCTTCCTCCTTTTCATCTGCCATCACAAGCGAATATCCCTCATCTTCTACCGGCTCATCCTCCCGGCCAGGGACCAGACGCGGCGCTCCGGTGCGCAGCACAAAACGGGAAAGGCTCTTTACAGCCGTCATAAAGCGGTAACTTTTCTCCTCTCCCCCGCCGATCTTCAGCGTATATTCATACGCTCCGCAATCCGCCGAAATCCGGATATCGATCTCCCGATCCGCCTCATAGGGACCAAGAGAAATCAGCGCCGTGGTACGCAAGCCCAGCATCCCGTCCTCCCGAAACACCAGACGTACCGCAGTCTGCCCGCTGCCGTCCTGCAGTTCACAATAAAGCGTCCCGTGATCCGCCTGCCGCGGCACAATGGTGAAAGCCAGTTCCAGCCGCTTCGTTTCACACAGTATCCGCTCTGCCTTCGCGTAATCATAACGGTCAAAATCCGCAAGCCGCAGCGAGGGAAAACCGGTCACTGTCACCGGCGCCCATTTGGGCGAATATACTGTAAAATCTTCAAAACCGTTTTGAAGCTCCCTCTGCGTTTCTGTCCCCGTAATGGGCAGCGGCAGCCTTGCCACCCATACATCCTCCTTATTCACCGTGTAGGCAATCCACAGAGCATCGTCAGGGCGATTTATTCCTTCCGCAATTCCGCGCATATACTGGGGACCGCAGTCCTTCCAGAAACCGCCAAACCGCATGGGCGGGACTTCCCCATGAACCAACAGCATATCGTCATAGGCGATGCCGTCATCCGAAGTAGTCACGCACATCGGCCAGCGATGGGTAGACTCCAGAGTAGGATCATAAACCATGGCATACCGGCTGTCCGCCGTCTTCTGAGCCCACACCTTCTGGCCGCTCATCACCAGCGACGGCGATACCCTCACCGGCGACCAGGTTCTGCCTCCATCGTCGCTTCTTGCACAGCGGGAATGCTTCCACATGCCGATGACTGTCTTTTCGTCGATATGATACCAACAAAATGCCTGGTTGGTACTGCCGTTTCCGTCATGCTTGATCCGGATCAGCTCATCCCTGTCGCCGTTCTCCTCAGCCCATTGCTGTATTGCCAGCGCATCCGAAAGCAGCTCTTCACAGCTTTCCACAAATCCTTTGTCCTCCGCCTCCGTATATAGGGGATACAAAAGCTGCTCCCTGGACCAGCCCCCCTGCCAGCAGGGCCTGATAAAGTAAATCGGTCCCATGGTCTCATCCGGATATAATTCACGAACCACACGTCCTATACCATAATTATCCCAATTATTCACCCAGGGTTTTGGAGACCATCCATAAAATCCAAGGAGCAGAAGCCGATTGCCCTTCGTCCGGTAAAATCCCACCCTCTGATGGATAAAGGCATAAGTCTCGCCTGAAAAGCCGACTGTATTTCCCTTGTAATCCGTAACGGTGCATGCCGGAATCCGGTAGGGCGGAAATGCAACCCGGAAATCCTCCCACCGCCTGCCGTCTCTGGAAACGGCCAGAATACTCTGTCCGGCTCCGGTATGCTCACTCACCGGATTGGTAAAATAATGCACATAAAAACTGCCGTTCCACCAGGCCAGATCCGCTCCGTGCTTGTAAGTCCCCCCTATGCCGTCATCCCATTCCGGATGGGTTCGGTTGGCACGGGTCACCTGATAACAGCCCGCCCCTTTTACAGGAGAAAGCTGCCCGTGATGGTAATCGCAGTTGGGCTGCCTGCTCCCGCAATAATAGGGAATACCGCTTTTATGATCCATATCAATTATCCTCCTCTAACATCCGCTTTTGCACACTGCAAGATATCCGGCCCCGCAGCATTGGTCAAATAAATGTCCGTGTATCCGCCTGCCGCACTGCCCACGGAAAGAAAAACAGCCGGTACGCTGCCCTGGCTTACCCAATCCGAAAATTGCCTCTTTCCAGTCAAAGAATAGCAATTTAGCGGCCAAGCCAATCCATGAACATAATACCGGCCTTCTATGATGATTCGCAATAATTCAGATACCCCCAGCAAAACAATACCGCAATCGGACCCTATTCTACTCCTTCTTCTGCGATACACTGATCCACTTCAGATACCCGTTAATAAAAGGATCCAGAGCCCCGTCCAGCACAGCGTCTGCATTTCCTGTCTCCACATCCGTCCGCAGATCCTTCACCAGCTTATAGGGCTGCAGCACATAGGAACGGATCTGGTTACCCCAACCGATATCCTTAATCTCCCCCCGGATATCTGACAGCTTCTCCACATTGGCCTCCTGCTTGAGCATGTACAATTTGGCTTTCAGCATCTGCATGGCCTTGTCCTTATTCTGGAACTGGCTGCGCTCGTTCTGGCACTGAACCACCGTCCCCGTGGGAATATGGGTGATGCGGATGGCGGAGGAAGTCTTGTTGATATGCTGTCCTCCTGCGCCGCTGCTTCGGTAAGTGTCAATCCGCAGCTCCTTCTCATCAATCTCCACATCCAGATCTTCCTCGATATCCGGCATTACATCCAGGGACACAAAGGAAGTCTGCCGCTTGCCCTGGGCATTAAAGGGAGAGATCCGAACCAGCCTGTGAACGCCCTTCTCGGATTTCAGATAGCCGTAGGCATTTGTTCCGTTGACCTGAAAAGTCACCGATTTAATCCCCGCCTCGTCTCCGTCCAGAAAGTCCAGCACTTCCACGCTGAATCCCTTACGCTCCGCCCATCTGGTGTACATCCGGTACAGCATGCTGCACCAGTCACAGCTCTCGGTGCCGCCTGCCCCGGCATTCAGCTTTAAAATGGCATCGTTTTTGTCATATTCCCCGGAAAGCAGGGTGTCAAGCCGCAGGGCTTCCAGCTCGCTGATAAATTCATCCAGATCACCCCGGATATCGGAAATCAGGGAAGCATCATTCTCCTCATATCCCATCTCAATCAGGGTTAGAATATCCTCATATTGGCCGGAAAGCTTATCACAGCCCTCCACGATGCCCTTTAAAGACTTCAATTCCTTCATTTTTTCATTGGAACGTTCCGGATCGTCCCAAAAGCCCGGCGCTTCCATCTCCCGCTCCAATTCTTCAATCCGTTTCGCTTTGTCAGCAGGGTTAAAGTGAATCCCTCACTTCCGCTAATGGAGTTTCGTAGGACAGTAATTCTGCTTTCATCTGGTCTAATTCTACCACTTAACGTCACCTTCTTTCTTTATACTTTTCTACCGCAGCACTGCTTATACTTCTTCCCGCTTCCGCAGGGGCAGGGATCATTGGGATAGACCTTTGCATTGCTGCGCTTTGTCGGCGCCTTCGCCACGGTATCGTCCTTGTTGGTGCCCGTCACCTTGGCCACCTGTTCCCTCTCTACCTTCTGCTCCACCTTGATACGGAACAGCAGGCGGACAGTCTCTTCCTTGATATTCTGAGTCATCTCGTCAAACATGGCATAACCACTCATCTTGTACTCCACCAGCGGATCTCTCTGGCCGTAAGCCTGGAGTCCGATACCTTGGCGCAGCTGCTCCATATCGTCGATATGGGCATTCCACTTCCTGTCGATGACCTTCAGCAAAATAACGCGCTCTATTTCACGGATTGCCTCCGCATTGGGGAATTCTGCCTCCTTATTCTCATAGAGCTTCACAGCCTCTTCCTTCAACTGCTGCTTTAAGCTGTTCTTCTTAGGGGCAGCCACACGCTCCGGACTTAAGGGCTCCAGAGGAATGGTGGGCAGCAGCAGCGTATTCAGTTCATTAAAGTTCCAGTCCTCTACATCAGCGTCATCATTGATACTGATATCCACACAGTTCTCCGCAATATCCGTAATCATCTTGTAGATAAAGTCCCGCATGCTCTCGCCGTTTAATACCCGAAGACGCTCATCATAGATAATTTCCCGCTGCTCGCTCATAACTCTGTCGTACTCCAGCAGATTCTTACGGATGCCGAAGTTGTTATTCTCGATCTTCTTTTGGGCAGACTCAATGGCATTGGTCAGCATCTTATGTTCGATTTCCTGTCCCTCCGGCACACCCATGGCGTTAAACATATTGATGAGACGCTCGGAGCCGAACAGCCGCATCAGATCATCCTGCAGGGAAATATAGAATTTGGACTCGCCGGGATCTCCCTGACGTCCGGAACGTCCGCGCAGCTGGTTATCGATACGCCGTGATTCATGACGCTCCGTACCGATAATCTTCAGGCCTCCCGCCGCTCTGGCCTCATCGTCCAGCTTGATATCCGTACCGCGGCCGGCCATGTTGGTAGCAATTGTCACCGCACCGTGCACGCCGGCATCCGCCACGATCTCCGCCTCCAGCTCATGGAATTTGGCGTTCAATACCTTATGCTGAATGCCCCGTTTCGTAAGCATTCTGCTCAGCTCCTCGCTGGCTTCGATGGTGATGGTACCCACCAGCACAGGCTGTCCCTTGGCATGGGCTTCCTCCACCGCCGTCACAATAGCGGCGAGCTTTTCCTCCCTGGTCTTGTACACGGCATCCTGCAGGTCCTTACGGATCACAGGCACATTGGTGGGAACCTCCACCACATCCATACCGTATATCTCCCGGAATTCCTTCTCCTCCGTGAGAGCCGTACCGGTAGCGCCGCATTTTTTCTCGAATAAATTAAAGAAATTCTGGAATGTGATAGTGGCCAAGGTCTTGCTCTCCCGCTTCACCTTCACATGCTCTTTCGCCTCGATTGCCTGATGCAGACCGTCGGAATAACGCCGTCCGGGCATGATACGTCCTGTAAACTGATCCACGATCAGTACCTGGTCATCCTTCACTACATAATCCTGATCACGGAACATAAGGTTATGCGCCCGCAGAGCCAAAATGATGTTGTGCTGGATCTCCAGATTCTCCGCATCCGCAAAGTTTTGAATATGGAAGAATTCCTCCACCTTTTTCACGCCTGCCTCGGTAAGGTTGATCACCTTATCCTTCTCATTGACGATAAAGTCTCCGGTCTCTTCCTGTACCACCCCCATGATGGCATCCATCTTGGTCAGTTCCTGTACATCCTCGCCTCTGTGCATCCGCCTTGCCAACAAATCACACATCTCATAAAGAGCGGTGGATTTGCCGCTCTGACCGGATATGATTAACGGAGTCCTGGCCTCGTCGATGAGTACGGAGTCCACCTCATCGATAATGCAGAAATGAAGCCCACGCAGCACCAGCTGCTCCTTGTAGATCACCATATTGTCACGCAGGTAGTCAAATCCCAGCTCATTGTTGGTCACATAGGTGATGTCACACTTGTATGCCTTCTGACGCTCCTCGCTGGTCATGCTGTTCAGCACCATGCCGACGGAAAGTCCCAGAAACTCATGCACCTGTCCCATCCACTCCGCATCACGCTTCACCAGATAGTCGTTGACCGTCACCACATGGACGCCCTTGCCCTCCAATGCATTGAGATATGCCGGCAGAAGGAATGTCTGCGTCTTTCCTTCTCCTGTACGCAGCTCGGCGATACGTCCCTGGTGCATAATGATACCGCCGATCAGCTGCACCCGGTAATGCTCTGTCTTCAGCACTCTGCGGGTTGCCTCCCGTACCGCGGCATATGCCTCCGGGAGGAGATCATCCAGAGTAGATCCCTCCTGCAGCCGCCTTTTAAACTCGGCAGTCTTGTCTCTCAATTGCTCGTCGGAAAGTTCCAACATCTCGGGACGGAGACTTTCAATTTTGTCCACCAGCGGCTTGATGCGTTTGATCTCCCTCTCGCTGTGTGTACCAATTATCTTATCGATTATCTTCACGATCATTCATACCTTTCTGCGGTCTGTCTACCAAAACCTAAACTGTATTGTAACAGATTTGTCCCACAGATTCAACACTCCGGCACGAAAAACTGTACCGAGATGGTACTTTTATGAAATTTTGGCTCCTTTTTCCATGGTCACGGCAGGTAAAACCGATAAGGCTTCCTCCCAAAAGGAATCGGAAGCCCTCCCGGTCCGATATTTTCCGTCAGGAACAACGTTCTGTATACGCTGCCTTCACAACCGCTGTCCCAAGAGGTTCCAATACCAGCTCCCCTCTGCATTCATGCCCGCCTGTCAGCTCCACGCCCTCCGGCGCCTTCACGGTACATTCTCTTCTGCCCCAATTTATATAGAAGAAATATTGATATGTCCCATCCCGGCGAATCGACAGCTCCACCTCCTCCGGCAGCTTTCTCTGTCTTACAGGCCCGGCCTGTGCCTTCTTCCTTTTCGCTGCCATAGAGAGTAACTTTCCATACAGGATTTTCAGAAAGGCTTCCTCCGCTCTGGCTGCCAGATACCACACACTGCCCGCTTCCCATTTGTTGCTGGTCAGGGCCGGCATCCCCTGATACCAGGAAGTCCCGTGCACCGCCTCCACTGCGGCCGTCTCCGGATGAATCACTTCAATATAATCCCTGCTGGTCCATATGCCGTGTATTTTGATACTGTTTTCCGGCATACTGACAATCCGGCCCTGTTCCTCCGGATACAGGGTGTCCAATTCCTCCACCCACACTCCGGCCAGCTTCCGCAGGGGCCCCGGGAACCCTCCCTGAAAACACAAGTCATTCTCGTCCACGATCCCGCTGAAATAGGTCAGCAGCAAGATACCGCCCTTCTCTACATAGGCCTCCAGCGCCTCTGCAAGCCCAACCTTTACCAGATAGAGCATGGGAGCCGCCACAATGGCATAATCCTCCAGAGGCTGTCCCTCCTCTATTACATCCACATTCAGGCCCAGGCTGCGCAATGCCCTATAATGCTCCCTTACGGTTTCCTCGTAATACTTATTTTTCCTGGGGCCCATGGAGCCTTCAATGGCCCATCTGTTACTCCAGTCATATAAAACGGCAGCTTCCCCGCGGCACCGGGTACCTGCCACCTCTCCCAGCTTCCCCAGAATCTCCCCCAGTTGAGCCGTCTCCCGGAACACCCGCGTATGCTCATGTCCGCTATGCCCGATTATGGCGCCATGAAATTTCTCAAAAGCCCCTCTGCTCTTTCTCCACTGAAAGTACTGTACGCTGTCCGCTCCGTGGGCTACCGCCTGGAGGCAGCCCGCTCTGTGCAGTCCCGGCTCCTTCAGCTTTCCCACCTCTGTCCAGCTGGTCATGGACGGCGTCGTCTCCATCAGCCAAAAAGGGGTCATCTTCAGGCACCGGATCACATCGTATTCAAAACCCGCGTCCATGGCCACCTCCCGGCAGGAAGCGCTGCCCCACTGGGGATAGAGATCCATGGACGCTACATCCAGGGAGGGCGCAAGCCTGGGGTAGTCCACCTCGATGAAGCTGCCGATCATATTGGTAGTTACCGAAATATCAGGGGTGTAAGCCTTCACCGCCCCTATTTCCATATCCATGAATGCTTTCGTCTGGACCGTGACAAAGCGCTTCCAGTCCAGGGCCAGCCCCTGAACAGCCATCTCTCCTCTGGAAGAAGGGGATTCCACCTGCTCCCAGTCCGTATAGATTTTGGACCAGAAGGCTGTCCACCATGCCTGGTTCAGCTTTTCCAGGGAGCCGTATTTCTCCTGCAAAAAACGCCGAAACGCCTCCTGGCACAGCCCGCAGTGGCATTCTCCATGGTATTCGTTGGAAATGTGCCAGGCCTTCAGCGCCGGGTGCTTAGCGTAGCGTGCGGCCAGTTTGCTGTCGATACGTTTTGTCAATTCCCTATACCGGGGCGAGGTATAGCAATGGTTCATCCGCATGCCGTAAAGATTTCGCTGTCTGTCCTGCGTCACCCGCAGAACCTCCGGGTACGCTTTTGCCAGCCATGCCGGCCTCGCCCCGCTGGGGGTGGCCAGGATCACCTGGATTCCGTTCTCGTGCAGCCTGTCCATGACCCTGTCCAGCCACTCGAAACGCCAGAAGCCCTCCTCCGGCTCCAGGGCTGCCCAGGCGAATACTCCCAGTGTCACCGTGTCGATATGGGCCAGCTTCATCATCCGGAGATCTTCCTCCAGGATTTCCGGCGTGTCCAGCCATTGCTCCGGATAGTAGTCTGCGCCGTGCATGATTTTCTTTCCAGCTGTTCGCGGCTGTGTCGCTTGCAGCTGTGTCGCTCTCTTCCCCCCCAATTCCATCCCTTTCATTGCCGTTCCCTTTCTCCCGCCATTCCAGATTCTTACAGGCACATGTCCGATTTCCGCTCTGCCGGTTTCAAGTGTGTTCATACTCCTGTTCGTTTTCCCTGCCGGCCCACGCCCGGCCATGTGCTCTATCCGGTCCTACTCCGCCGGTTTCATGCCCGGCCATGTGCCCTGTCCGGTCCTACTCCGCCGGTTTCATGCCCGGCCATGTGCTCCGTCCGGTCTCGCTCCGCCGGTTTCATGCCCGGCCATGTGCTCTGTCCGGTCTCGCTCCGCCGGTTTCATGCCCGGCCATGTGCTCTGTCCGGTCTCGCTCCGCCGGTTTCATGCCCGGCCATGTGCTCTGTCCTGTCTCGCTCCGCCGGTTTCATGCCCGGCCATGTGCTCTGTCCGCCGTGCTGTCCCGGCTCTGCAGTTCATTACGTTTTGCCTGCCGCTCCCTGTCTCTCATCCCAGGAACTCCTCTACAAGCGCCCCTGTCTCTACTCCCCGGCGAATCGCCTCCTCATTGGAATAATGCTCCATTCCCATGGGAAATATTCCCATTGGAAATACACTGCTGTCCTGCCTCGTAACCTGCCTGATCCCATACAGCCCCAGCATAGGCGCTACATGGATAATAGAAGCCTTCTCACATCCCCCCACCTGTTCCCTCAAATAATCCCGAAGCATATAAGCATATATCCGCAGCCCCGCCAGGGCATCGGAAACCGTAAAGGCGGATATCTCCGGCAGCTCCGCTCTGATTCCGGTAAAAATAGTCTCCCCGAACACACTGCTATAGCGGCATCGGATCTCAGAAGCACAATATCGGATCCCCTTCCTGCACAACACAGGCTCCAGCGCCAGGCTTCCCATCAGGTATCCCTCTCCCTCCTCATATCCCGGCCGGAGCATCTCTTTCAAGGCCTTTTCCGGAATTCCGTTCCATTTCACACTTCCTTCCGCGCACTTCCTCCCCTGCTGCCAGGGAAGCCCTGCCATGGACGCATTCTCCAAAAAAGCCTCTCCGTCAATCAAAGCCCTGCTTCTGATTTCCAGGGTTCCGGCCTTGCATTCCGTCCTGCACAAAACACCTTTGTCATCCGTCATTATCTCATATGGAAAAATATGCGTCAGCACCGTTACGCCCGCTTCCTTCAGCATCCTGGCCAGTACCACCTTCGCCTTCTGATCGTGGTAAAAAGGGCCTTTCAATCCTTCCTGCTCACCTGCCTGTTCCCGCAGAATTCCCGCATACTCCGCTGCCCGTCTCTCTGCCGTCTGCTCCGGATGCATCACATTTTCCAGTCCGTTAGTGGCGATTCCTCCCAGCGATCCGCTTTTTTCAGTCAATAGGACTTTTTTTCCCTTCTTCGCCAGCTCGGCTGCCGCAATGCAGCCCTCCAGGCTTCCCCCAGTGACTAAGACGTCGATTTCCCTATATTCTGTCCCCATTCTCTCCAACTCTCCTCTTTTCATGTAAATCTTCCAGTTCCGTCATTGTCCCTGCCTCGTTCTGTCCCTCTTCCTGCCTTCTGTGCTTTCCCCTCTGTTCCATGTCACCTGGCCCGCCGGGATCCACTTTGTCAGAATGCGCAGGATTTCACGCCGGCCATGGGCTTTATTGCGTAATCCCCAGTTCTTCCAGCCGCTCCGGCGTTCCCAGATACACGTTCTGCCCCAGCAGCTCCCTCTGTAGCTTTCGGATGGGAATATCTCTCACCAATATCCCCTCCCTGGCCGCCAGTGCCGCTGCCGCGCCAGCCGCCTGTCCCAGGGACATTCCCGCCGACTGGTAACGGAGCATGGTCTGGGGTATGGCGGATACGCTTTTCCCGCTGGCAACCAGCAGGTTTTCCACGCCCTCCGGAAGCATGACTCCGAAGGGAATGTCCACTGTGGCATTGCTGACAAATTCTCCCGTAAGCTTGAAATTCATCTGCTTGGGCCTGCAGGCAATCACATCCTCCGCGTAGATATTTTCCTCCGCAGCCTCCCCGGATTTGGCATACCTGGGATCACTAGTGAGATTCCGTAAAATATTATACTCAATATCCGTACCGTTTGCCGTTGGGTCATCGGACTCCATTTTACCCGATACGGTTTTCTCATCCTTGTCAAAGGTCTCCCGGCCCTCGATTCCCCGGCTCACCCGCAGAGCCAGCTCGTCGGAAACCTGTGCCACGTAGGCATGCTCAAAGCCGGGTATATTCCGCACCATAAAATCCGCCACATAGTAAACCGCCTCATGGGCGTTCGCCTCCGCGTCGGACAATACCTCCGGGTCCAGAGAACGGATCCGCCACATCTGGGAATTTATCACCGCGGTATCGGAACCCTTCATGCCGATGATACAGCAGGAATCCATGGAGAAAATCTCCCCCATTTCTTTCCGGAAACGCCCCTGGGCAATGGCATCCTGGAACAGGTCCCAGTCCTCTCCCCCCGAATGGGGAAAATAGAGCACATCCCTCTTTCGCCACACCTCCTCGAACTCCTGAAAGTTCTTCATGGCGTCGATACCGATGGGGAAGGTGTCCGGATGCTTCTTAAAATGAAGGTACAGCGCTTCCAAATCCACATTTGCGAATTTAAAAGTCAGAGTCGCCATCCCGCAGGCATAGCGGGTAGGCGCTTCCGCCTTCCAGGCCATATCGCACTCTCCTGTAGTGTCTACCACCTGTTCCGCCCGGATAAGCCCCTTCCCTTCCGGGGTATTCACATAGGCGCCGCAGATTCGGTTCCCCTCCAGGTAAGGTTCCAGCGCCATGGTTCCGAACAGGACGCTGACTCCCGCCTCCTCCATCATCTCGTCGAAGGTAACCTTCATCTGCTCCGGGTCATGTACCAGCCTGCCGTCAGGAAACCGCCATTTGGACGTAGCCGCCTGCTTTTTCTCCATCCGCTCCATCCATTCCAGGGCAGCCCCCTTCATCACCATACGCCCGTCCTTTGTAATAAAATGATTGTACAGATTCGATATCATGCTGGATGCGGCAATCCCTCCCAGGAAGTTGTTCCGTTCCAGGAGGATTACCTGTGCGCCTGCCTTTGCCGCCCCCAAAGCGGCCCCGCAGCCGGCACAGCCTCCGCCGCATACCAGTACCTCTGTCCTCGCTATTTCTCGTATCATAATCTTTTCTCCTATTTTAGTTCCGCATCTGGCCTGTCCAGTTCCCGGACATTGGCAGAGGGTTTCCGGCCGCTAAGATAAGCGTCCGTAAATCCTCTGGGGAACCGGACCGGCCAGATCCTGTTTTTCCAGTTCCGCATCTGGCCTGTCCAGTTCCCGGACATTGGCAGAGGGTTTCCGGCCGCTAAGATAAGCGTCCGTAAATCCTCTGGGGAACCGGACCGGCCAGATCCTGTTTTTCCAGTTCCGCATCTGGCTCCTTCAGTTCCTGTTTTTCCAGTTTCCGGATACGGGCAGAGCTTACTCCATTCCGCTTCTCCAGAACTCGTTTGAAAGTTGCTTTCCGTCAGCTGTACGTCACAATTTGTGGTATATTTGACCCGAATGCGGGAGGCGTAGTGGACTACGTTGGCCGAATGAGGGGGCAAAGATACCGTGGGCATACGACACTATGGCGTCGTTATGCAGATGGCGGGAGTAAATTTTCAAACACGCTCTAGCTCTTAATGCCGGTGGTGGCGATTCCCTGGACGAAATATTTCTGCAGGCTCAAAAACAGAACCACCACAGGCACCAGGCTCACGCAGGACATGGCGATGATGCTGTTCCAGTTTACGACAGAGTCTGCGTCAATGGCCAGCCGCAGCCCCAGAGAAACCGGATACTGTTTCACCCTGTCAATATACAGCAGCGGATTAAAGAAATCATTCCATGTCCAGACCGCCTGGAATAAAATCACCGACACAATGGGCGCTTTTGCCAGAGGCAGTATGACTCTGGCCAAAATCTGCCATTTCCCGGCCCCGTCGATATAAGCCGCCTCGTCCAGATCCCTGGGAATCCCCCGGAAAAACTGGATCAGCAGATAGGCGAAAAAGGGATTCACCGCCAATGCCGCCATGGCATAAAAAGGAATATAGCTGTTGAGCCAGTGAAATTTGTTGAACAATATGTACCTCGGTATCATAATCACGGTATTGGGCAGCATCATGGTGGAAAGCATAAGCGTCATTAATATTTTCCTGCCCCGGAACTCAAACCTGGAAAATCCGTAGGCCACCAGGCATGAGGAGGCGGCCGTCAGCAGGACCGTGGGCGCCACCATTTTACAGGAATTCCCTAAAAATACGGAAAAAGGTACTGCCGCAGTAGATTTCCAGCCATTGACAAAGCCGTCCAGCGTAAAATGCTTCGGCAGGAGGCCAACCGAGGTGAAAATCTCCGCATTTTCCTTAAAGGCCGCAAAAAACAGCCACAATAAAGGATAGCCCACCACAACTGCCGTTATCGTTATCATCAAATAAAGTCCCGTCTTCTTTAGATTCCGTCTCATTTATGACCTCCCTCTCTCATCGCTCGTCTCCGTAAAATACCCACTTCCCCGAGAGTCCGAAGAAGGCCAGGGTAAAGCTGATGATAATCACAAACAGGATCCAGGACAGCGCGCTGGCATATCCGATTTTCATATCCCGAAATGCCGTATCATAAAGATAGAGGGAATAGAGATAGGTCTGCTTCACCGGCCCTCCCTTGGTGATCAGGTACGCCGGCGTGAAAATCTGGATGATCTCAATGGTCTGCATAATGCAGTTAAAGAAAATTATGGGAGAGATCATGGGCAGTGTAATCCTGCGAAATACCTGAAAGGGCCTGGCCCCGTCGATCCTGGCCGCCTCCTGCAGATCCCCCGGCACGTTTTTCAGCGCCGCCAGAAACAATACCATGGGCGCCCCCATCTGCCACAGCGGCAGGAGCATCATTACATACAGCACCAGCTTCGGATCCCCCAGCCAGTTTGCACCCGAGATACCGATAGCCCCCAGCAGCAGATTCAGAAGCCCGTCCTTTTTGAAGACATATTTCCACAAAACCGCCAGCGCCACGCTGGATCCCAGGATGGACGGCAGGTAGAAAACTGTATAATAAAGCGCCCTGCCCCGGCGGATTTTATGGAGCATCATGGCCACCAGCAGTGCCGCCAGCAGCTTCAGCGGAACGGATACCGCCGTGTACAGCAGCGTCTTTCCCAGAGAATCCAGCGCCGTCTTATCCTTTGTAAAAATATCCGCATAATTCTGTAAGCCGATAAAGCGAATATGGAACATATCATATTCCGTAAAGGAATAAATCAGGGATACCACAAAGGGGTATAATGTCAGCACGAGAAACCCGATGAGCCATGGGGCGATATAGAGATATCCCAGATATTTGTCTTTTTTATGCATATAAAAAGTACCCCCTTCTCTGCATTTCTCCGCCGCGTAACACAGGCGCATCCGCCCGCCTTACTGCCCGTCCGACAGGCTGCCCGGCGGATGCATTGTGGATAGTTTCAATTTCTTACTGCCCTGACAAATCCTTCAGCAAAGCCTCCAGGTCCGTTATCATCCCTTCCGAAGCCTGTTCCGGCGTGGAGACGCCGTAGATTACCTTCTCCATGTAGTCCACAAAGACGGCCTTCACAGAGGAATTCAGCTCATAAGCGCCGTTTTTCAGGGAGAGGGTATCGTTGGATATCTGAATCCCCCGCGACATCAGCTCGCTGAGCATCTGGTTGCTTTCCAGTGCCTGCAATGCACTGGCGCTGCCCGGGACGCCCCGTACGGTCCCCAGGATCAAAGAGGCCTCCTCACTGTTGATAAACCATTCCAGGAACTCGGCCGCAGCCTTCTGACGGGCTTCGTCCGCCTTCTTGTTGACGGCCACCATCAGAGACGGACAGCACTCCTGCCCGGATATTTGGGCATCCGCAAACATGGGCATGCCTACAACACCATAGTCATAATCCAATCCCGCGATCTCCGTGTCGATATTGGAGAAAAACAGGAAAATCCCGCCGATCTTGCCGTTCAGCCATAAGGGATTGTTCTGCATGGAATCATACAGCACTGCCTCGTCATAGGGCTGGGACACCTGCTGTGAAAAAATCCGCAGGAAGCTCTCGTAAGCCCGGGCCATCTGCTCCTTGTCAAATCCTAGGGTAAAATCATCCTGAACGTCGATCTCGTTGGTAATCTGCTCCAGCATGGGCTTTAAGATATAGCGAAGATACCCGTCTGTCACCGCCGTAGTCATATAGCATTCCGGATCTTTGGCATGCAGCTCCTCTCCGATCCGGATAAAGTCGTCCCATGAACTCATATTCAGATTTCCCGCCTCGTCGCACCAGTCTGCCAGAAGCGTCTTGTTATAGAGAAAGACAGTCCCGTTATAGCCGAAGGGCAGCACCGATACCTCCTCCCCGATCTTGCAGTAATCATTCATCATGGATTCGGAGATCTGGCTCATGTCAATGATGTCGGAATAAGCCGACAGATCGGCGAACGCGTCCCCTCTGGCGGAAAGCTCGGCAACCCATCCCTGGTCCACCTGGAAAATCTCCGGCGCGTTGGAGGATGCCAGCTGTGTCACCAGCTTCTCGTAGTATCCGGAAAAGCTGGAATATTCCGGCTCGATTTTAATGCCCGGATGGGCGTTTTCATAAGTCTCAATGGCTTTCAGCGTGGCCTCATGCCTGGAATCGCCGCCCCACCAGGAGAAGCGCAGGGTGATTTCTTCTCCGGAGCCGGCATCCGCCTGTTCCCCGGAGCTGCCTTCCGCATTTTCGGAATCCTCGGCCTCCTCCCCGGAGCCCTCCTGTGCCGCGCTCTGCCCTTCACTGCTGCCTCCTGCGGAGGAATCTCCTCCCGCCTCTGTCTCCGCGCATCCCGCCAGGCTCATGCCCATGCATGCCGCCAACAATAATGCCAAACACTTTCTTTTCATATTAAATCCTCCTATTCCAGTTCCGTATGTGCCCTCTTCAGTACCTGACATCGGCACAGGATTTCCGGCCGCTTAATGATGCGTCCGTAAATCCTCTGGGCACTGCTTCGGGCACATACTGTTTCCAGTTCCGTCTCTCTGCCCAGGCTCCGGTTCTGCCGTGCCGGGGATTTCTCAAGTGACTTTCGGATAATTCTCTCTCCATCCGACATACTGAGAATAGCATGAAATCCGATTTTCTTATAGGAATTAGAATTGACAATTTCTCCTTTCATATGCTAACATTTAGCAGAAGGTATCTTTATATGTCATATCGTTTCATTAGAAGGAGGGTTCATGGGATGTATTCCTTGATTATTGTGGAAGATGATGATAATATACGAAGCGGGCTGGTTCATTTATTTCCCTGGGAGGACTCCGGATTTACCGTAACCGGAGATTTCTCCAACGGCCAGGCGGCATGGAATTACCTGAAAGCCCATCCGGAGACCACAGCCGTGCTGACGGATATCCGGATGCCCGTCATGGACGGGCTGGAGCTGTCCCGGGTTATTTATGAAAATATCCCCTCCGTTCACGTATACCTGATTTCCGGCTTCCAGGACTTCACCTATGCCCAGACGGCTCTGCGCTACAATGTCAAGGACTTCCTGGTAAAGCCTCTTAGGCACCATTCCCTGATGCTGGCTTTTCTGAAGCTGAAGGAGGAGCTGGACCGGACGGGCGCTGCTGCCCTGGAACCGGAGCGCCCAAACCAGTACTACGAGCAGATCATCCGCGGCGTAAAGGTATATGTGATGGACAACTTAAGGACTGCCACCCTGGAAGAAGCCGCCGCACGCTCCCACTTAAGCAGCAGCTATCTGTCCCGTCTCTTCAAGAGCAGGACCTCCCTGTCCTTTTCCGAGTATCTGCTGCAAAAGAGAATGGAGCGGGCCTGCGTCCTGCTGGAGGACGCCCGCAATAAAATATACGAGATCTCCGATGCCATCGGCTATGACAACCCGAAAAATTTTTCCAGGGCCTTCCGCAGCTATTATCATTTGTCTCCAAAGGAATACAGAGAAAGGGGCGGAGAACTGCCATGATCAAACACAGCCATATGCAGCAGAAATATTTCCTGCGCCAATTGATCCATCACCTTGTCATCATCACGCTTCCCCTGCTGCTTCTGGGCATCCTCCTCACCGGATATTTCCAGAAGCAGCTTCGGGAAGAGCTCACCGTCTATGCGGAGCGCTCCCGTAATTTCCTCTTAAGCAAGGTGACCCAGGAGCTGAATACCTTCTCCGAACATACCACACTTTTCTCCACCACGCCCACCATGGCCCTGTCCATTTCCCGGCTTTTAAACGAGCAGTCGCTGGACTACAAAAACAATGTCTTCAAATCCATCGTCCCCACCATCCTTGGCACCATGGCAAACATCAGCGAATTTGTGGATTCCATCTACATCTATTACGACAATCCCGACGGAAACTTTTTCAGCAGCCTGACGGGCTATACTGCCGTCTCCTCCCCCGGCTGTACGGACCGTGAATGGCTTGCCATCTATCAGGATACCTCCGCGGACTGCAGCCAATGGGTCCTCCCCAGGAAGGTCAGGCATTATTCCTTTGAGCCCTGGCGGGAAAATGTATCGGTGTTCCGGCGTTTTGACTATTACAACGGGGTAATGGTGCTGAACCTGAACACCGGGAAGCTTTCCCAGATGCTGGACAGCAATCATATCTACCAGGGCTCCTGCAGCGTTGTGACGGATACTGACGGTAATATCATCTTCGGAAGCGACGGCTACAGGGAATTGTTTGATGAGGGAAATCCCCTCCCCCGAGCCATCACCCACCCTCTCTCCGGCAGCAAGGTATATGATACCATCCAGATCCGGGATACCGGGTATGTATATTATTCCTCCGAGATACCGGACTACAACCTTGTAATGATAACTCTGCTCCCCACTGCTGAGGTCTTTAAAACCGTCCACGGCATGGTGCTGGCCTTTACCGTCATCATCCTGTTCAGCATCCTGCTCAGCATCAGCCTCAGCTTCAGCGGCACAGCCGGCAATTTCCGGCAGCTGCGGCTGCTGCTGAATTTATTTTCGGATGCCGGGAATGGGGAGAAGCCTGCTGCCCTGCCCCGTCCCAAAACCCGCAACGAATATGACCTGATTTTCAACAATATCGTCTCCACTTTCGTGTCCAACCAGCGGCTTGCCCTGAATCTGGCCCAGGCCCAGGTGCGCCAGAAGGACGCCCAGCTGGCGGTCCTGCAGCTTCAGCTGAATCCGCACTTTATTTTCAATACCCTCCAGACCCTGGACCTGGAGATCTTAAAGGCGCTTCCCGCAGGCAGCCATGCCGACCTGCTGATCCACAACCTGTCCGACATTCTGAAATATTCTCTGGAAAATACCTCCTCCCAGGTTCGGATTCGGGAGGAGATCGCCATCTGCAAGTCTTATGCGGAAATACAGAAGATACGTTATGCCAATCCCTTCATCCTTTATTGGGAGTACAGTGAGTCTGTCCTGGATCTGCCCGTGATCCATCTGATCCTGCAGCCCCTGCTGGAAAACAGCCTCCACCATGCCATCAAGGAGCTCCCCCGGAAGGGATTGATCAAGGTGAAAATCTTCCTGCGGGAAGGCCTGGTCCATATCCAGGTCATAGACAATGGCCTGGGCATCAGCCCCGGACGCCTGGCTGAAATCCGGCGGACACTGACCGGGCAGGATGCCGGAAGGACCTCCCATATCGGCCTGAGCAACACGAATCTGCGGCTGATCCTGACTTACGGGCCGGAGGCTGCCCTGCGCATCCGCAGCAAGGAGGGAATGGGGACGGTGGTGCAGTTTTGCTTCCGTCCCGCCGGCTGACCGGCTGACGTTTACCGCGCCTGGTTTCCTCTTGCGAGCTTTCCGGCTGACTTCTGCCGCGCCTGGTTCCCTCTTGCGGGCTTTCCGGCTGACTTCTGCCGCGCTTCGTTCCCCGGCTAAATATTACCACATCTTGTTTTCCCCTTGCTTCCAACGCCCGATGACGGTATGATAGAGAGGGATTGTAAGAAATTTGTAAGAAACACCCTCACTTTTTTGTAAATTATAAATTGTATCCTGAATGCAGCTCAAGGATACAGATACAGTTTGGCAGGGCTGTGCCGGCAAGGAAGCGTCTCCGACAACTCCTGACCCGGATAAACCGGAACCAAAATTTTGCCGCTTTGCGCAAGATTTCATCATTCCGTGACGAAACGCTTCCGGACGCAGGCATGGCCGCGGGATGCCGCCCCATCAGGGCCGAAAGCGTTACCGGATACAGGGGCCTGCCGGAAAGCTGCGGAAAGGTAAGGTATGGCAGAGAAAATGGGCGAATGTGTATTGGTGGTAGATGACGACAGAGAGATCGTAAAGGCGATCGCGATTTTACTGGAGAAGGAGGGCTATAAGGTGCTGAAGGCCTACGACGGCCTCCAGGCGCTGGACATCCTCTCCAGCGAACCGGTGCGGCTGGTGCTCATCGACGTGATGATGCCCCGGCTGGACGGCCTGTCCGCAGTGATGCGCATCCGCGAGAAGCGCAATCTCCCCATCATTGTCTTAAGCGCCAAAAGCGAGGAAAGCGATAAGGTATTGGGATTGTCCATGGGGGCAGATGATTATGTATCGAAGCCCTATAATCCCCAGGAGCTGGCAGCCCGGGTGAAAAGCCAGCTCCGCAGGTATACCAGCCTTGGGGACATCCACGCCGGAAGCCGGAGCTGCGAGATCAAGAACGGCCGCCTTCTCTACAATACCGAGGAGCGGGCCCTCTACGCGGACGGGGAACCTGTGAAGCTCACCGCTACGGAGGCCAAAATCGTAGATCTGTTCATGCGCAATTTAAACCGCGTATTTCCCGCGGAGGAAATCTACCGCAGAGTCTGGGAAGAGGACGCCTATGCATCGGAAAATACCGTGATGGTGCATATCCGGCGCATCCGCGAGAAACTGGAGCTGAATCCGAAAGAGCCAGAATATATAAAGGTGGTGTGGGGCATTGGATACAAAATGGAAAAACAGGAAAAAAGCAATTAGTTTCATTCTTTTCTTTCTGGGGATAAGCCTGGCCCTGGGAAGCATGGCGGATATTCTCCGTGGAAAGCCCGCCGGGGTGCATTTCTGGCAGGCGGATCAGCTTTTGGAAGATGATTATCAGGAAAGCAGCCAATTCCGGTCATACATTGCAAGCCGTCTGGAAAATTTCCTGATCATGGCCACAGGCGGAGACGGCCTGGGCGGCATCTGGGGCTATAATAACGGCACCTATTACGGCGGCGATTACGATGGAAGCTATTATTACGGCAACTACTATGATGACGGCGGCTTCTACGACAGATACGGCTACCGCGGCTTTCTGACAGGTTCCTTTGCGGAGGCCGCCGACAGTTACGCCGCAGATTCCGGCAATTATCCCATCTCTGCGGAAGAGCTGACAGAGTATCTGGAAAATCTGCAGTACATGCAGGAAAATTATCTGTATCTGCTGGAAGCCATGGAGGATCTGGAAAATGATCCGGAGCAATTTGACTCCTTTCTATCCGAACTCGAAGCCTATCGGGATGAAATGGAGAATTATATCGAATATATGGAGGATAATCTGCCTGACCGCCTGACGGAGGAGCAGATCAAACCCCTTACAGACGAGCAGAAAAAGAAAATCGCCGAGAAATATCACAACAATATCAAAGGGGACCAGAATCTTCTCTATTCCATCCTATATGATGGCAAGGTATTGTACAGCAACGCCGGCCTGATTCCGGCAGCAGGCTCTGCTGGCGGGAATACGGCGGCTCCGGACGGCAGTTCGCCCGCCGACGGTAATTCGGCTCCGGACAGCAGTTCGCCCGATGACGGCAATTCGGCCCCGGCTGGCAGTTCGCCCGCCGGCAGCAATTCGGCTCCGGACGGCAGTTCGCCCGATGGCAGCAATTCGGCCCCGGCTGGCAGTTCGCCCGCCGGCAGCAGTATAACGGCTTCCGGCAGAGGCTTCTCCACGGCTTATGGGGATATCATCCTGCCCGAAGGCTATAATTTCCTCCTGTATTTCGACGGAACACAGGCCCGAATCCTCAAGGACGGCAGGGAGATCGACGTGTACGGGGACGGCTATTACCGGGAAGGAGACGACTGGTATCTGCCCGGATACGTTAACTTCCAGGCTGACGGCACTGTATCGAAAGCCGCCGTGTGCATCGCAGCAGCACAGGAACCCGTAATTTTCACGCAGGGAACCTATGGCAGCGGCGGAGCGAAACAATACGATAATCCCCTCTATTGGATGAACCTCAATGTCCGAAACAGACGGGAACGGCTCCTGGAAAGCTTCGTCCTCCTGGCCTTCGGCCTCATTCTGCTGCTTTTCTCTTTCCTTATGCGCAAAAGCCGACGGGAAGCAGCACAGGGAATTGCCCGTTTTCAGGCAAAAATCTGGTTGGAATGCAAGATCGTACTGCTCCTTGTTTTGTTTTACGGGCTGTATATGCTCTGCAATTACTCCATCGCAACCAATTTCGGCTATGGCTTGTGGGAAGAATTTTCATATGCTTTCGAATACAACTATGACTTCAGTAACCTTTCCTGGTTTTTCCGGGAAATGGCATACAACATCCCTTCCCTGTTCTGGGTCCTGGTGTTCTGGGGGATCTGGCTGCTCGGAAACGATCTGCGATACAATAAGAAGATATGGCGCTTCAGCCTGACAGCTAAGCTTTCCCGGACATTTTCCGCCAAAAGCCTGAATCAGCCTCTGACACGGAGTATGTCTCACCGGAATCTAGCCCTCTTCCTTCTGGCCATCCTTTACGGACTGCTGGCTTTGGGAGGAATCATCCTGGCAGGATCCCCTCTCAGACACAGGGGCAATGCCTGGGTCGGCATCCTGCTCCTGGCCGCCCTCGGAATGGTTCTCTTCCTGATTTTTCAGTATCTCACCGGAGTGAAGAATATGAAAATTGCCGAAGATGTAGAGCTTCTCTCCCGCCGCATTACAGAGATCAGGAACGGCAATTACACGGTTCCTGCCGGAAAAGGGGAGGAAAACCGGGGAGAATCGGATCCTGTTGCGCCCGCCGCCGGCCATGGCCTGAATGCCGTCATGACGCAGCTGGAAGACATCCGTCACGGAATGGCCAGCGCCGTAGACGAACAGATGAAAAGCGAACGCATGAAGGTGGAGCTCATCGCCAATGTGTCTCACGACCTTAAGACGCCTCTGACTTCCATTATCAGTTACGTGGAATTCCTGAAGCAGGAAAAGGAACTACCTGAACATGTGAAGGATTATGTGAAAATTCTGGATGAGAAATCACAGCGCCTGAAAAATATGGTCACGGATGTCTTCGCAGTGAGCAAGGCCGCCTCCGGAGAGCTGCCCATGCAGATGGAAGAACTGGATTACGGCAAGCTTCTGCGGCAGACGCTTGCGGACATGGAAGAGCAGATCCGAAACAGTGCCGTCACCTTCCGTACGGATCTCCCTGATGCACCCGTAAAGATCATGGCAGACGGCCAGAGGCTCTATCGGGTCTTCCAAAACCTGTTCCAGAATGCCATCCAGTATTCTCTCCAGGGATCCAGGGTATATGTGACGCTGCAGACAAACGGCCAGCTGGCAGTGGCAAGCGTAAAGAACACTTCACAATTGGAGCTGGATAAGGAAAAAGACTTCACCGAGCGCTTCACCAGAGGAGACTTAAGCCGCACCGACGGCGGCAGCGGCCTGGGGCTGTCCATCGCCCAAAGCTTTACGGAAGCCTGCGGCGGAACCTTTTCCTGGGAGACGGATGCGGATCTCTTTGTGGTAAAGGTAAGCTTCCCTGTATTATAGATCATACTTGTAATTTGCAATAAGCTTTCTTCGACGGACTATCATTTTTTCCCGAGATCCTGTATAATGTGATGCATCAGATATATGTGCTGACGCGGAACTGGAAATCAGCAAGATGCCATTCCAGTGCCCAGAAGAATTGCCGGCTCTGTTCTTGGGACAGGAATTCTTCTGCCGTTACTGATACTGGAACGGCATCTTGCGGAACTAAAATTAGGAGGACAATGCAATGCTACTGGGAATACCGAAAATTTTATCACCCGAATTATTGAAAGTGTTATGTGAAATGGGACATGGAGACCGCCTCATAATCGCGGACGGCAACTTCCCCTCAGAATCCATAGGAAAAGCGTGCAAGGTAATCCGCATGGACGGACACGGCGCCTGTGAAGTGTTGGAAGCCATCCTGCAGCTCTTCCCCCTGGATTCCTATGTGGAGCATCCGGTAAGCCTGATGCAGGTAATTCCGGGAGATCCGGTAGAGACCCCCATCTGGGACTCTTATAAAGAGATTGTGAAAAAGGCAGATGCCAGAGGAGAACAAGCCTTTGCAGAGATAGAGAGATCCGCCTTCTACGAAGCGTCCCGCAACGTCTACGCCATAATTGCCACAGGCGAAAGCGCCCTGTACGCCAATCTGATGCTTCAAAAAGGTGTTGTCACGGAATAATTTTATCCTGCTGGACAGCCGTACCTGCTCTCTTCTTTTCCCGACAGCAGGCATGGCTGTTTCGCTGCCCGGATTTCCTCACAATTCCCTTCCGATGCGATGTCCTTTTCTGCATACAAGCGCCCCTTTGCGGGAAATGTCCCTGATACCATTATAAGTGCTGCTTCCCGGTTCTGGCAACAGGAAAATGGAGTGATTTCTGCCCCTACTCCAGCTTCACATCCTCCGCGAACTCTCCCACCACGATGCCGGCTTCCTCCAGGCTCTCCACCTTCCTGCCGTCCCTGTAGAAATCCCGGATCCGCACATTCCGCACCGGAAATTCCCCGCTGTATCCCGCGATGATGGAGGGCTCTTCTCCGTCCCCGGACATCACCCGGACATTTTCCACCAGGATATCCCGGATTTCCCTGCCCGGCGCAGGGTTGTAATCTTTATTCCACTTTACCTGAAAATCCAATACTTTTCCATGCTCAAATGGTTCTATACGGATATCCCGGTAGGTCACCTTCCGCACCAGATTCTTGTCCCCGGCATTGATGGCCAGTGCCCCCAGGTAGCCGGGCTGAAACTCGTGGTGCTCCAGGATATCGATATTTTCAAAGAGGATATCCTCGATGACATCCCCTTCCTTCCGGTGGTCTCCGTGGACGCCGATCATGGTAGGATGAGCCACGTCCGCCCAGAGTGTCGTATTCCGCACCGTAATCTCCCTGCTGCCGCCGTAATTATCCCAGCGGCTGCCGTAGACGGCCACGCAGTCGTCAGAGGTGCGCAGGAAGCAGCCTTCCGCCAGAACCCGCCTGCAGCTCATCATGTCCAGGCCGTCGCTCCACCCCTCGCAGCTGAAGGACTTCAGGTTCCGCAGCTCCACATCCTCACAGTCCCCCAGGGAAACCGTATAATGGGGCGGGTTGATGAAAATCAGATTTTCAATTACGATCTCCCGTGAATGGTTAAGCCGTATGCCGTTTATACCCGTGAACCTGTGATAGTCCGCCAGATACAGGATGCCCCTGCCGCTGATGTGCAGCCCTTCCCCATGCTCCAGGGCCAGGCCGCCGATGAGTACCGCGCCGCCCTCCAGGTAAATGTGAGTGTGGGAAGGCAGATGCCAGACGCTCTCCCCGATGTAGTAGATGCCAGGCTCCACATAGAGCATCCTGCCCTCCGGCATGGCCTCAAGCTGCGCGTTGATGCCGTCCCCCAGGCATCCGGGCCTGTCAAGGGAACCCTTTACCACGAGTACATTCGCCCCGGCCTTGTCCGGCGCTTCCTCAATGGGCCCGGCAAAGAGATGCAGGTTGTGGAAGCGGTCTTTATTCACCTCCACAGACAGATTCACCGGCTTATCCAGTATAAAAGTAATCCGCTTCGGCTCTGTTTCCGGCATAATCCCCAGGGACAGCGGGCGGATGTCCACTCTGTACACCGTGTAAAATTTCGGGAATGTGATTTCTACCTCCACTTTGCCGCTGAAATCGAAATAGACCATGGAGGCGCTGCGCACATCATGCATATCCACCTTCACCCGGTAGACCTTCAGTTCCTGCCAGTCCTCCGCTCCCACGTTGCGGACACGCAAGCTGTAATCCGCCTGCAATACTGCCCCCTTCGGGACGGGGTAAATCCGCAGCTGATTTTTCTCCTGATTATTCTCCCGATCTGTCATCTGTTTCATATCCCGATTTATCTCCTGATTCATTTTATACCTCCTGTGCACCCCTGAGTGTGCTTGAAAATTCATTCCCCCATTTGTACTCACTTTGCCTTATATTGGGCCCTCATTCAGTCCACGCAGCAGAGCCACGGGGTATCAGCCCGAGACTCACTTCGTTCATCATTAGTTTGTTTCCGCGCAATGGGTCTTCATTTTCTTTCATCCTGTAAATAGAAACTGCTTTTGTCTCCCGCCTGAGCAGTGTATGCTATTTTTCTTATTTGACAGCTTGAACTCCTCCAACATCTGCACATTAATTGCAACATTGTTGACACATTTTTCCTTGTATTTTCGGACTTTTGCCTGAACAGGTTGTATCAGCTGTTTTTCGACAGTTCCTGGAGAAAAGAGGCAGCCCCAGGTTCTGCCTGTGGCCGCCTCTTTCTGTAAACATGTGGATTTTTTCATTCACGAAATTCTCAATTTTTCCGGCATGGCCCTGCAGTCAGCCGCCTGGGAATTTAGTTCGCATTCTTAGCGTCAAGGAATGCCTGAATCTGGGAAATCAGTTCCGCGCGGATCTCTTCCAGGCCTACCGCGGCGGCATCCTCATGCCACTGCTGAATCTTCTGCGCCGCCTCGTCCGCGTCGTACATGGAGATGGTCAGCTGCAGCTCGTTGGAAAGAGCGGATACATTGGCAATCTGGGTCTCCACGTTGGTGGTGTCGAACACGAATCCGGACAGCGGGCTCAGCTTATAGGTAGAAGGATCGTACATATAGTCGAAGCGGGACTTAATCTCGGGATTACTGCTGACGAACTCACTCACCCTGATGTATGTAGGGTTCTGGGTGAAGGAGTAGGTAGGCATGGAGTATGCCAGGTTCTCGTCGATGTCAAGCTTCTTGTAGCCGTCGGTGCCTACTGCTTCCCAGTCCTCGCCTTCGATACCCAGTTCGAAGAGATCATGGGCTTCCTGGCTGCCGAACATCCAGTCAAGGAAATACATTACGGCATCGGTCTTCTCGGACCACTCGGGCACTACAAGCCAGTTGTTGGTAGCCATGTCGCAGACAACCGCGCCCGGCTCCATATTGCGCTGTGCGTCTTCAATTACATAGAAGCCATACTCTTCGTCAGGGTTGGTCTCCAGGGCTGTCTTTACCTTGCTCTCATACTCGCTCAGAGCGGAATAGGCGATGGCTGCGGGCTTCTCCACGGTATCGGTGCCGCCGCGGTTGGGATTCAGGTAAGGATTCCACTTGGTACGGTCCTGAATATATGCGGTAATGAAATCATCCTGGTAGCCTGCGGGCATCTTTGCGAACTCTTCTGCGGAATCGCCGGGAACCACTGCGTTCAGAACGGTCTTCTCGTCATCGCTTAAGCCCACCCATACCCAGGTCTGGTCGCCCAGAACGTTTACATTGTCCTGTGTGTATACATGGTCATGTTTCGCGGAGTACCAGGGGGAATCCAGACGGAAGAAGTTCCAGAGGCTCACGCCGATCATGCCTTCTTCATTTTCCTGTACCGTCTTTACGAACTCCAACAGGCTGGCTTCATCAGTGATGGGAGCGCAGTCGTATTTTTTGCGCAGATCCTCGCGGTACATAAATCCGCGGCTGTCCTCGTAGAAGGTTGCCAGGTTGATGCCGTAGATCCCCTTCTGGTAGGAGCCGTCCTCCTGGCGGATATAGGAAGTCATGGCCTTCACGAAATCCTCGGAGAAGGCGCTCTTCAGGCCGGGGAAAGCGTCGTTGTTAAAGTAGGAAGACAGGTCTGCGAAGTTGCCTTCCTGGATGAAGGTGCTCAGGCCGTGCCAGCCGCCGCAGAACATCAGGTCGAAATCTTCATTTCCAATCATGGCTGTGGTCAGCTTATCCTTGTAGTCGCCGCCTGCCACCCATGTAAATTCCGGATGGATTTTGCTCATGACGGGGTCGTCCGCTGTCATCTCTTCGTATTTTGCCAGAACCTTATCCAAATTGCGGAATTCGTTCATGACACGGATCTTGATGGTGGTATCCTCGATCTGGGGTGCTTCTGCCTGGCCGCCTTCTTCGGAAGACTCTTCTCCGGAAGCTTCCTCTGAATTCTCCGCGGGGCTCTCTTCACTGTTTCCTGCAGGAGATTCCTGCTGTTCGGACTGCTGATTGCTGCTTCCTGCGTCGTCATTGCCGCAGGCTGCCATGGACAGTGTCATGGCTCCTGCCAGAGCCAGTGCCATGGTCTTCTTCAAAACCTTGTTTTTCATTCTTATTCCTCCTAGTATAAGCCGATGCGGCTTTACCGCCCGGCCGGGTAATTTTTCGGATCCCCCCTGTCCTCTCTCTGCCAAAGTCATCCTGATCCTGTTCTTCATTATAATACTTCCCTAACCTCACACAAGAGGAAAAAAAGATGATCCGGGGTAATTTTCGAAGATGATTTACTCCTCATTTGCATTTGTTGCCGCTTCCCAGGCAACCAACAGAACACCCCTCCCTTCCGTCCCTGTCATTTCAGCCCCTAAATTGTATATTTCAGAAGCTTCCTGTTGGAAGGGTGTAAATCTGTGGTAAAATGAATTTATTCACGGCAGGAAACGGCCGAATGGCCATCCTGCCATGTGCGTTGCTGTGCACATGGCAAAATGATTCCATACTCACGGCAGGCCCGGGCAGGAAAGCCGCCCTGCCAGAGACGCGGCCATGCTCAGTCCTTCCGGAAAAGGCACGCATAAACAAGAAAAAGAAACGGGGCCTCACCAATGAACATAAGCTTATATTTCTCACTGGCAGTGGTGGTTATACTGACGCTTTGCCTGGCATGGATCCTCCTTCTGTATGAAAAACTGCGGCGGCGCTACGACAGCCTGGCGGAAAGTTTCGGACAGATTCAGAAGCTGAACGCCGAACTGCGCTGCCAGCGGCATGATTACTTAAACCATATGCAGGTTGTCTACGGCATGGCAGAACTGGAGGAATACGAAGAGCTCCTCGATTACCTGGAACCCATCTACCGGGACATCATGAAGACGGGAAAAGCAATCCGCACTTCCGTCCCCGCGGTGAACGCACTGCTGATGGCGAAAATGGGAACCGCGCAGGCTCTGGGGATTGACTTCTATGTGGAAGTGAAATCCGACTTAAAACGCCTGCCCATGGAACCCTGGGAGCTGTGCAAGGTGCTTTCCAACTTAATCGACAACGCCGTCACCGCATTGTCCGAGAAGGAATCCGGCCGGAAAATGATACTGGATATCAGCGAGGACAGGGAGCGCTATCTGTTCTCCGTATCCGACAATGGCGCCCCCATCCCAAAAGAACGGCAAACAGCCATCTTCCGGCCGGGCTTTACCACCAAAAAAGAGTCCGGCCATGGAATGGGACTGTACATCGTATCCGGCGTACTGAAAAAGAGCGGCGGCAGTATCTCGGTGAAATCCGACGAAAAAGAAACCGTTTTCACGGTATCCCTGAAGAAAGACGAAGCCGGAAGGAGGTGAAAAAGCAAATGGAAACAATTGAATTAATCGGCATCATTGTACTGATAGCGGGCTTCATCCTGATCGCAGTGGAACTGGTGGTACCCGGGTTCGGGCTCCCCGGCATCGCGGGCATTGTCTGCCTGGTGGCAGGCGTATTTATGGTAACGGATTCCGTGGAGGAAGGAATCCTGGTGACCATCGTGGTCATCGTCATCCTGAGCATCCTGACGGCGGTGGTCATCGGCCTGATGCACCACCGGAAATTCAAATCCCCCATTATCCTGGATACGGATGTCCATGTGGAAAACACGCAGTTAGAGGCATCTGACCTTGACTACCTGCTCCACAGGGAAGGCACTGCGTCAACCGACCTGCGCCCGGTGGGAAAAGGCGATTTCGACGGAATCGAACTGGATATCGTATCCGACGGGGCTTATATCAAAAAAGGAAGCAGGATTAAAATCGTTCAAATCAGCTCCAACAGGCTGATGGTCAGGAACCTGGAGAACCGAAAGAACTGAGGAAACATGAGAAAGGCAAGGGTGATGATATGATTATCCAGATTATTATTCTATGTGTGATTGCTTTACTGATTGTAGGATTTTTTGTGATTGTACCTGTGGGACTGTGGATATCGGCAGTGGCGGCCAACGTGAAAGTGGGCATCTTTAACCTGGTGGGAATGAAGCTGCGCCGCGTGATACCCAGGAAGATTATCTTCCCCCTGATCAAGGCCACGAAGGCGGGCATCAATGTAACGGCGAACCAGCTGGAAGCCCACTATCTGGCAGGCGGCAATGTGGACGGCGTGGTCAACGCCCTGATTGCGGCGGAGCGGGCCGGCATGGACCTGTCTTTTGAGAAAGCCTCCGCCATCGACCTGGCCGGCCGCAATGTGTTCGAGGCAGTGACCATGAGCGTTACGCCCAAGGTCATCGAGACCCCTCTGATCTCCGCCGTGGCCAAGGACGGCATCGAACTGATGGTCAAGGCCAGGGTCACCGTGCGGACGAACCTGGAACGGCTCATCGGCGGCGCCGGGGAAGCCACCGTACTGGCCAGAATCGGGGAAGGAATCGTCACCACGGTAGGATCCTCCCTGACCCACAGCGAAGTCCTGGAAAACCCGGACGAGATTTCCAAACTGGTACTGGATAAGGGCCTGGACTCCGGCACCGCCTACGAGATCATTTCCATCGACATCGCGGACATCGACATCGGCAGGAATATCGGCGCGAACCTCCAGAGCCTTCAGGCGGAGGCGGACAACAAGATTGCCCAGGCCAGGGCCGAGGAACGCCGGGCCATGGCAGTGGCACTGGAACAGGAAATGCGGGCCGCCGTGGTAGAGGCCGAAGCGGAGATTCCCAGGGCTATGGCCCAGGCCCTCCGGGAAGGGCATATCGGCGTATTGGATTATTATAAACTGCAGAACGTACTGGCCGACACGGAAATGAAGAAAAACATCGGCACAGGCGCCTATGCCTATGCGGAAAGCAGGAAGGAATCCGGAACATGATTAAAGTAATGCTCATCGATGACGAGCCGGAAATCAGAAGGCTTCTCCACAAAATGGTGGAAAAGCAGGAGGGTTACCAGGTGGTCTCCGAATGCGGCAACTTTGCCGGGGCAGTAGCTGATTTTGCCAGATACAGGCCGGATGTGGTGTTTGTGGACATCGACTTAAACGGCGAGGACGGGCTGAACTGCGCCAGGGTACTGACGGATCTGGATCCGAAACTGAAGGTCATCTTCGCCACCGCCCACAGCGAATACATGGCAAACGCTTTTGAAATCTACGCTTTCGACTACCTGGTAAAGCCCTTTAATATGGAAAGACTGGCCCGGACACTGGACCGGATCCGCAGTTCCATGCCGGAACATGCCAGACAGGGCAGCATGCAAAATGCGGTGTCTGGCCAGGCACATGCCGCGGGGCTCCGGGAAACGCGGGGCAATGCGCAGCCTACATCATATACGCCGGATAACTGCGATATGCAAAACAAAGCCCGGTCCATGGCATATACCGCGGACGGCGGCAATATGCCAGACGCCACCCGGTCCACAACGCCTGCCGCTGACAGCTGCACTCCACAGCGCGGAATGCAGCCTGGTACAAATACGCCGAATCCCTGCATCCCGCAGGGGAAAGCCGGTTCACCGGATAAAATTGCACGCCCTGACAGATACCGCGGCAAGCTGCTGATCAAGGGGAAGGAACAAACCTTCCTTCTGGATGTAGAAGAAATCCTGTTCATCGAAAGGATGGACGGCAGCACCAATATCGTGACCGCCTCCGGGGAACAATACAGAACCTCCGCCTCCCTCTTCGATCTGGAAACAAAACTGGATTCCGAACTCTTCATGCGCTGCCATAAATCCTATATTGTCAACTTGTCCAAAATCACCAGAATAGAACCCTACGGACGATGGACCTATGTGGCAAAATTCCGCGGCTGCGAACTGTCGGCGCTGATGACCGCCCAGAAATATGAGGAAATGAAGAGACTATTCTCCTAGAATTACCTGCCCCGGCTAAACCGGAACCAAAATATGAGGTATCCCTGAAGCAACGGCTAAAACAGGCCGACGGTCATAACAATATGACAGCCAGCCTGTTTTATGTCCTACGGGCACTTCCTTACGCCCTGCAATTATTCCTTTTCACACTCTTATCATCTTGCATCGCAGCTGCCGGACACGCTCCCGCAACCGGCAGGCACAAGTCACTTACTGCTCATACCCAAGTCCCGCCTTAAATCCCATGGCCCAGGGCCACAAGCCCCGAAGCGAAAATTCCACGGCCAAAAACACCGTACCCCAGGCCCAAAAGCCGCTCACAGAAAATCCACCGACACCACCTTGTCCAGTTTCACCAGGATATCATATATTTCTGTCCGTCTTACCGCTTTTTTCAGGTACAGCACCATATGCACCGAGATTCCCACTCCCTCGGATTTGGACTCGCTGGTATCCATGGAATCTATGGTTACTCCGGCTTCTTTTAATTTCTGGATGACCGTATGTAAATCCCGGCTCTCCTCCAGATCGATGAATACATTGCAAAAATGGGAATGCCTGGTGGCAAAACGCTCCACATAGGGAAGCACATGCAGCGAAACCAGCATCATGGCCGTAATCAGCACACCACCCTCCACAAATCCGATTCCCACCGCCAGCCCGATGCATGCGCTGGCCCAGAGTGTGGCCGCCGTAGTCAGTCCCCTCACCCGATGTCTGGATACAATGATCGTTCCCACTCCGATAAAGCCCACTCCGCTGATAACCTGCGCTGCCATCCGGTTCATGTTAGCCAGCCCCGGGAAATAAATCTGTATATACTGTTCTGTCAGCATTACCAGTGTGGCTCCCAGACAGACTACCGTGATCGTCTTCGTGCCCGCGCCGCGATGTTTCATCCCTCTGTCCAGGCCGATAGCCCCTCCCAGAGCCGTTGCAGCAATCACCCGGATCAATAGATTCTGTATATTCCACTCTCCGAAATTTCCGAATAACATAAAGTCTGCCCCCTTATCTCCTGAATCCGCTTTCATCAATCTCCGGGACAATATCTGTCAGGAACCGCCTCAAAGCCGGCTAAACTGCTTTTGTTGCATCCAATCACAGTCCTTTGGCTACTTCCCGCAAAATCGCCTGGCTGGGTCCCGGAATTCTGCCCAAATGATCCGGCCCTACATTTAACAGATAATTGATACCCATTCCGTTCAATTTCCGCTTGATCTCCAGAACCTTCTCCGCCTCTTTCCAATTATGATCCCATGCGCAGTATCCCCAGCTGTTGTTCATGGTAGCGGCAGTCTCATACAGGCCATAGGGAGAGGGCTTGAATCCGTCGCAGTCATTGAGCTTTGCCGGATCAAAAGCTTCGTTTTCCGGCATGGAATCCGGAATTTCATTATCTCCCAGGGAAACATAGTCGTAAGCTCCGTTTCCAAGGCGGGAATTGATCAGACAGTCCGGCTGATATTTTTTGACCAGATCATACAGTTCACGGCTCTGCGCGTCCTTTATTGTCATGGGCACATCGAACCAGATCAGACACAGATCGCCGTAACCGCGAAGGATCTCTTCCACCTGCGGTTTGATCTTATTCTCGAAACAGATGTCAAAATTCTTCCTGCCGTTATCCGGAAAATCCCAGTCATTGCACCAGGACTGTCCTGCACAGGGAATGTGGCCCGAAAGATATCCTCCGCCGTGTTCTTCATGCCAGTCCAGATCTTGAGAATAATAGAGGCCAAACTTTAACCCATGCTTATAACATGCCTCGGAAAGTTCGCCGATTACATCCCGGCCAAAGGGCGTCGCATCCACCACATTGAACTCGTCTACCTTAGAGCGGAATAATGCAAAGCCCTCATGGTGCTTACTCGTGATGACAAAATATTTCATTCCGCATTCTTTTGCAAATCGAATCCATTCTTCGGCATCGAAATAAACCGGATTGAATGCTTTTGTAAGCTTGTCGTACTCCGCCCTGGGAATGCACTGGTTCGTCTGAATCCACTCCGCATAGTTGCTGCTCTTTTTTCCGTTCCACTCGCCTCCCAGCAAGGAATAGAGCCCCCAGTGCACCATCATTCCGTACTGCGCTTCCTTGAACCATTTCCTCATATCCATATCAGCTACCTCCAAATGAATTTTATTGTACTTCTACTATATCTTGGACAGGTGATATTTGCAATATATTTCAGCGGGAATTGCAAAAATGACAGAAGAATCCCTTTTCAAGGCTCTCCTGCCATCTAGAACAAACGAGGAATTATAGGCACAATAGTACATAAAAACGTGCGTTAGAGGATTCGAACCCCCGACCTTTTGGTCCGTAGCCAAACGCTCTATCCAGCTGAGCTAAACGCACAAATCAATCCCATTGCATATCATCGTTCCCTGCAACATAAGTTATCATACCGCTTTTTCCAAAAAAAGTCAAGCAGTATTTTAAAGTTTTTCGTTTTTTTCGTTTCTGAGTTTCTGAGTAAAGTTTCTGCTTTTTGTTTCCTTCGGCGATAAATTTTGCGGCTTCTTCTCATACTTTTCCTGAATAACCAGAATATACACCGCCATGGCTGCTATCGACTCCCCCACGACTCCCAAAATGGAAATGATAATGGCCAGGGAACCCTGTCCTGCTAAAAGCGGCAGCCCCAACAATGCAAAAACCACGCCGAACACTATCAGCAGCTTCCCTACTGCCCTGTTATACCTTTTTACATCTTTCATGGGAAGCGCTTCCACATTGCAGAAAAATCCGACTTCCTTCCTGGCAAAAAAGGCTGACACACCAAGCCCCGCCAACAGCACGCCTACTGCCATCCATATTGCAAATCCTATTATTGCGCCTTCTTTCATAACCGATTCCTCCTCTGTATCCTCAGTTTAGCACATTCTGTTCCTGACAGCAACCCAAATCCAAACTCGCCTGGAGCCTGCGAAACGGGGCTTGACAAATATGTCCAAGATGCTATAATGTTATTTAGGCAGTTCGTAACCATCCTGCCCTGGAAGAACCGTCAGGCACTTCCAAAATCAAAACTAAGGGAATACATATTATGGAAAGATATAGTAAAATTCTATCAAAAAGAAAACGAGAAATTCTTCTTCTTCGTGGAAAAGGCTGTGTATACAAAAAATGCCCTTTCTGCGACTACCACTTGGACAGCTGTCCCGATGAAAACGCCAATTATACTCTAAATCAAGAGGTCCTCCGACAGGTGACCGGCGAATTCGGGGATCTGGAAGTGATCAACAGCGGCTCTGTTTTTGAACTGGACAGCCTGACTCTTGATCTGATCAGAACAGTATGTCGGGAGAAGCAAATTTCCACCATCCACTTTGAATCCCACTACTTATACAGAGCGCAAATCCCTGCCCTCAGACAATATTTTCAAGAATTCGACCTGAAAATGAAGCTTGGCCTGGAAACCTTCGACGGGGACTTTCGGGAACATATTCTGCGAAAAGGCATCCCTGACCGGGAGCCGGAGGTTATCAGCAGAGAGTTTGACGAAGCAAATTTTCTGTTCGGTCTCCGGGGACAGACTGTCCTTACCATGGAGCGCGACATCACATTGGGATTGACTTATTTTGAGCGGATCTGTATTAATCTCATGTGTGAAAACACCTCGGCCATGCAGCCTGACCAGACGGTAATCTCCGATTTTCTGGAAAAACTGTATCCGAAATATTACGAGGATGGGCGCATTGATATTTTAATCAAAAATACGGATTTTGGAGTGGGTGACTGATATGACAAACGAATTATTATTGGTAGGTTCTGTAATCTTTATCTTTTTCATGGCTTTGGCGGCTTATAAGTTTTTCGGAAAATCCGGACTCTACTGCCTGTCCGCCGTGGCCACAATCCTGGCTAATATTGAGGTGCTGCTGCTGATCGATGCCTTCGGTATGGAACAGACGCTGGGCAATGTGCTCTTCGCCGTAACCTTTCTGATCACAGATATTCTATCCGAATGCGAAGGGAAAAAAGCCGCCAACCGGGCCGTATGGATCGGCATTTTCACTTCTCTTTTCTTCCTGCTGCTGAGTCAGAGCTGGCTTCTGTACATACCGGGAGAAGGCGACTGGGCCATGCCGTCCATCAAAGCCATCTTCTCCAGCACCCCCAGAATGCTGCTTTCCTCTTTGACGGTCTATGCCGTCAGCCAGCTCTTCGACGTATGGCTCTACCACAAATGGTGGGCCTTCACGGAGAAAAAATTCGGAGATAAGCGCAGATTCCTCTGGCTGCGCAACAACGGCTCCACTTTAATCAGCCAGATTCTGAATACCTTTTTATTCACCCTGTTTGCCTTTTACGGCGCCTATGACACCAAGACGCTGCTGTCCATCTTTGCCTCCAGCTATGTGATCTATATCTTTACCTCACTGTTGGACACACCGGTGCTGTATCTGGCACGGAAAATTCACCCCAGAGGAGAATGACAGGTGCGGCGGTCTGCTTTGATCGCCGCCGGAAATATTCGTTAGGAATAGTACAAAAATAACTTGTGATTTGCATTTGCCAAAACCAGGAATCTGTACAATGCGCCCTGCAGCCCCTCACAAATCATTTCGAAGGGGAACAAATCAGGATACCGCAGAAGAATCCTCCCGCCCTGCAAAAAGCAGGCTTATCAGGATCGGCAATGTCACCATCACAGGGAAAATGTAACGCATCTGCACCACAGGGCCCAACAGCATAGTCGCCATATACAAAACAGGGAACATGGTAAAAAGGGCCTGTCTTCGTTTCTTCAGGTAAAAAAATGCGGTCAGCGTCAGGAACAATCCCCAGAAGTAAAAAGCACATTTAAACACAACGCCGATCACCGGCCAGTTATAATAGACATTTGCGCTGACAATCTTTTCCAGCTGTTCTTCCAGCCACGGAAACTTTGACTCATGGGCAATCTCCGGTCCGTCCACTATGGCAGATGAATTATAGGTATAGATCGTCCCCATCCGCCCCTCCATACCATATCCCAGACATTCCGCATAGGATCTGTCGTCCAGGAACCAATACCCCCGGGTCAGTTCCAGAAAAGCATCTATATATTCATTCGGATAACGCATCCCGATCTTCAGCCAGTCCTGAAACAGCTGCGCATAATGCCCGTCCCAGGCTTCGGCAAATGTAGTCACTCCAACCGATGTCTTCGTACTGTCCGCAATGGGAGGATTGTAATCCTTCCAGTCTTCTTCCGGGACATAGGAATTCAGCAGCGCCCTGGTTTCCGGATCCATCTCTTCTCCATGGTAATATCCCACCCTGGCAAACTGCTGAATAGGCACGCTGAACATCTCCACCTTCGCTGTCCCAAGCGTTGTTCCCAGGGCGGCCCTGATTCCTGCTTCCATTGCCTTTCCTCCGGCCAGCAGGAGTACACACAGCAGCAATACACGCAATTTCTCTTTTCTGGCAGCAAATAGAAACCAGACGATTCCAAACACTGCTACCGCATAGAAACAGTTGTTGCGGAACTGCATCATCAGACTTCCTTCTACGATAAGAAGCAAATCCAGCCAGAGAAGCTTTCTCCCTGCGGCGAAAAAGAAACGCTCCGCCAACAACAGCACAAACAACAAAAACAGTACGCTGAACAAAACATCCTTGGTCGTACACACAGCCATCACGGAATTCAGCGGGAATACTCCGAAATACAGAATTCCTGCCGCCACAGTCCATTTTTTCCCTATTATCCGATACAGAAACACCACCGCATAGGACATTGCCAGAGAATATACCAGCATTTGAAACAGAGCCATACACGCCATCCCTGTCTGAATATCTCCCACCAGATATCCCAGCTGGAGAAACAGCCAGATCACCCAGGTATGCGCCAGCGGCTGATAGGGCCAGAACCATGCAAAGCCTTTCACCGCCTCATTGATCTGCCTGTGAAAATCATAAGACATAATGATGGGATAATAGGCCAGCCATACCGGAACCAGACACACAAAAATCAGAAGCGCACTGATGCCGAACACCTTTCCGTACTTCCATCGCGTCCCTTCCGCCCGCGGCTTCCACTCACCCGCCTTTTCAAATCCCTCAAACAGCAGATTTGCAAAAGGAAACACCGCAACAGACAGACATACCGCTCTCAGCAACAGCAGGCCCTTCCCCAAAAAACCGCTCTCTGTCATTTTATTCACCTGAAGCTGATATCCCGCCAGCATCGTGACCGAAAACAGAAAGCTGGCCGCCGCCGCAAAGATTATTCTGCGTCTGCGCCCTCTCCCTTCCGGCACGGCCTCCAGATTTTTCCCGGTTCGGGAGAGCAGCCAGAATACCGTCGCCGCCAGCGGAATACTCACAACGGAAAAGGAAGCTGCCGTAAGCCCTGCATGATTTCCCAGACAGCAGACTCCATACGTCCCCAGCAGAGTCAGCAAGCCCTGCACTATTTTCTCTTTGTTCTTTCCTGCTTTTATTCGTATCATCTTCTCTGTCCAATCAATGCATATATTTTTCCAGCTGCCGGCATACTTCTTTCACGTCGATGGGTTTCGCCACATGGGCGTTCATCCCGGCATCCAAGCACTTCTTTACATCTTCTGAAAATGCATCCGCCGTCATGGCAATGATGGGAATATCCGCATCCTCTCTGCCGGAAGCACGTATGGCCCTGGTTGCCTCGTACCCGTTCATAACTGGCATCCTCACATCCATCAAGACCGCATCGTAATGACGAATATCCGACTGCCGGAATTTCTCCAGACAAATCTGTCCGTTTTCCGCCCAATCCAGCTCCAGCCCCATAGCAGTCAGCAGTTCATTGGCAATCTCCCAATTGATCTCGTTATCCTCCGCCAGCAGGATCTTCTTTCCTTCCAGCACGATATCTCTGCTTTCTGCCTTGAGCGGACTATAAACAGTCTCTCCCGAATTTTCGTCTACATACGGCTTCAGCCCGTAAAACAGCGTGGATTTAAAGAGAGGCTTGCTGATAAATCCCGTGATCCCCGCCGCCTTGGCCTCATCCTCTATCTCGCTCCAGTCATATGCCGATATCAGCAGAATCGGGACGTCCTCCCCGTAGATCCTTCGAATCTCCCGGGCTGCCGTGATTCCGTCCATGCCGGGCAGTTTCCAGTCAAGCATAATTACATGGTAGTCATCATGCCTGTTATGCCGCTCACCCACTTTCTCCAGGGCCTCCTCCGCATTCAGGCAGCAATCCGGCACTACGCCGATGGATTTCAAGGACGACACCGCGCTCTGACACAATTGTTCATCGTCATCCACAACCAGCATGTTCAAGGGCGGAAGCACCATATCCGCCTCTATCACCTGCGCCTTCATCAAGTCCAGCCTAACATGGAACACACTGCCTATCCCCACTTCAGAGTCCACTTCGATGGTTCCGCCCATGGCATCCACAATATATTTCGTGATCGTCATTCCCAGGCCCGTGCCTTCGGTCTTCTGTACCCTGGCCGTATCCTCTCTGCTGAAGGAATCAAATATTTTCCTCTGATACTCCTTTGACATACCGATGCCGGTGTCCTTGACATACAGATGAATCCGTATATATTCCTCTCCTTTCGGAGAATCCTCCTCAAACATAGAGACATTGATGGAGCCCTCTTCCGGGGTAAATTTCACCGCATTTCCCAACAAATTGATCAGCACCTGGTTCAGCCTGACGCTGTCGCAGCACACATTCTCCACTGAAATATCATGAATAAAGATATTGAACTGCTGATGCTTTGCCTTCACCTGGGGCTGTACAATACTTACAATGCTGTCCATCACTTCTCGAAGCGATACCTGATCTACGTTCAGCGTCATCTTGCCGCTCTCAATCTTGGACATATCCAGTACATCATTGATCAGGCCCAGCAGATGCTTGCTGGACAGGGCAATCTTCCTCAGACACCCCTGTACCTGCTCCATATTATTCATATTGGCAATGGCAATGGTCGTCATGCCCACGATGGCATTCATGGGCGTCCTGATATCATGGCTCATATTGGAAAGGAATTCGCTCTTGGCCCGGTTGGCATGTTCCGCCTCCCTGCGGGCCGCCTCCGCTGCTCCCCGCTCCCGGTTCGCCTCCTCATTTGCCGCCTTCAGGGCAGCCACCTGCGCTATGGTGATCTTGAGACTTTGCCCAAATACTAAAACCAACGTCACCAGGATGATGCCACACACGCAATAAACCATAACGGTCCAGTCATGTCCCATTTTCGTAATCAGCAAATCCAGAGATTCAAAGGGCAGAACCGTCACCAGATACCATTCGCTGTAGGGAAGCCTGATACAATAGAGATGATACCTGGAGCCTTCTCCCTGCAAAATCGCGGAAAAATTCTCTCCCCGCTCCATGGCCGCTTTCAGCTCCTGCACATATTGCTCCGCCCCGTTCTCCTCCCCGAAAACCAGGGCCACATTCGCAAAGTAATTTCCGTTTAGTCTCTTGCTGTTGCGCAGAACATAGCTGCCGTCCTTCCGGATAATGTAGGAATCCACCAGCGCCTCATCTTCATCCAAAAAAAGAATGCTGCTGATGTATTCCGTATAAAATCCTCCTACTAGGGAAATGCTCTCTCTTCCGTCTTCCATCTCACAGACATAGGGCACCCCCATCAGCACCACGCCCTGTCCTTCCGAGTCCACAGCAGCCGCTATCTTCTGTTCCCCACTGCCAACGCTTTTCACAAACGGCTCCGGATCAACCGGCCGTACCTCATTGCCATAGAGCATTTCAAACTCGCCGTCCGCGGAACACAGCGCCAGGTAGTTGAATCCCCTGACTTCCGCACTGTATTTCAGCTCCTCCAGGAGAGTGTCGCGATCGCCGGGCTCCTCATAAACCGTATCAATTATCGCCTGCACCTGAGAAAGCCGCAACTCTATTACAGTCTCGTAGTGCATTACGATTTGCTCGTTCATTCCGGTCATATACAGCTTGCCCACTTCCTCTATGGTTTCCGTACTCTTTTTATTCATATAGCCCGACAACAGAGCAAATAATCCTATAACAAGAACGGTAATGCCGACAAGGCTGATCATCAGAAACCGGATTGCTTTATCGTTCTTTGGACCCTTCTTCATCGCTTTTCCTCCTGCACACAGATAACAGTCTCCATCAAAAACTGATTCTATTATAACAGCCTTTTACAGAAACAGCAAGGAAGAAATGCCTGTCTCTTTGCTGATTCAATTTCAATTCAATTTGACTTTCTGTATTCATACACAAAACGACGCGAAACCTGAACCGCTATGGTTCGGTTTCGCGTCGTTGACTGCGGAAGATGGGACTTGAACCCACACGGCATTGCTGCCACAAGATCCTTAGTCTTGCTCGTCTGCCAGTTCCGACACTTCCGCTTTTTCCTGCACAACTGTTATAATAGCATTGTCGGCTTGAAAAGTCAATTCTTTTTTCGCAATTTATAAAATTTTTCGGCAAAAGTTTTTTCGGCAGCCCGGCCGGATTTTCTCACCTGCCGGACCGCCGGACTTGATTCGTTACTCTCCCAAATACATTTTCAACCCGTCATCGATTCTCTGAACCGTATCTTCCAGGGATTGCCCGCCCTTTAAATAATTCTCCAGGGCCTGTGTCAAAACCTCCCGAATCTTTTCATCTTCGCCCACCGGCCGGTATAATCCTTTACACACTTCCACCAGCCGGTCTGCCGTCTCTTTTGAAAAATCGGAAATCCGAAATTCTATGGTCCCTCCCTCTGCATCAATTGAGGCCTCCGCCTCCGCTTCTGACCTGTCGCTGTGAGCCATTTTCTCCAAAGCCGCCGTATTCACTGGGAATCCGCCGTAAGGATCCGATACCTGCATCTCCTCCGACAGGGCAAATGCCAGAAAGTCCATGGCTGTCTCCTTATGCGTACTCTTTGTACAGATTCCTGTCTGCACCATGGGCAGGAAGCAATTCTCAAATACGGCGAACTCTCCCTGAATATAATCCATCATAGCCAGCGGAAACATGCAGTCGTTAAAACCTTCTATGTCTTCCAGCGCAAGCTTTGCCCCTGAGGCCAGATCCCACATATTATAAGCCTTTTCACCCTTCTCCCGGACATCGATGATCCCGCAATTGTCCCCGATCTTTTTAAGCTGTTCCAGATATTTTCCAAGAGCCGCTTTGTCCAGCGCTTTATCCGCTACGATTCCGTCACAAAAATAAGGATAAAATTTCTCCACCAGCTCTCCCACGGTCTGCGGGCCCATATAGCTGTCCCGGGATCCGGCCAGAAATTCCGAGAGTTTTTCCATAGACAGCATATCTTCAGCCCTGATATCCCTGCCCACCGCCATGGTAATACCAAATTCCAGGGGCACCACATATCGATGTCCGTCCTCCCTGATATAAGCGCCGGTAATATTGGCAAGCAGCTCCCCGCTTTCCTCCATGGGCGTCACCACATCGCCGAGATCCTCCAACAGCCCCTTCTCCGCATAGGACGCTATATCCAGATGATCCAGCACCAGGATATCCGGCGCCGCTTCGCCCATCAGCATGGTATTAAGTTCCTGATATACCGCGTTGTAATCCGTTTCTTCCTCATATTTGGAGTATACATTCCGGATCGTGATCAATATTTCAGGATGTTCTCTGTGGTACATGGCAGCAGCCTGGTTCAGCAGATAATTTTCGCGGACGGTGTACAATGTTAACTCTTCTATTATCTCGATTACCGCATCCGGATCATACTCGTACCTGCGCAGTCTGTACCCGCCGCCTGATTGCTGGAACAATGCATAGACAGCCCCGTCCTGCGGTGCGCCCAAACCGATACACCAGCAGCCCGACAGACCGAAATCCGTCTCCACGCCTCCTAAAAGTTTCTCCCACGTCATCCCGCCGTCTGTTCCCGGACTCTCCTTCCCGCTAAAGATCCCTTCCTCTCCTGCCAATATCAATGTCCCGTCTTCCCGTATACAATATTTAGCTCCCGTCATGTTGTCCGGCGCCGTAACGGCAGATGCCTGACTGTATTTACCCTCCGGACATTTCTCGATCACCAGTTCCGGAGAATCATACTGGTAGGAGGAGCAGATCCAGACATTTTCACCGTCCGATACCATTGTGTCATAGGGTACAGTGATGGCTTCGCTTTCCATCACACTGCCGTCACTGCCGTTAAGCAAGTCCAGAGAAGTATACGTAGCTGCCAGCAAGGTATCGTTATCCAGCACATCAATTCCCGCCACCGCCTCATAACCCCCCCATTCTTCGTTGAATGTCCTCCATTTTTCGGGAGTAATTTCCCTGGCCTCTCCGTTTTCCTCTTTCCACAGACAGGTTCCGGGCTCCGTGACTCCTTCCCGGATATAATCGGCATACAAATATTGACCGCCCTCCCGGGTCTGCATCAGCTTTGCTTCTATTCGCGTCTCTCCTCCGGGCAGCTCTACTGTTTCCAGCCAGGGCCTGGTCACATCGGCAAAACCGTCCTCCTGCAATTCCCATTCTCCCGCAATCGTCCTGTCACCCTCCGCCTTTAGAGCAAACAGATGGATTTTGCCGCCGGCTGTAAACAGCTGTTTAACCGTCCATCCCTCCAGTTCCTCCGGCAGATCCACACTGCTCTCCACATACTTGCCCTTCACAGGCTCCATCTGGTCGATCTCCCCTGTATCGCCGCTCTTTCCGCACCCGGCCAGCAATGCGGCACACAGTATCGCTGCAATTCCTTTTCTTATTCTCACAACTTACCCTCCGTTCCCGTTTTTCTGTTTTATTTCATCTATTTTATCTGTCCTGCACCCGGCATATCCTAATATTTTATTAATGCTCCTCTATCTGTTTCCTGCCGAAATATTAAGATTTCCTTTAGAGCAAATTGTCCAATTTCCGACAGTCATTTTTTTCTATTTTCTACAAATTTCAAATTGTCTCCGCATTATAAATGTGGTACCATAGTGTAAGACACAATTCACACGTTTCTGAAAAGGGAAAGAGAGGGGTACCATGAAGAAAAGAATTACATCACTTTTACTTGCTGCCGTAATGGCATTCGCACTTACAGGTTGCGGAAAACCTGCAGTTCCCGAATCCTCCGCCGACAGCTCGGTAGGATATCCGGACGAAGACGGTTACGCGGAAGGGCATCTGGGCGATACCATGCACAGCACGTTTTTTGATTACACTGTAAACAGCGCTTATACCTGCTCTGAATACGGAGACTATACGGCGCAGGAGGGCTATGAAATTTTGGTAGCGGATGTAACCATCAAGAATACCTTCCGGGAAAGCATCACCATGTTTGACACGGACTTTCAGGTACAGTGGAACGACACATCCGATGAAGCCTATGACTGGCCCGTCACCTATTACGCAGGCGTGGGGGACACCATCGGAGAGAATGTACTGCCCGCCGAATACGAGCTGGCCATTAATGAAAGCCGAACCGGCCTGCTGGTCTTTGAGATACCCGACGGAGAGAAGGATTTCTCCATCTCTTATCAAGAATACTTTGACGACGATACCACCGGCGATCTGTTCTTTGTATATTTTACTGCCGAGCAGAAATAAATGAAAAAGCCATTGCACACCGTTTTTAGACGGAACGCAATGGCTTTTATCATGCCTTTTATTTGCCGAAAAATACCCCCAGGGCATCTACCGCATATTTCGTATCCTTTATCCCTGCTGTCTCCACCGCGGAATGCATGGCCAGCTGAGGCAGGCCGATATCTACGCTGGAAACCGATACATGCGCCGTGGAAATATTGCCCAATGTTGAACCTCCCGCAATGTCGGAACGATTCGCATAGGTCTGGCAGGGTACGCCGGCCTCCCGGCAGATTTCCCTCATCCGGGCCGCCGAAACCGCGTCCGTGGCATATTTCTGGCTGCCGTGAAACTTGATCACAATTCCCCGGTTCAGATAGGGCCTGTTGGTGGGATCCGCCTTCTCCGGACGGTTGGGATGTACCGCATGGGCATTGTCAGCCGATATCAGAAAACTTCCCGCTATCATCTGCAGGAACCGGCTGCGCTCCATTCCCATACTCTCTCCGATCCGCCACAGGGTATCCTCCAAGAAAGTGGAATTGGCGCCCTGTTTCGTGCCGCTGCCCACTTCTTCATTGTCGAATACGGCGCAGACATTGATATATTTCTCCGGAACATGGTCCGCAAAAGCCTTCATACACGCATAAACGCACTGCAGATCATCCAGCCTGGGAGACAGTACGAACACCCCGTCCTCTCCCCATATCCTGCCCGGCTGCCTCGTATAAAGAAACAGATCGTGGCCCAGAATCTCCTCCGCATCCACGCCCGCCGCATCGGCGATCCGTTTCATCAGCACGCCCTTCTTCTCCTCTGTGCCGCATTCTCCGTACAGCGGAAGCATGTCTGTCTGAGGATTCAAGCCTCCTTTATCGGCGTCCTGCTTCAGATGAACGGCCACGCTGGGAATCACCAACAGATCCTCCTCCAGATTCACCAGCCTGGTCTCTATTCCGTGCTTCCCTTTCACAGCCACCCGCCCTGCCAGAGACAGGGGGCGGTCCATCCAGGATGTGAGAATCATCCCGCCGTATTTCTCCGTATTCAATTTCAAATATGCCTTTTCTGCCGTGATTTCAGGACCTTCCTTGATCTTAAAAGAAGGGGAATCTCCATGGGCAGCCGCAATGTGAAACCCCTTCGGCTCCCCGTCCCCCGGCATGCGAAATGCCATCAGAGAGGAATCATTCCTGGTCACCACATATCCTTTCCCCGGTTCCAGCTTCCAGCTCTTTGCCTCATCCAGCCGTATAAATCCCTGCTCCTCCAAAACTTTCTCCACATTCGCAACGGCATGAAAGCTGGTAGGGCTCTTCTCTATAAAATCCAACATCTCCTCTGCACATTTCCGATATGCTTCCATTCTCTTATCCTGCCTTTTCTAATCTTAATTCCGATATACGATGGAGCCCGCCATCTCTTCCGCCTTCTCCCTGCCGCAGAAGATTCCGGCAATGGCAAGCGCAAAGTCGATGGCGGTTCCCATTCCCCGGGAAGTGATCACATGATCCGCAATTTCTACAGGCCCTTCTGTAACCTCGGCCCCCTCCAGATGGCTCTCGAAACCGGGATAGGAACAGGCCTTCTTTCCCTTCAAAATACCTCTGTGTCCCAAGATACTGGGCGCCGCACAGATGGCAGCAACATATCTGCCCGCGGCATGGAACGCATCTACCTGGGCCATCAGTCCTTCATGGGCTTCCAGATTCTTCGTCCCGGGCATCCCCCCGGGCAATACCACCATATCCACCGCCGAAAAATCTACCTGAGAAAATATCTGATCCGCCTGCACTGTAATCCCGTGGGAGCCGCTGACCCATCTCTCCTCCGAAACAGACACCAGCTGCACATCCAGGCCGCATCTTCGGCAAATGTCCGCCACTGTCAGCGCCTCGATCTCCTCAAAGCCTTCTGCCAGAAAAATTCCGATCCTCTTCATCTCTTCAACCTCTTTTCTGTTATCATGGGCTGTACACCCAATTCCAGTATACACAATTAACAAAAATATTTCAACGAATAGCATTGGAATTTCGGGAAATTATGGTATAATGACCTTATTCCCGGCAGGGGACGGCCGAATGGCCATCCTGCCATGTGCGTTGCTGTGTACATGGTATAATGTTGACCAACCTATCAAAACCAGAGAGGAGAAAACGACATGGAAATAGAACGTAAATTTACAATCAAAGAGTTGCCTGCCAATCTGGAAAGCTATCCGTTTCACCACATTGAGCAGGCATACCTGAATACTGTGCCTGTTGTACGCGTCCGCAAGGAGGATGACGAGTATTACCTGACTTACAAGGGAGAAGGCATGATGGCCAGGGAGGAATTCAATCTGCCCCTGAACCGTGACGCCTATTACCATCTGCGCGGGAAAGCAGACGGTAAGATCATCTCAAAGAAGCGTTACCTGATTCCGCTGCCCAATCCTGTATTTCAGGAGAAAAAAGGCTTTCCCGGGCCGCCTTCCGACTATTCTCTGACCATTGAGCTGGATGTCTTTGATCCGCCCTTTGCCCCGCTGGTCATGGCCGAGGTGGAATTCGGCAGCCGGGAAGCCGCCGAAAATTTTCTGCCGCCTGACTGGTTCAAAGAAGATGTCACCTATCATAAGGAATACCACAATTCCTATATGGCTCTGCAGGGCTGATTTCCCGTAAACCATCCCGGATACAGCGCCAGGGGAAGCAACACGGGAAATGCATAATAGAAGATCAGCACGTACCGCACCAGTGCCACCGGCCCCAGCAGAACCGTAACCAGCGACAGCACAAACATCATTCCCGGCGCCAGGAATGTGTACAGCCTGCGGCGCCACAGATCGGCGAAGAGCAGCATGGTTATCATCAGATACCATCCGGGACTCAGGACCAAAAACAGAAAAGGAAGCTTCTGTATCTCAGGATCAGAAGAAATCGCTTCGTAGTATCTGTGGAGCCGCGGCAGCAGGACGATTTCCTCTCCCGGCTCACTTACTCTATAGTCAAAGTAACAACTCCTGCCATATGCATCCCGATAACCGTCCACCACTGCATTGGGATACCAGAAATCCACCGTATTTATCAGAAAGGAATTCACATAAGTCAGCAAATGATTCTTCCCCCATTTCAGCCACAGGGAAAAGAATTCCTTCGTATTCTTCCGAAACTCCTCCTGCCGGAATCCCTCCTTTACAAAATCCGCCACACTGGCCCGGTAACGTTCCAGATTTTCTCTGGGAATCATCCGGTATAGCAATTCCAGATCCTCCTGCTCCAATGACTCATAGTCATATTGATGGACCCTGGCCATCTGTTGAATCGGAACGGAAAGCATCTCCGCAACGCTTCCGCCCGTCACATGCAGCATGCTGTAGCACGGCCCCACATAGAGAGCATATGCCACACCGATTCCCAGCAGCACCGGCGCCAGCTTCTTCCAATAACATCTGCACACCCATATCAGTACTGCCAGCGTGCCCAGAACAATATAGAAACCATTGTTCCTCAGCGTCATGGTAAAAAAAGCTGTCAAACCGAAGGAAAGCAGCCGGCGCCTGCTGGCGAAAAACGCCTCTCTTCTGCAGGAAATCCGAATCAGATCCTGTAAAAACAGCAGCTGAAACGCAGAAAACAACACATCCTTCGTAGCGCTGACTGCGAAAAGCTGCATCACGGGAGACAGGGCATAGAATAACAGCGCAATCCAGCAGAAGAAATCCGGCACGGAAAATTCTTTCATAAAAGCCAGTGTGCGAGTCAGCAAAAACGAAAGCAGCACCATCTGCAAAAATGTATACACCCCGATTCCCACATTATAGCTTCCGGTGAGTCCGTGGAAGCCTTCTGTCAACCCGCCCAGCAACAGCACATGTATCACGGGATGATGACTGGTGAGCCTGTGATTTCGCACCTGCATCCACTCGTCATAAGCGTCATAGGCAAAGGCCCCCGGAAAGATTGACAGCCAGGCAGGCAGCCAGCATAGAAGCAAAATCAACACACAAAGCCAGGCAGGCAGGGGAAAACGGATTCTTGCCAATCTTGCGGATGCCGCAATCTTTTCCCCATATCTGTCCGCCGCTTCCCACAGACCATAGAGAACCAACGATGCCGCCACCCCCCACAACAGCCATTTCAGATAAAAAGTCCCTTCCGTCAAATCCAGCGATTCATATTGCTCCAGCAATGCTCCCCCTGTATAACAGAAAGAAACCGCTGCCCCGGCCGCTGCGGCAAACAGAATCTTTCTCCTTTTATCCATCATTTTCATTTCCAGCTATCCTCCTGCTTTGCAGAGCTTCATTGCATTGTCCCGCATGTTGTGATATACTTCTTCATATTATCAGGCTGTATTTCGGCAAACCGGAAGGAGACTCAATACCATGAAAAGTATTACGATTTCACGCTTTTTTCGAATCCTGTACGCTGTCCTCATCGCCGTAACCGCTTTGAAAATCCTGTTTGTAGGATATGATATAGACGAACAATATGCGCTTTCCATGTCTTACCGGATGCTGAAGGGCGATTTCCCCGTGCGCGATATGTGGGAACCCCATCAGACCTCCGGATATTTAGCCGCAGTTTTAATGGTCCCATACCTTTTCTTCACCCAAAGCACCGCAGGCATCGTATTGTATCTGAGATTCTGCGGCCTGCTGCTGCATAGCTTTTGTGCCTTTGTGTTTTACCGTTTCGCTTACTCTGTCCTCAAAAAATATACTGCCATAGACTCCGGACTCTGCAGGGATTTCTCTTCTTTGCTCGTCTGCATCTATTTCTTTTCCCTGCCAAAGCTCATGTTCTTTCCGGAGTTCTCCAATATGCAGTTATGGTTCCTGCTTTTTACGATCCTATGCCTGACTCTTTATGGGGAAAAAGGAGGCCTTGGATATCTTGTTGCGGCAGGCGTCTTCCTGGCTCTGGAAGTGCTCACCTATCCCTCTACCCTGCTGCTTTTTCCTGCCTGCCTTTATTATATCCTACAACACGGCAGGATGCAAGCTTCTCCGGCGCACCCTCTCCCCATTGCCGGTAAACTGGTATCCCTTGCCGCATTCAGTATTCCCTGCATAGCCGGGGCACTTCTCTTCATCGGCTATCTGCTCACCGGCATGTCGCCCGAAGATCTGGCTGCAATTCTGCCCATCGTGGCAAGCGACGGCTCCCACTCTGCTTCATTCGGAGAAAAGCTCTTCCTGAACGGAGAATCGCTGGCGGAAATCCTTGCTCTCTTTCTGGTATATGCTTTCCTCTCCCTGCTGTTTTCCGCTCTGTTTTACAAGCGTCTGTCCCCCCGACAGTACCGCTTTTCCGTTTTTCTCTTCCTCACCACCCTGGCCGGACAGGTTTGGCTGTGGATTTGGGGAGACCGTTACCCCAATTATCCCTCCCTGGAATACCTCCTCCTGCCTGTATTTGCCCTTCTGCTGTATTTTCGCACAGGACGTTTCAGGCGGGACCTCTTCTTTCTATATATATGTCTCCCGCTGACCGCCTTTGCAGGAATCATCCTTTTCACCAATCATCCGCTGCTGGTCTCCACGCCTTTTCTGGGCCTGTGTGCAGCAGGCTCCATACTCTGGATCCTGCTCCATGCCCCCAGACACCTTCCCGTCCTGCGCGGTCTTCTGCTTCTGTGGACAATCGTGCTCCTGTTCGGAAAATGCTATATGGTCCGCACCACCGGCGGAATGCACTATACGATATTGGACTCCCTCAGTCTCATACATGAAGGTCCCGCCGCCGGAATCATTGCAGACATTAAAACGGTTCAGCGTTACCGGGAAACCGCTGCCCTGCTGCGGGAATGTGCCATCCCTGACCATAGCAAAGTCTTCTATATAGGAAATGCCAATGACCTGTATCTGATGCAGGACATGGAATTTTCCACACCGTCCACCATCAGTTCACCCACTTTTGACGAAAAAGTAGAGCTCTATTTTACGATGCATCCGGAAAAAGAGCCGGAATACCTGATCTGCAACAGTGAACTTGCAGATACGAACAACGGCAGCTGGCTGGCCGGTTACCTGCAAAGGCATTGCGCCGGTAAACCCCTGGCTGAAAATGTTTATATCAAAATTTATAAAGCCGTAAATTAGTCCATGAAATACAAGGTAGCGCGAAACCTGAATCCTTTCGATCTGGTTTCGCGCCGCCAAATATGCAAAAGGGCGCGAAACCTGAACTGTCCGGATTCGGTTTCGCGCCCTTCAATGCGGTTAGTGGGACTCGAACCCACACGTCTTGCGACATAAGAACCTAAATCTTACATGTCTGCCAATTCCATCATAACCGCAGGAAAAAACAGGAGCAGCATTTGCTCTGTAATAGTTGAATTATACCGTTCCGCTCCTGCCTTGTCAAGCACTTGGCCATAAAACAAGAAAAATGTCGCAAAAACAATTCTTGACATGTGCGGGTGGATGCGTTATACTTAACAGGACTTCTATGTATGGAATGAATTCCGGGGTGTGGCTCAGCTTGGCTAGAGCGCCTGGTTTGGGACCAGGAAGTCGCAGGTTCGAATCCTGTCACCCCGATTGTTAAAATTATACAAAAAGCGGTTCATGCGCCTGTTCCATAGGCTCATTTTTTTTTGAATTCTGTACATTATGGACTATCCTTTTGTCGAATACATACAAGATTGGTGCAGGAAAAGGCATCTTTGCGGCGACTGTGCGCCCCTTTTAGATTTTGGCATTCCACAGTTACTTCGCTTTCATGGCGACAAAGTAGAGCGCATGGAGTATAAAATATGTATGTACTTTTACAAAATATTGAAACGGATAAATACTCTTGATATAATTTTGAAAGAAAGATTGGGATTTGTCAAATATTGGAGGGAGCAAAGTGATATTAGATCATTTCAATTATATAAAAACCGAAACTCTTAGCGGAGATATTCGGGCGGATGTAAAAAATATTCTGTTAATTAATGGGAAATATAGTACATATATTCATGTGTCGAATGTTGCAGAAAGGAATGTTCTTATTTCGAAAACATATGGTTTGAATCATGATAAATGTGCTATCGCAGGGCTTCTGCATGATATAAGCGCTATAATCAAGCCAGCGGATATGCTTGAATACGCATATGAAAACGGTTTTGCTATTTGCGAGGCTGAGAGAAAATATCCTTTTTTGCTCCATCAGCGTTTATCTAAAATATCTGCTGTCGAATATTTCAATATATTGGATGAAGAGATATTATCGGCTATAGAATGCCATACTACATTGAAAAAGCATCCTTCAAAATACGAAATGTCGCTGTTTATTGCGGACAAGCTTGCGTGGGACAGGGAGGGCATACCGCCTTATTATGAAGAAGTCAATGCTGCACTTGCTATATCGCTGGAAGCAGCATGTTACAGATATATGCAATACATGGTTGATAACGATATGATTCTATGTCCTCACGACAACTGGATAGAGGCGTATGGACAATTGAAAGATATGGGAGAGTTTGGATGAAAGCGATTATATTAGACATGTATGGCGTGATAGTAAAACAGACAGGAGATGAATTTGTTCCATATGTTCAGCAGACTTTTCCTGAACTTGATTCGGAAGAAATAATCGAACCATGGAATAAAGCCAATATGGGAGAAGTGTCTTCTTTAGAGATATGGACGGCAGCAGGCTTCCAAGGTGATTTGGAAAAAATTGAAAGGAACTATTTGGATACCATAGAACTAAACGATGGCTTTTTGGATTTTATGAAAGCCATTAGAAAAGAATATAAGTTAGCCATCATTTCTAATGATTCCAGTAGGTGGAGTAAGTATCTACGTGAGAAATTTAATATAAATCAATATTTTGATGCGATTAGTATCAGCGGAGATTTGAAAACTCGAAAACCAGATGAACGCATTTTCCGGCTTACTATGGAAAAGCTGGCAGTTAATGCAGCAGAATGTTTATATGTAGATGATAGGAGGGGTTATCTGGGAGCTGCCAGCAAGCTGGGAATGAATACAATTTTGTTTAACAGTAGAAATGTACCATATAAAGGGGATGCTGTTAATAATTTTGAAGAACTTATGAATAGGGTGTTATGATATTACCGGATTTTCCCCACTATAAATTTTATGGGAATTTTATTGTAAACAGGAGAGGCTTTTTGTATAATAAAGATATCCTATAGAAAGTCGGCTCAAATATACAGAAAAAGGGGTAAAGGGATGGCTGAAAGCACACCGAAACGAAAAATAAGGGAGAGCGTGTTCACCAACCTGTTTCAAGAGAAAAAGTATCTGCTGCAACTTTATAAAGCCCTGCATCCAGAGGACGGAGAGGCTACGGAGGATGAAATTGCAGATATCACACTCAAGCATGTGTTAGTGGATGCAGATTATAATGACCTGGGATTCTCTGTAGGCGACAGGCTCATGGTATTGGTGGAAAGCCAGTCAACATGGACAATGAACATAATCATCCGTGCGCTGATGTACCTGATGCAGACATATCATGATTATTTCAGGAGGACGAACCAGAACCTGTATGGAAGCAAAAAGGTAAAGATGCCGAAGCCGGAACTGTATGTGATATTTACAGGAGAAAGAAAAACAATTCCGGATATAATATCACTCAAAGGACTTTTTTAATGGAACCAGAATTTCCATTGATGCGGAAATCAAAGTATTATATCAGGAGAATGAAGCGAACATTATCGGGCAGTATATTATTTTCTGCAAGGTCTATCGGGAGCAGAGAAAATGCTATGGCAATACCAGAGAGGCGGTTACGGAAACAATCCGTATCTGCAAGGACAGAAACGTGCTGAAAGAGTATCTGGAAAGTAGGGAAAAGGAGGTTGTAGACATAATGATGACATTATTTGATGATGAACAGATTTACAAGGCTTTTGAGAATGACATTAAACAGGAAACAGCTAAAGAGGTGGCTAGGAATAAGTCTGTCTTTATGATACAAAAAGGGAAAATTGCCATAGACGAGATTGCCGAGTATTTCCCGGAGCTGTCTGAGGAAGACCGAAAGGAAATTGAATCTCAGGTTTTACAGCAGGTCTAGCAGAATCGTTCCGTGGCGCCGCGCCCTTTTTGCGGCGACGCTACGGCGACACTTTTTGTAAGGGTAAAATCAGAGAACCGGTTCACAGGCTGGACTTCCAGGGGGATAAAGCCGTGTAAAAACGTTTGATAAAGCCTGGAAAAGGTGTTCGAATCCTGTCACCCCGATTCCAAAACGGTGAATGATAAATTGTAAATTAATGGTGGAAAACAGTTGACAAGTCGGTGAGAATATGTTAGAATACTCTTCGTTGGCTTGAGTAGTGTAGCAAACGCTTGTGTCCGTAGCTCAGCTGGATAGAGCAACGGCCTTCTAAGCCGTGGGTCGGGGG
>CAJUCE010000006.1 GCA_910584865.1 uncultured Acetatifactor sp.
ACGATATTGCACCTACAGATGGTTTTTACCACGAACTATTCGTTAAAGTGTTCTTTTGCGAATAGTTACATCGAGGTCTCTGCTATCTCCGAGCTGCAAAAAAGGCGTTTTGTTGAAAACCTTACTTTAACAAAACGCCTTTTCAGTATATTATGAAGTCTTATTTTCTTTGGCTTCTGATGCAGTTGCAGCCTTGCCAGCCAGGAATCCGGACAGGACTGCCTGTAAATCCACACCGGTTGATTCCTTAAGTCCGTCCGTAATCTGTACCACAGTTCCCATGACATCCTTCATCAGCTTAGACGAATTTCCGTCGCCATACATGGTAATTTTGTCTACATTGGAAAGCGGTTCCGCAGCATTTTTGACTACCTCAGGCAATGCCTTGAAATACATTTCCAATACGGCAGCCTCACCCATTTTGGCCATGGCTTCCGCCTTTTTTTCGATACCTTCCGCTTCAGCAACTGCCTTGGCACGGATGGCTTCTGCTTCAGCCAACCCTCTGGTCCGAATCCCGTTTGCTTCCTGTTCCATGGTATAGCGTTTGGCTTCTGCCTGTGCCTTCATAGCCTGGGCTTCTTTCTCTGTCTCGAACTGTTTTGCCTCAGCTTCTCTCTGCCGTTCATAAAGGGCGGCATCAGCCAGCTGTTGTTTTGCGAATTTGTCTGCCTGTGCCTTTTTCTTAACCTGTGCATCCAGAGCCTGTTCCATAACTTCGGCCTCTTTTTGCTTTAAGAGAATTTCCTTTTCCTGTTTCGCTATATTGGCATTTGCAGTAGTGACTTCTACGGTTTTACGTTGTTCCTCTTCCTGGATACGGTATGCGGCATCAGCTTCTGCCTGTTTGATGTCGGCTTCCCTTTTCAGTTCGGCCTTTCGGATCGCTAGCTCATTCTGCTTTTTGGCGATTTCGGAAGCGGCATTTACTTCTGCTTCGTTTGCTTCCCGTTTTGCACTGGCCTGGGCCTTTGCAATCTCCTTTTCGCTTTCAGCCCGGGATATTGCAGCGTTCTTTTGAATCTTTACGATATTGTCTACACCCAGGTTTTCGATGACGCCGTTTCCGTCCACGAAATTCTGGACATTGAAACTGATGATATCCAGCCCCATTGCCGCAAGATCCGGCTCAGCATTTTCTTTCACCAGCATGGCAAATTTCTGCCTGTCGGAAACCATTTCTTCCAGCGCCATCTTGCCGACAATTTCACGTACATTGCCTTCCAGCACTTCCCTTGCTACACGTCCGATATATTCGGCATTTTTATTCAGAAAATTCTGTGCCGCCAGCTTCAAACGTTCCTCATTATCGCTGATTTTAACATTCACAGTTGCGTCCACATTGATATTTATGTAGTCTGCAGTAGGAACAGCGTTAGAAGTCTTTACATCAATGGGAATCAACTGTAAATTCAGCTCATCCTTTCTCTCCAGAAAAGGAATCTTGATTCCGGCCTTTCCGATCAGTACTTTTGGATTTTTTCTAAGACCGGAGATAATAATTGCCGTATCCGGAGAAGCCTTTACATATCCTGTCACCAGAATCAGGAACAACAATGCCAGAACGATCAACAGAACAATTACATAAAACGGAATATTGACCTTCCCCGCCTGTGCCAATCCCAGCGGCAGAAAAACTGCCGTATTCATTACATTCATCATAGAAACTACCCTCCTCTTTTTATTTCCGCCTATTTTGTTTTAGCTTTCAGATTTATCTGCGGATTGTGATTATTTTATCACACAATTAGCGATATAACAAATCAGTATGCAGAATATTACGGGTGTAAAAGATATCAAAATCTGCACGATGATCAAAACAATTCATCAGAATCCAGCCAAATGGTAAAAGGACCGTCATTGATGAGCTCTACCTTCATTTCGGCACCGAATATCCCCTCTTCCACTGTCTCAATTTCCTGTCTGCAGCGATCCACAATATGGCGATATAGGGCATCCGCCATCTTTGGCTCTCCTGCATTGATAAAGGACGGGCGGTTTCCCTTGCGGCAATCCGCATATAAAGTAAATTGCGAAACAATTAACAAGGCGCCTCCCACCGTCTTCAGATCTAGATTGGTCTTTCCGTTTTCATCCTCAAAAATGCGCAGGCCGATGAGCTTCTTCGTCATTTTATCCGCTATCTCAGGCGTATCAGCGCCTTCCACACCTATAAATACGGCAAAGCCTTTGCCAATTTCACCGATGATCTTCTCCTTTACGGTAACTTGGGCCCTTTTTACCCTCTGTATCAAAAATCTCATTGATTTTTCTCCTTATTTTCTTCTATGGAATGACTCCCTTCTATAGAAAGCCTTCCGTCCATGGAAAGCCCTCCTTTCATTTTATCAGACAAGCCCTCTTCTGTTTTCAAAGGCTGAGCCGCAGTTATTTTTTCCGAAAGCTTCTCCCTTTCCGGACTGTTTTTTATTTTAGAGCCGTCTTTCGCCCTGGAACTGTTTTTCGGCCATTTAGGGACAGAACCTCTGGACTTTGGGGTCACCGAATGAAAACCGTCTTCATCTATGTAATCCACATTTTCATATTCCATGGTTTCGGCAGGAAGATTTCTCTTCTCCAGTCTGGTACATATGACGGCTCTGATAGCGGTATAGATGATGGCAAAGATCGGTACGCCTACAATCATGCCTAACACGCCGAACAAACCTCCAAACAGAGTGATGGCGAAAATAACCCAGAAACCTGTCAGTCCGGTAGAACTGCCCAGAATCTTCGGCCCCAATATATTGCCGTCAAACTGCTGCAGAGCCAGTGCAAAGATCGCGAAATACACACAGTTTAAAGGATGCATGGGATCTACCACAAAAATCAGGATAATACTGGGGATGGCGCCCAGGAAGGGTCCAAAAAAAGGAATGATATTTGTCACTCCGATAATCAGGCTGATTAAAATGGCATATGGTGTCTCCATAAGTGTCGTTCCAATAAAGCAAAGAATGCCGATAATAATGGAATCAATAATTTTCCCGCTGAGAAAGCCGATAAATGTTCTGTGTGTAAATCTGAAATTACGGATGATTTTGTTTGCAGTATCTTTTTCAAACAGAGCGTAGAGAATTTTTTTCGCCTGTCCTGCAAAGTGTTCCTTGCTGGCAAGTACATAGATAGAAATGATAAAGCCGATTACAAAGTCCCAGAGTACATCCAGCGTATTAATAAAGCTGAGAGACACTGTTCGGAGCAATGTAGCTGTACCAGGAAGAAGATGGTTCAGCCAATCTTCAAGCTGATCGGAAAATTTATCAAGTGTCTTGGAAATATATTCGCCGAAGTCCGGATTATCCTCCAAAATCTGGGTGATCCAGTTGCTGACATTGTTCGCATATGCGTCAAAATTGGTGATAATTCCCTGTACGCTGGGGACAATCTGAGAGATCAGCATGAAAATCAGCAAATAAATCAATGCAACAAAGAAAAAAGCGGTAATCAGTATGCCAATACCTCGGATAACCTTTTTTCTGCCGGATGTATTTTTGATCCGGAATTTGTCAAAAAGTGGTATCAGTACTTTCCCTTCCATGAAATTCAGGATCGGTGTCAATAAATATGCTGTGACCAGCCCGAACACGACCGGCATCAGAATTCCGACAATCATCTTGATGCCGCCCGTGATATTCGAGCTGTGAAAAATAAAATAATAAAAAGTAATAGAAGCTGCAATTACCAGAAAAGCTGTCAGACCCCAACGCACATACTTGTTATTGATTTTGAATTTCATGAAAAAGTCCTTTCCCTGCTGTATTTATCTTCAAAAAACTTCTATCTCTATAATACTCTTAAAATGATCATATAACAAGTAGACTTTTCTAAATTTTTGCAAAAGAATGTCGATATCTGCAGCTTATTTCAAGCAAAATCCTTCATAAGGAGCCAATTCAAAGCGGATGAAATATCCTCTGTCATGTTTACATACAGGACAGAGCACCGGGGCAGCCTTTCCTTTATAGACAAACCCGCAGTTGAGGCACATCCACTCCACATCCGCATCTGCTACAAAGAGTTTCCCTTCCCGGATCAGCTGCGCATATCTTCCGAAACGGTCTCCATGCACTTTTTCAATTTCCGCAATCTGCAGAAAAGAAGACGCAATCTGGTCGAAGCCCTCCTGTCTGGCCGTCTGTCCAAATGACTGATAGACCGAATCATGTTCTTCGTATTCATTGTGCTGTGCCTTGAGCAAAAGATCGGCAACATTGTCAGAGATATCTACCGGATATCCCCCATCGATAAAGATTGTAGAGCCAGCCATTTCCTGTAAATGATTGTAAAAGATTTCCGCATGTTCCTGTTCCTGGGAAGCTGTGAACGCGAAAATTGCGCTGATTACCTGCAGACCGCTTTTTTTCGCCTGGGAGGCCGCGAAAGTATATCTGTTTCTTGCCTGACTTTCACCTGCAAAGGCTCTCATCAGATTGTCCTTTGTAATGCTTTTTGAAAAATCCATTTCTTGCTCTCCTTTATTCTGTAGTGATCCATGTCGTTTCGCCTCCATGGAATAAATTCCTTTTGTTGCTATAATACAAGTATATCCATTTATCTAAATTATATAATTGCCTCTTGTCATTATTCCTGAAAAATACTAAAATAGAATAGCAGGAAATGCGCGGGAAAACCGCGCGGAAATGAGGTGGAGTATGCGGCTTCAGCAGGTAATGAGCTATGTGCGGAGGGCTGTGGATGATTATCAGATGATAGCAAATGGGGATAGGATTGCCGTGGGGATTTCCGGGGGCAAGGACAGTCTTACTCTCCTGTACGCTCTTCATGGCCTGAAACGTTTTTATCCCATGCATTTTGAAATATGTGCTGTCACTGTCGACCTGGGTTTCCACAATCTCCGGCTTGATAAGATTAAAAAGTTGTGTCAGGATTTGAAGTTGGAATATAAAATCGTGGAGACGGATATCGCTCAGGTTATTTTTGAACAACGGCGGGAAGAGAATCCCTGTTCGCTTTGCGCCAAAATGAGAAAGGGCGCCTTAAATCAGGCCATAAAGGATGCGGGATGTAATAAGGTAGCCTATGCGCATCATAAGGACGATGTAGTGGAAACCATGTTGATGTCGTTGATTTTTGAGGGACGTTTTCACACTTTTTCTCCGGTTACTTATCTGGACAGAATGCAGCTCACGGTGATCAGGCCTCTCATGTATATGAATGAGGCTGATGTGATTGGTTTTGTACATAAATATGATGTTCCTGTTGTAAAGAGTCCCTGTCCTGCCGACGGGCATACAAAACGAGAATATGTAAAAACATTGTTACGGCAGCTGAATCTGGAGAATCCCGGGGTCAAAGAAAGAATGTTTACGGCAATCCGGAATGGCGGCATGAAAGGTTGGAATACGGAATGGCAGTTGTAAAGAGGAATAATTATCATGATGAACAAAATAGACAGAATATTCTGAAAATGAGGGCTGTTGTAGAAACCTTACCCTCCTTTTGCAAGACATTTTTCAGGGGAATTGAGGATTATACTTCTGCCCGGACACGGTTGGCTTATGCCTACGATATCAGACTTTTTTTCGAATATCTCCATGAGAAAAATGCGATTTGTGCCAAAATGGAGATACGGGACTTTCCTCTCTCGCTGCTCGATCAGCTGACACGTCTGGATATAGAGGAATATCTGGAATACATGTCTCTTTACAGCAAAGAGGGCAGAGAGATTACAAATGAGGAGCGCGGAAAGTCCCGAAAACTGGCGGCCCTGCGCAGTTTCTATAATTATTTCTATAAAACGGAGATGATTGAAAATAATCCGGCGGCTCTGGTGGCCATGCCCAAACTCCATGAAAAGGAAATCATCCGGCTTGAGCCCAATGAAGTAGCAATCCTCCTGGATCAGGTGGAGGACGGAACCAAATTGACAAAAAAGGAGCAGGAATATCATAAAAAGACAAAAGTCAGAGATGTGGCGCTGCTGACCTTGCTGTTGGGAACCGGAATCCGGGTTTCGGAGTGTGTAGGTCTGGACTTGAAAGATGTAAATTTTGAAGTAGGAGGGATTAAGATCCGGCGCAAGGGCGGATATGAAGCAATTGTCTATTTTGGGGATGAGGTTGAGACTGCTCTTCTGGATTATCTGGAAGAAAGAGAAGAGATCATTCCTCTGGAAGGTCATGAAGATGCACTGTTTCTATCCATGCAGAATCGCAGGATTACGGTACGGGCTGTGGAAAATCTGGTCAAAAAATATGCTTCCAGAGTTACTACCCTAAAGAAAATCACGCCTCATAAGCTTCGGAGTACCTACGGTACTGCTCTCTATCAGGAAACAGGCGATATTTACCTGGTGGCAGACGTACTGGGACATAAGGATGTCAATACAACCAGAAAACATTATGCCGCCCAAGCTGATGAGCGCAGGCGCAAGGCCGCTCAGTATGTACAACTTCGTGAAAAACCATAAACCATTCCATAGACAAATCGAACATATTTTTGGAATATATGTTTGCTTTTTAATGACGATTGTGTTAGAATAGATATGGGATATAATGAAAGAAAAGCATTTCAATGAAAGAAAACCATTTCAATGAAAGAAAACCATTTCAATGAAAGAAAACCATTTCATGAAAGAAAACCATTTCAATAAAAGAAAACCATTTCATGAAAGAAAAGCATTTCAATAAAAGAAAACCATTTCAATAAAAGAAATCAGTTTCAATAAAAGGAATCTATTTCCGGGGTAGTTCAATTCAAACAGGAGGTAATTATGGCATTTGGAAAAATCACACCGAAACAGCAGGAAATACTGGATTATATTAAAGACGAAATCCTGAAGAAGGGATATCCGCCCACAGTCCGTGAGATTTGCGAGACAGTTCATTTGAAATCTACCTCTTCCGTACATTCTCATCTGGAAACATTAGAGAAGAATGGTTTTATCCGCCGGGATCCGACAAAGCCCAGGGCTATAGAAGTCTGTGATGACAGTTTTCAGATGGTTCGCACCGAAATGGTCAGTCTTCCCATTATCGGAAATGTTGCCGCTGGCCAGCCGATTTTTGCGGAGGAGAATATCACGGATTATTTTCCTGTACCGGCGGACGTGGTTCCCAAGGGGGAATCTTTTATCCTGAATGTGAGGGGAGATTCCATGATAAATGCCGGAATTCTGAATGGAGACCGGGTATTTGTCAATGTGTGCAATACAGCGCGTAACGGAGAGATTGTGGTGGCTCTGATCGACGATTCCGCCACTGTAAAGACCTTTTACAAAGAAAACGGACATATCAGACTGCAGCCGGAGAATGACACGATGGATCCGATTATCGTGGATGATTGTCAAATTTTGGGCAGAGTGTTTGGAATCTTTCGCTTATATCGTTAGGAAAATGCCTTTTTTCATGCATGTATAATTTTTTCATTTCCGCAAATATTAATATAGCCGGAAAGCAATACTCCATACATTTGAGTATAAATTGCCGTGCAGAAAAGAGGGTAAAAAATGGGAAATAAATTTTTAGATGGAACAGCCCTTACCATTGCCATTATCGGTGCAATTAACTGGGCTTTGATCGGTATCTTCCGTTTTGACCTGGTAGCCTTTATTTTCGGCGATATGTCGTGGCTTTCCAGAATTGTTTACGCAATCGTGGGGCTCTGCGGACTTTATCTGATCAGCTTTTATATGCACCTTGGCAGCAGGGATAGAGGGGAAGTATAGCACAGTTTTACAATTTCATTCAACAAAAGGAAGCCTGCCGGGCTTCCTTTTCGTGTCTTAGAATTCCGATATATCCACTTGTCTTCCATCCCGCCAGATCCGTTCCAAATCGTAGAGCAGCCGGTTTTCTCTGTCGAAAATGTGGACAATTACATCGCCGAAATCCATCAGAATCCAATTTGCTGTGTTGTAACCTTCTGTCTGCTTTTGGATATATCCGGCACGGCCCAATACTTCCTGCACATTGTCGCATAGAGCCTGAATCTGATTCCTGTTATTTCCCCCAGCAATAATAAAATAATCTGCAATGACCGACACCTGACTGATATCGATCATGTGAATATCCTCGGCTTTTTTATCCCGCAATGCCTGAATTGCCAGCCGGGCAATTTTTTTTGCATTTTCATCATCAGCAGGCTGACTTTCTTCTATGGAAAACTCCTCTTTTGTGGACGATAACCTATCCTGCATGGAAAGCTTCTCTTCCATCCGCTGTTTCTCCTCCGTCATAAACTACCTCCCTATACTCCGGAATCATTCCGGGAAACTATACTTAACGATTGTTCTTGGGGATTGCTTTTTTCATGGACTGTCACACTCCCCTGGAAAGCTCCTATTTTGAAGAGCTCCCTCTTCCATGGAATACTCTTCTATATCTATGGAGAGCTCATTTTTCATGAAGAGCTCCCCCTCCGTAATAATAACGCCAAGTCTCCTCTGTCATGGGATCGATATCACCATTCGAATTCTTCAAATAGCCCAGCGTATCCTCCAATATGCGAAGCATCGCTTTATCCAGGTCAAGAAAAGCCAGTTTCCTGATTTCGCTCAGATTCGGTGCATGCTTCCTGCCGGGCTCAATATAATCTGCCACAAAGACAATTTTTTCCAGAAGACTCATGTTCTTTCTCCCGGTGGTATGGCTTTGAATGGCCATCAAGATGTCCCGGTCTTTGATTCCATATTTTTCCCGGGCCAGATAGGAACCTACCTTTGCATGCAGCAGAAAAGGATTTCGTCCTTCCAGTTCTGTCACAGGAATATGGTTCTTCTTACAGATCGAGAGCCGTTTATCATCCGAAAGACATTTGGCACAATCATGGAGGAGACCTGCAGTCTGTGCTTTCTGTATATCGCAGCCGTAACGCATGGCAAGAGCGGCCGCCGTATATTCTACACCGACAGTATGCTCAAATCTTCCGTTATCCTGTACCTTTTTCATCGCTTTTCTGAGTTTTTTTAAATGAATCTCTTTTTTCACGATAAAATTCCTTTTCTTCTATATATGTTATGACATTGTCCGGCACCAGATACTGTATACTGTGTCCATCGTGGATCCGGGCACGAATCTGTGTGGAAGAAACGGACATATTGATGAAAGGAAGCAGAAAGATTTCACTGCCGTTTACACAAAAGCGCCGCTCCAATTCTTTCTTTTTCAGTTCCATTTCGGAGATTTCAATGTCACCGCGTATGGCAGCCACAAATGTACACTGATTCAGCAAACGTTCAGGATTCTTCCAGTGCTCTATGGTAAAGAGACAGTCTGCACCGGCAATAAAGAAAAATGCATTCTGCGGATAGCGTCTTTTTAATTCTTCTATGGTCTCGTAGCTATAGGTATTTCCGCCCCTTACAATTTCCAGATCCAGGCATTTGAAACATGCATTGTCCCTGATAGCCAGTTCCGCCATATGCAGTCTCTCTCTGCCGGGCAGGATATCATGGGAATCCTTCATATAAGATCCCCCGGTTGGAATAAACCATACCTCTGACAGTGCAAGAGCATCTCTGGCCCACTCTGCCAACATCAAATGACCTATATGGATGGGATTAAATGTTCCACCCATAATGCCGATTTTCTTCATTTTCGTTCTTCTTTCACAGGAAGCTGAATACGCGGTTTATCCTTGTCCGGCTTATATAATACAAATCTCCGTCCGATTACCTGCACTACCTGAGAATGCGTCCGCCCGGCCACCATATCCGCAATCATGGCCGGATCGTCATCGCAATTCTTTAACACGGCAATCTTGATCAGCTCATTCTTATTGAATGCTTCACCAATCGCCGCTGTCAGCTCCGGTGTCAGGCTGCCTTTTCCCACCTGAAAAACAGGATTTAATGTGCTGGCCAGACCTTTTAAATATGCTCTCTGCTTACTTGTCATGAAATTCCTTTCTCCGGGACTCAATATTGCTGTTGTAATTTTCCCTTTCAGCTATTTGTAATAATCAAATGAATGGCCGTATATGCGAACCGTATCTCCGTCTTCAATCCCCAGAGCTTCCAGTTTTTCCAGGATACCGGACGATTTCAGAAAGCTCTGGAAAAACGAAAATCCCTTTTCGCTTTCCAGATTGGTATATCCAAGCATTTTCTCAATCTTGGGTCCCTCTACCACATACTCATCATTTTCCGCATCGTATTCCACAGTATAAGGCTCGTCCATATCCTGCAGCAGCAACAGATCAGGATTGTATTCAGGCTCGAAGACTGTAATCTCCTCGCCTAATTCCTCCAGCATTGCATGTACATGATACAAAAGCTCCCGTACCCCTTCTCCGCTCACGGCTGATATGGGATAGACAGGGATTCCCTTTGGCTCAAATTCCTGCCGGATCGCATTCAGCGAACTTTCTTCCCTGTCAAAGATAACGTCGATCTTATTCGCGGCAATCACCTGCGGTTTCCGGGCGATCTCCGGGTTATAAGCGTATAATTCCTTATTGACGGCATGAATATCGGCTACCGGATCCCGTCCCTCCGTACCTGCCGCATCTACGATGTGAACAATCACTTTCGTACGTTCTATATGGCGCAGAAATTCATGGCCCAAACCGATTCCTTCAGATGCACCTTCTATTAATCCGGGAATATCAGCTATGACAAATCCCTTTGTCTCGTCCAAATCCACCACGCCAAGATTTGGATTCAAGGTTGTAAAATGATAGTTTGCAATCTTGGGCTTTGCATTTGTGACACGGGCCAAGAATGTAGACTTTCCTACATTGGGAAGTCCCACCAGTCCTACATCGGCAATCACTTTTAATTCCAGAAGGAGATTGAGCTCCTTTGCCGGACGGCCGGGCTGCGCATACATGGGGGCCTGCATGGTACTGGTGGCATAATGCTGGTTTCCGCAGCCACCTCTTCCGCCCTTCAGCAAGACCACTTCTCTATTGTCTCCGGACATATCTATGATAATCTGTCCGCTGTCCGCTTCTTTGATGATTGTTCCGGGAGGGACTTTCAGAACGATATTTTTCCCGTTTTTACCGCGGCAATTTTTTTTGCCGCCTGGCTCGCCGTCTCCAGCCTTATATTTTCGGATATTGCGGAAATCAACCAGTGTATTTAAGCCTTCGTCCACCACAAATATAACATCTCCGCCCTTGCCGCCGTCTCCGCCGTCAGGTCCTCCGGCCGGTACGAATTTTTCATGGCGGAAGGAGACGTGGCCATCCCCGCCCTTACCGCTTCTCACATAGATTTTGGCTCTGTCTGCAAACATGAAATTCTGTCCTCTCCCCTGTTAGTGTCAACTTTCCTATAAAGTAAAATGAGGACTCCAAACTAAGATGTTTGGAGTCCGACATGATCGAATTATTTCTCTACAGGATAAACAGAAGCTTTCTTCTTGTCTCTGCCTTTTCTTTCAAAACGAAGGACACCGTCAACCAAAGCAAACAGGGTATCATCCCCGCCGATGCCTACATTAACGCCGGGATGAATCTTCGTCCCGCGCTGTCTGTAAAGAATATTTCCAGCTTTTACGAACTGTCCGTCAGCTCTCTTCGCACCCAATCTCTTAGATTCGGAATCTCTGCCGTTCTTGGTAGAACCGACTCCCTTCTTATGTGCAAAAAATTGAAGGTTCATATGAAACATGGTCTACACCTCCTCGATTTTAATTTGCAAATACTTCCTGCCGTATTCCCTGCTCAGATTTTCAAGGGAGAAAACCATGGAATCCATCAGGAAACTTGATTTTTCCTGCAAAATATTCTCGAAATCACATTTGAAGAAACCAGTTTCCTCATTTGTCGTGACGGCAATCCTCTCACCTGCCAACTGCTCCAGAGAATTGGCTGTGCCGATAATCAGAACGGATATCGCTGCACAAAGGATATCGGGCTTGCCTTTTTTCGCATATTCTGCATGTCCCATACAGTAGAATCCTCTGTAGGAACCGTTTCTGTCCTTTCGAACAACCACCGTGGTCATAGCGTTTAAGCGTTGATCTTGTCAATTCTAACCTTTGTGTAGAGCTGTCTGTGACCGTTCTTTTTATGGTAACCGGTTTTTCTCTTATACTTGTATACAATAACCTTCTTACCCTTAGTCTGCTCTACCACACTGGCAGATACGCTTGCTGCGGCTACAGCTTCTCCTACCTTCAAACCTTCATCGCTCACTGCGATCACCTGGTCAAAAGTAACAATACTGCCAGCTTCTGCATCCAGCTTCTCCACATAGATGACATCGCCTTCAGAAACCTTGTACTGCTTTCCGCCTGTTGCAATAATTGCGTACATAATAAGGCACCTCCTTTATGAACCTTCGGTTCATTTTACTCGCTGACTTTGGTGATATCCCGAAGATATACTTTTACCTGGTCAAGCGGCATACAAATGTATTAACATGCATTGCGATGGCAGAATTGAAACACATCTCATTCTTGTATAATACATACTGGAATATCTTAGCACGAGATGCCTTATACGTCAAGTGTTTTCTTAATTTCTTTTCTCAAAATCTTCTACATACTGGGTAATCAGCTTGACCGTGCCTTCCACGCCTAATACGCTGCTGTTAATACACAGATCATAACTGTCTGCACGGCCCCACTTTTTGGATGAATAATAATTATAATAGCTTTGACGCTGCTTATCCTTTTTGATAATCATGTCGCGGGCCTTGTTTTCAGTCAGCTCATATTTTTCCATGATGCGTTTGATTTTGCACTCTTCATTTCCATAGATAAAGATATCTACCACATTTGACCTGTCTGCAAGTGCATAATCAGCGCAGCGGCCTACGATAACGCAGGGGCCTTCCTCCGCAATCTTTTTAATCGTGTCAAACTGTGCTAGGAACACCTTATGGCTAATCGGCATATCTACAAAAGAAGAATTATTGTAACCAAAAGAATAGGTGTCCATTACCAGATTATAAAGGAATGAATTCGTAGGTCTCTCATCATGATTCTGAATCATTTCCTCACAAAATCCGCTCTCCTTTGCCGCTCTGGTCAAAAGATCTCTGTCATAAAATTTGATGTCAAAATATTCAGCTACCATCTTTCCAATCTCACGGCCGGCCGAACCAAATTGTCTTCCGATTGTAATCACTGTATTCATATTGCTACCTCTCTTTTCCGCAGAGTATAAAAGCTAATGCAAATTTACTGCTTTTACCTGCTTCTATTATACATCAAAGTGTCAAAATAGACAACCCAAAATCCGTTCTCTGTATAATCCTGTAAAATCATTATAAAATATGCAAAAGATGTAAAAAATAGTCCGGCAGGGGCGCGTCTACTTCGATGTAATTTCCAGTAGTCGGATGAAGAAACCCGAGCACCTTTGCATGGAGTGTCTGTCCCTGGAGGTGAAAAGGAGTTTTCCTGCTTCCATATACTTCATCCCCAAGAAGAGGATGCCCCAAGCTGGCCATGTGAACTCTGATCTGGTGAGTCCGTCCGGTTTCCAGCTCGCATTCTATATAGGTATATTGCTGAAAACGTTTCAGTACCCGATAGTGTGTGACCGCATCTTTTCCGTTTTTGAGGTTGACAGCCATTTTTTTCCGTTCAGTTGGATGTCTTCCGATGGGAGCATTGATTGTACCGGTTTCCTGCTTCAATACGCCATGGCAGATGGCATGATATCTTCTGGTGATAGAATGCGCTTTCAGCTGCTCTGCGATCCTGTTGTGTGCAAGATCATTCTTGCATGCGATAACCGAACCCGTCGTATCCATGTCAATGCGATGCACGATACCCGGACGCATTACGCCATTGATACCCGATAATTCGTTTCCGCAATGGTACATCAGGGCATTGACCAGCGTTTTGCTGTAATGTCCGGCAGCAGGATGCACTACCATGCCCTTTGGCTTATTGACCACAATCACATCGGAATCTTCATAAAGAATATCCAGAGGGATATTTTCCGGAACAATATCCGGTTCTACGGCTTTGGGCAGCAAAAAGACAATGCAATCATCCGCCTTCACCCGATAATTTCCTTTCACTGCAGTCCCATTGACAGTTACGGCCTTTTCTTTGATCAACTTCTGGATGAAAGAACGCGACAAAGAATCGATAAGTACGGAAAGACACTTATCGATTCTCTCATCTTCCAACTCTTCTGTTATTTCAAAGCGGAATTCATCCATTTCCTGACTCTCCACTTTTGGAATCCCTATCCAAAGTTCCCATGCCGTCTTCTTTTTGCCCTTCTTTCAATATCTCCGCGTGCTGCGGACGCATCTTTTTCAGACTCAGGAATTCCAGCTCTTCATCTTTATATACAAACATAAAGAGACAAAATAGAGTAATTGCAGATACTACAATAAAGCAGTCTGCCACATTGAACACCGGGTAATTAATCAATACAAAGGAAATAAAATCAACCACAAAATCAAAACGAATCCGGTCTATCATATTGCCCACTGCCCCGGCAATCAACACAGCCATGAAAATATGAACAATACGGAATTTCTTCTCTGCAGGTACTTTGCATAAAAAATATAAAATAACTGCTATGACGCAAAAGCCCATCGCCAGTATAAAAATCTTCCGGTTTTGGAAAAGGCTGAAGGCAATTCCGCGGTTTTCCACATACTGTAACTCCAGTACACCGTCAATCAAAACAATGGCAGGATTCCCTTTCAAATGGACAATGGCCAGATATTTTGTCAGCTGGTCCAAAAACAGTAAAATCGCTGCAATTATGGCATCCGTAACCAACATTCTTCCATGGAACGTCTCTCTTCCATGGAAGGTTCCTCTTCCATTCTTACGCATGAGCATCCTCTTCACTGAAATAGATTTCGTTAATGGCCGTCAGAATCTCTTCGTCTGTCACCGTGCTGTCCAAAACGGCCTTGCCGATTTTTTTCAACAACACAAACTTAATATGTCCGGCTTCCATTTTTTTGTCGGATTTCGTTAGACGCAGAATCTCCTCCGGATCAATATTGTCAATGGAAATCGGCAGATAAAAGGGTACAAACATATCCCGGATTTCATAATATTCCTCCATGGACAGCATCTCCCGCTTCCATGAAATGTATGCGGCAGCAACCGCGCCCAATGCCACACATTCGCCGTGATAAAGCTCAAAGTTACGTGCTTTTTCAATGGCATGACCGATTGTATGGCCGAAATTCAGAATAGCCCGCTCGCCCTGCTCGGTAGGATCTTTTTCAACAACCATTTTTTTGATGCTGCAGCTTCGAATCAGCATTTCCTGTAATACAGTCATATCTTTTTCGCAGATTTCATACATATTTTCAATCAGCCACTCATAAAAAGCAGCATCTTTAATCAAGCCATGTTTCATGATCTCTGCAAAGCCGGAAAAGTATTGCCTTTCTTCCAGAGTCTGTAACACAGCCAGATTCATATAGACCAGACGCGGCATCTTAAACGCACCTACCATATTTTTATAGGAATCAAAATCAACCCCCGTCTTGCCGCCGATACTGCTGTCTGCCTGAGACAGCAATGTGGTGGGAAGCTGCACAAAATCTATCCCCCGCTGATAAGTGGCGGCCACATACCCGGTCACATCCCCTACTACACCGCCGCCCAATGCCAGCAACAGATCCTTGCGGCCGAATCCTTCCTGAATCAGAAATCGGTATATATCCTGTACCGTATCCAGCGTTTTATGTTGTTCGCCTTCCGGAAATACATACTTTACTGCCTTTTGTGTTTTTCCCTTCAGATTGCCCAGTACTTCATCTCCATAAAATGTATCCACCCTGGAATCCGTAATGATACATAGCTTTTGCTCTTCGCACACAAACGGCACAAGCTCCGGCCATAATTCGTCGAAGGACTGAGTAAAAACGATATCATAACAGGGCTTTTTATTGTATAGAACAGATACTCTCTCTGCCATCTCTCAGATACCTCTCTGCAAGTCTTCTGTGTAATCCATCCTAATTGCTGATGGGCTGCTCCAGCGAATCGTTAAAGATATCCTGAATATCCCCCGATATATCTACGCTGGAGGGCGTAATAATGAAAATATAGTGCGAAATTTTCTGCAAATTGCCTGATATTGCATAGCAGGAACCGCTGGTAAAGTCAATAATTCTCTGCGCAATATCGACATCCAGTCCTTCCAGATTCAGTACCACCGTACGGTTCGCCAAAAGCGTCTCTGTGATCTCCCTTGCATCTTCTACGGATGTAGGCTTGATCACACAGACTTCCATACCGTTTCCACCGGAAACTCTCCTGGAGACTGACTGATTGATATGAGTGATCTTATTCGCTGCAGGCTGTCTTCTGGGAGCAGGAGCGGCTTCGCGTTCCTCCTCATAATCTTCGATATCCCTTATTTTGGAGGAAGATCTTCTGGGGGTAGAAACAGGCTCTTCATCCTCCTCATCCAGATAGTCGTCGTAATATTCTTCCTCTTCCCCATCACCTATCTGCATGTATTTCAAAAACTTATCAATTACTCCCATTTTTATACCACGCCTTTCACTGACTGTATTACCGCTTGATGAGATTGCCTCTGACCGAAAATTCCGGTACCGACCCGAATCAGAGTAGCACCCTCTTCTATTGCCACGGAATAATCTCCGGTCATGCCCATGGATAGCACAGACATATTAACATTATCAATGTTTTTTCCCTGGATGTCAACAGACAATTGCCTTAATTTTTGAAAAAACAGCCGATTTTCTTCCGGATTCACTATAAAAGGCGCAATTGTCATCAGTCCCCGAATATGAATGGAAGGCAATACGGCAATCTGCTGCACCAGATCGGGAGCTTCTTCCGGGGATACTCCAAATTTGCTCTCCTCTCCTGCCACATTTACTTCGATCAGAATATCTATCTCCACTCCCTTTTTCAAGGCTTCCTGACTGATTTCTTCCGCAAGCCTCAGTGAATCTACACTATGGATCATTGCTACTTTATCTATAATATATTTTACTTTATTTCGCTGCAGATGTCCTATCATATGCCACTGGATGTCGCCAGGCAGTGCAGGAATCTTCTCCAGCAGTTCCTGCACTTTATTTTCTCCGAAATCACGGACTCCCGCTTCGTAGGCTTCTCTCAGATCAGAAACCGGCTTCGTCTTGCTGACTGCGATAAGTGTCACATCCTGCCGCTTCCGTCCGGCTTTTTCGCAAGAATCTTCCATCACCTGTTCCACAGCTTTCAAATTTTCCTGTATCATATCAAGCTTCCTTTCATCCAAACTGCCGTTCCCGTCAGCTATTTCTGATTAATAAATTGATTGTCCCTGACCGAATCGGCATTCAGCACAATATAGTCATATACGCTTAAACCATATTTGGTATTCGGTTTTACAATCGCATACTCATCGTTCTCATACAGGATTGTGATCTGCTTAAAATCTGCATATCCCTTGTTCATATTGTAGACACCGATCAATGTAGCTCTCTTACTTACCGTGTAGGTATCCTCCCCTTCGGCTGCATATAGATTATCACCTGAGTTGAGAAACGAACTGTCCAGATAGTATTCTTTTGTCTCGCTGTCAAAATAGTATATCTCAACTTCCGTCGTTTCACTGGAAATCGTGCCGTCTTCCAGAAACGTCTGCTTCTTGATACTGTCTCCGCCATTATTGCCGCCCGGGATGATAAACTCTTCCGGAATCAGGAAAAATTCTTTTTGTACAATAGAGGAAACAGGAATTTTAAGCCCTGTCTCATCCTCCACGATCAATTCTACATCCAGAAAACGGTCTGAAAGAAAAGTAATCATGGAATTCGTAAAGGTAAGCTGCAGATAAGTATTGCCGTCGCCGTTGGTGAGTAGTTTGGTCTGTCCCCAGGATTCATACTGATTCTTGAGAAAACGCACCTTTACCACCCCTTTTTCTTCAAGCTCCGCACCTCTGGCAGGCTCTATGGGAATGACAAGAGACCAGTTTTCATTGGTGCACAATTTATAAACCGCATCTCCGGCAGCAATCAGAGAATTATCTGTCAGCCATTTTTTTTCGTATTCGGACCGTTCGGTCTCGAAAACCTCTTCTGTCACATCCAGCGCGGAGAGTGTTTCGTAACCGTCCGTCCAATAGGCTACGATGCCCGTGGCGGGAGCCTGATACCGATTGATAATATTGGCTCCTGAGGATTCGCTTATATCGTTGATACTTCGCAGCATATTTGTATTTGCAAGCTTCGAAACAGTATTTTTCAGAGAATATTTAAAATCGTATGTACTGCTGTAATGGGCGGAATCAAATCCATGAACAAAGCTGACCAATTCATTCCGAAATTCAGCAAGCTCCTGGTCAGACAGAGAATTTTCTCCCGCAGCCGTTCCGCTCAGCTGCTCGCTGAGCCTCCCTGTCTCGTCCACAATATACACCAGATCATTTCTGGCCACCCGCGTACCATCCCATGCATAATAATTGACATATCCTGCCGTGTCGGCATATACGACGGTTTCATCTCTCAAAGCAACCCCCCGGTAAACAGTATCAGTCGCAAGCGAACCTTCCTTTACTTCATATCTGACGATATGGCTTGTCTGAAAATACATAATAACACATACGACAACATAAATGAAGATAACGCCGAAGACCATCATTCCAATATTCAGGTTTAAAGGTTTTCTGTACTTTTTTATCTTTGTAACTTTTTTTCCCTTTTTGGTCTTTCTGTCCCTGCCCTTTTTCGCTGCCAATATCACTCCTCCATGCAAAAGCCTCGGTCAGATCCTTCCGAGGCTTTCATGTGTTGTAACCATACGCTTTTCAATTTCTTTTGTGACAATTGGAATGCCCTGTTTCCAATCTTACAAAGCTACAATGACTTTATCCCTCAAGGCGTCGGGAAGTTCCGATATATCGACAGAAACGCTTAAAATGAAGTCAACATCCGAATTCTTGCTGAGTTTTTCCAATTTATCCACAACCGGCGTAATGTCCTGCCCCTCCAGGCACGAAATCTTCAGGAAGTTATCGAAATACATCTGCTGAAGATCATGATCCTGCGAGATTATACCGCTTACAAATCCCATAAATTCACTGCTGTTTTCAATCATGTACTGAGATACATCGATCAGACGTACCTTGTTATTCAATTCATACATGTGTTTGGTATTCTTGTCGAGATATACGATGTTGCCGGAAATCTTCTTGATCTCGCCATTTACCTTGTCCAATAGCTGTGTTGTCTTACCTTTACCTTTATTGCCTACGATTAACTGGACCATTGGAAACCCTCCTATAGTATTAAAATTTATTTCCCTATCCCCATTATAAGGGAAATGATTACAAAAAACAACCTCTATTTATGAATCTCCTCAAGTAAATCTTTCATTTTGTTATATACCACATCAGGCCCCTCTGCACGGAGAATGACAGAGATATAGGGGGAACCATTTTCGTCCCGGGACAAAATAATCAGACAATTACCGGCAGCGCTGGTAGTACCCGTCTTTCCGCCGATAACCGTCACATTAGCAGGCGGCGCTGCCTCTCCCCGCAGAAAAAGATTCGTGGTCGGTTTTTCGAAAGCCTTTTCTTTGCCGTCCTTATCATAATACACTGTCTGGTAGCTTGCCATATGGATGATTTCATTAAACGTGTCATATTTGGCTGCTTCATTAAAAATGAGATACAGATCATATGCCGTTGTATAATGTTCAGAATCCGTAAGCCCGTGAGGATTCATGAACTTCGTATTAGTAGCGCCCAACGCATGCGCCTTTTCATTCATCATCTCCACAAAACGTTCGATACTGCCGCCTACATTTTCCGCAATCAGCATGGCAACATCATTGGCAGAGTATACCAGCAAAATACGCAGAGCCTGATCCAGAGTCATAGTGTCCCCTCTTTTCAGGCCGCACAGTACAGCGCCGGACTCTGTGATCGTTACAGCGTCAGTGGCTGTCAGCATCTGACTTAACTGACCGTTTTCAAGGGCCACCAATGCGGTCATTATCTTCGTCAGGCTGGCCGGATGTAATCTTTCATGGATATTTTTCGCATAGATTACCTCCCTGTTCTCCAGCCCAAACAGTGCCGCCGCCTCTACCTGGGTCATATCAGGGCTTTCCTCATCGCTCACATCTCCTGCCGCAACACAGAGAGAAGCGGCAAAAGGAACCGCCGTCCGTGTCTCCTGGCGTGATACCACATTAAAACTACTGACATCATAGTCTACATGATATGGCATATCATACGTTAAATCTGCGCAGCCTGTACAGCTGCATATCATCAACAGGCCGCTTAAGAAAATCGCCGTTTTTTTTCTATTTGTACATTTCACGCCATTCCAAGTCCCCTCTGTCCAGAGCCTTAATCAATAGTTCCGCGCTTGCCAGATTTGTCGCCAACGGAATATTATGTGTATCGCAAAGACGTATGACATTGTTTACATCCGGTTCATGCTTCTGCGGATTTAAAGGATCCCGCAAAAAGATAACCAGGTCTATTTCATTATTTTCAATCTGTGCGCCAATCTGCTGCTCTCCTCCCAGATGTCCGGCAAGACATTTGTGAATCGACAGATTGGTGACCTCTTCGATCAGACGTCCCGTGGTTCCCGTGGCATACAAATCGTTTTTACTCAAAATCCCCCTGTAAGCGATGCAGAAATTCTGCATCAGTTTTTTCTTTGCATCATGTGCTATCAGCGCAATGTTCATAAGAGTACCTCCTCGCTTTTTACTATTTTGCTCTTTTTGCCTGAAGTCTCACGTTCAGTACAAACCCCATTCCCATAAACAAACTGATTAACGAAGTCAATCCATAGCTGACAAACGGAAGCGTAAGTCCGGTGGTCGGCAGGATAAAAGTCGCCACACCGATGTTAAAAAATCCCTGAAAGGCCACCAGGCCCCCCATACTGGCCGCGATGATCGTACCGGCCACGTCCTTCGCCTTCCGCGCCACGGAGATGCATTCAAGAGAAATGCAAAACAGCAATACAATCACCGTCACACTTCCCTTAAATCCAAATTCTTCTCCAATTACCGAGAAAATAAAATCCGTCTCTGCCTCCGAAAGAAAATTCGTATTCTTCACCGAAGTAATCTCATTGTTTTTATAACCTTTTCCATCCAGCTGTCCGGACGCGATGGCTTTCACCGAATTCAGCTGCTGATAGGCAAAGGTGGTGGAATACTCCTCCGGATTGACATATGCCAAAATACGGTTTCTCTGGTTATCGGTGATAAGATCATTATCCGGCTGCAGCGCCAGGGATATGACCACTGCCACGGTGGGGATAGCCACTGCCAATACGGCAAATACCAGTTTCAGACTGACCCCGCCCGCAAACATAATAATGCAGAACATCACCAACAATACCATGCTGGTAGACAAGTCCGGCTGCTTCCAGACCAGCAGCCAGGGAATCGCATACATGACAACACAGCTGCCGATGATTGTGACGGTATTTAATTTCTTCCTATGTTTCATAATAAACTGTGCAAAGAATAAAATCAACAAAATTTTTGCAGTTTCTGAAGGTTGAAATTTTAATCCGCCGATTGTGAGCCATCTGGTTGCGCCCTTTGCTTCATCTCCGAATTGCCATACTGCCACCAGCAGTACCAGATTTGCCCCGTACATAAGCCAGTTCAGCTTTAACAGCATGGTATAATCAAAAAATGAAATGACAATCATCAAAAATGTCCCGGCGACTACCCCGGCCAGCTGTCTCGTCAAAAGGGACTCTTCCGCACTTCCGATGGCTATGATCCCGATTATCGACATTACAACGACCAGCAGTACCAGTTTAAAATCATAATCGCGTATTCTGTATTTTTTAAACATACTCTTTCTCCAACGGAAAGCATTTCTTCCGTTATTTTATTTTGCCACATCCTGGGCGCTTACATCCATGATGGGGATGTTTGCATATAGGGAAGGCATCTTCCCCCGCCCTGACTTGCTTCCTTTTGTATTGATCTGGATTTCCATATTTTCGGAATCGATCTTCATGTACTTGGATAACACTTTTGCGATATCCGTCTTAATCAGCTCCATGATCTCAGGCGAGCAATTTACCCTATCTGAAATTAACAAGATTTTCAATCTGTCCTTTGCTATCTGGCAGGAGCTTTTTCTGCGAAAGAAATGTCTCATTTTCACTCCTCCTATGCCTTATGAAAAATTCCTGTTACTCTGGTCCAGAAAGAAATCCCCCTGTCAAAATTCAAATATGGAACTTCCCTGCCTTCCACACGGTGCACCACATTCGCATACGCCTGTCCTGCCGGAGACGAGCTTCCTACCAGCGGCTCTCCCTGATTGGTGGCAACCACTACACTCTCGTCATCAGGAATGACACCGATCAGTGGAATCGCCAGAATATCCACTACGTCATTAGCAGACATCATATCGCCCCGCCTGACCATATCCATCCGCAGACGATTGATGATCAGATCCATCTGCTTAAATCCGTTTGCCTCCAGTAAGCCGATAATCCGGTCTGCATCCCGTATGGCCGACACCTCCGGCGTCGTCACAACCAAAGCCCTGTTGGCGCCCGCAATCGCATTTTGAAATCCCTGTTCAATTCCTGCCGGACAATCCAGTATGACGTAGTCGAATTGTTCTTTCAGATGTTCGATAACCTTTACCATCTGTCCGGGTGATACGGCTGTCTTGTCTCTGGTCTGGGCAGACGGCATCAGATAGAGCCCCGGATGCCGCTTATCCCGTATCAATGCCTGTTTGACGCGGCAATTCCCTTCCACCACATCTACCAGATTGTAGACGATACGATTTTCCAGCCCCATAACCACGTCAAGATTACGCAGACCGATATCCGTATCGATCAGACAGACTTTCTTCCCAAGTTTCGCCAGACCTGTTCCCACGTTTGCGGTTGTGGTGGTCTTGCCCACACCGCCCTTACCTGAAGTGACGACAATGACTTCGGAGCCTTTCTTCTCCGGGGAAAATTGTTTTTCCATTTTCTTTTCCTCCAATCATATTACGATGTCGTCCTCCAAACCCATTATGCGGATCCTGTTGTTTTCCCTGTATCCTGTCAAAATGTGTTCAGAAAATCTTTGGTAAGTGTCTCCATCACGATTCTGTTGTTTTTCACATATGCAATTTTCGGACGTACTTTCGGACGAATTCCCCACTTTGTCTGTCTGGTACCGGGCAAATATTTGAAATCACCGATTTTAAGTCTCTCCGGTTCCATTTCAAACGCTGCAATATATGCGCCTTCCTGACCGTCGCCGCCCGCATAGGCTTTGCCGTGAAGCGCTCCTAAGATAATGATGTTTCTGGCACTGATAACAGTGCTTCCCGGATAGATATCCCCCAGTATGATAATGCTGTTTGGGGTCTCCACCACTTCCCTGTTTTTCAAATCTCCCTTGAAAAACTGACCGTCTGTATTTTCCGCAGGCCTTTCCTCTATCTCTGCCAGTGCCTTGATATAATTCTGATTGACTTCATCGTCATGGCCAACGATACAGAGGATATTCAGATTGCTGTTTTCCCGGATGGCATCTAAAATCATAAGTTCTTCCATATCCGTCACTTCCCTGCCTTCTATGGACAATGCCATGGATGCAGACCCGAAAAAATTTCTTGCATCCGAAAATTTATAGCCCACTTCTTCCAGAACCTTTTCAAAAGGAAGTTCGCCGTTCAGATACAGTGCAATCCCATTGGGAAAACTTTTAATTTTCACTGCTTCTCTCATACTGACCTTCTTTCTCATGGAATACCCATTTGTCACATCTCGTTGGAAATTCCTGCGTCAGGGGTATCCGCTGTACCTGTAATCAACTCATCTTCCTCTGCCAGGCCATAATAGTATTTGATAATGTTCCTGGTAGCCTGTGCGGCATGATCGGAAGAATATCCATACGGGATCCTGGTAGCGATGGCAATTTCAGGCTGCTCAAAAGGTGCATAGCAGATAAACAATGCATGGTTCGGCCTGGATTTCCGCTCCTCTGCGGTACCGGTCTTGCCGGCCACATTTACTGCCAGATCACTGAAATACGTCTTATTTTCCACCACCTGACGCATACCGGTCTGCATCGCATTCCAGTACTCGGAAGGAATATCGATGACATTTCGGATATCCGGTTCAAACTCCTGTATCAGATTACCCTCTGAATCAGTAATCTTATCAAGCAATGTCAGGTTATAGCAGGTACCGCTGTTGGCAATTGTTGCAGTATATCTGGCCAATGCAGCTGTAGTGAAGCTGTTGCTGCCCTGTCCGATGGCGGAACGAAGCGGATCCTCTGTGGAAATATTGGGAGCAGCCTCCACAAGCTCGATGCCGGATTTCTCGGTAAGTCCAAACAAATCCGCGTATTCCCGCAAGGTATCCAGACCTTCTGTCTCATTGTAAGTCCCGGATCCCATGGAAAGCTGATATCCTACATTGTAAAAATAATAGTTACAGGAATCTCTGATGGCAGATGTCAGGTGCTCGACGCCGTGGCCCCACACACGCCAGCACTTCGGCGCCAGAGGCCCCTCTCCGAAGGTACCCGTACAGGTGATCTGGCTGTTGAGCGTAATCACTCCGGTCATCAATCCCGCGGTGGCGGATACAATTTTGAAAGTAGACCCGGGGGCCGCCGCATATTGTGTGGCATAATTATACTGGGGTCTGGATTTATCCGCATTTAACTGGGCAAAATAATCCGCGTCAACGGAATTGGCCATTCTGTTATTGTCATATCCGGGATAAGATACAATACACAATACATCTCCCGTATTGACGTCCGTGATGACTGCCGAGGCATTACAGGGATCCAATGCCAGTTGAGCAGGCGTAATATCCAGGTTATCGATCCGGTTTTTCATGAAACGAAATGCGCTGAGACTTCCGTCGATAAGGGCGGTTTTCTCCTCTTCCGGAATTTCCACCAGACTCTGCTCACAGAGAATCTGGCATACCTGCTTCCCGGTTATAATGTCCCGAAGAAGCATGTATTTATAAAAGCGTTTCTGAAATTCCGTATTTTTTTCGATCATTGCCACAATGTATTCCCGCAGCTTATCATAAATTTCCGCAGAATCCGAATATTTATCATTCAATTCCAGTTTGCTGACATCAATCCAATTCTGGGAAATGCAATATTTCAAATATTCGCTTAAGCTGATAACCTCTTCCGTGGCCCATGCAATCTGAGTAGCGTCATCCGTGTCCACAGCTTCGCTGATAATAATCCCGTTTTTTCGTAACAGACTTACAATATTGCTCTGGTATACCTGATATTCATCAGACAGCTGGTTATAGGGTGTCATTCCTTCTGTCAGCTCATAATCGAGCTGTTCATAGACGGACTGTTTATAGCCGGAATGGGCTTCATAAACCTCCCGTTCCGTTTCCTCCGCGTCATTGCCGGCCATATGCTTTAAATCGATGACCGAATTGTCGAACAGAGCAAAGTAAACGTCATAGATTGGAATCTTGATATCCGCACTTCCCGAAGCAGCATACTCTTTCGCATTGATAATATTATCTGAGACCAGTCCCGCCAGCTTCTGTTCCAGAATATTATAAGTGGCTTTGGTGAGTTCCATATCAATGGTCAGGTACACGTTTTGTCCCGCTTTTGCTTCCTTGCGTTCCTCAATGGAGATCACCTTTCCCATATTGTCTACGATAACTTTCTCATAGCCCTTTTCTCCCTGCAGGGTGGTTTCCAGATAAGATTCAATACCGCTCTTTCCCACTACATCATTGATATTATAGAAATCGCTTCCAAGTCCCTGCTCTTCCAGCTGCGCGTTCAGATCCGTCAGCTCGTCCGGTGAAATCTTGCCCGTATATCCAAGGACATGTGCAAAATACTGACTGTCCACATATTTGCGCACGGTGTCTTCCACAATGCTGACTCCCGGCAGAGCCTGGGCATTTTCCATAATCACAGCCACTGTCTTTTCATTCACATTGGTGGCTACCGTGGTACCGATATATTTCCTGTAGGAAGTCAGATTCATGGCATACCGGATCGTGACCATTTTCAGCCAGTCTTCTTTGGAATACCCCTTTCCTTCCACAAACGTACTTTTGCTGTCTTCCGGATCTTCATACTCCCCGATTCCAAACCTTTTGGTACTGCTTAAATAGGCCATCACCTCGTCTGCAGTGGCAGTACGTTGTTCCTCTTTCAGATCACCGATGTTTTTTTCACCGTATACATCTGCCAGAAATCGCAGCAGACCTGTATCTTCTACGGAAAACACAAATTCTCCGTCCTCGTCCAGATATATTTTAAAATCAGTGATGCATTTGTCGCCATTCTTCTCGATCATCTGAATCAGGCTGTAAACAACGGCATTCAGTTTTGCATTCTTGGACCGCCCGGACTCAAACACATCTTCGATTTTGACGGAATAAGCCAGTTCATTATAGGCCAGCACATTTCCGTTTCTGTCATATATATTTCCCCTGGTACTGGCGATATCCCGGGTCTTCTCAATCTCAAGGACAAAATCGTCCAGATATTGCTGGCCCTGAATAATCTGCAGACCAAAGCAGCGATAAATCAATATACCTGCCAGACAACAGAACAGGATTGTAAAAACGGATAATCTGCTGGTCACAATACTGATTATTTTATCTTTTAATTCATCAAACAAACTTTTGTGCTCTCCTTCTTTCCCATGCTTCCAGTTTTTGGTTTATTCTCAAAATAATCGGATATAAAATCAAGGTTACCAAAATGGTGTAAATTGCTTCCGGTAAAATAATATGGGTAAAATAATAGGCAAACTCCAGTCTACTGCGAAGCATAAACATCAAAATGTAGCATATAATTCCATAGGACAAATCGCTGACAACAATTAATGCCAGAGGAAGCTTAATGTCTTCCGGATAAAAACTTCTGCTGAACTTACCGTTTAAAAATCCTATGTACATTAAAATCAGGGCATAAAAACCCAGAAAACTACCAAAAAATATGTCATTCAGCAGACCGCAGAAGAAACCGATCACCAGGCCGTATTTCTCGCCGCACATAAAGCCAAAGGAAGACGTCAATATAATCAACAAGTTCGGAATAATACCCGCAAAGGATAAACTGTCAAAAACACTGCACTGCAGTACAAAGCATACGATTATAAATATGGCTGCAATTACCTTTCTGAGCATGATACCTTCTTCCTATTCTATCACTGTCTGCTTTTTATCGGTTATCACCAGAATTTCACTGAGATGCTCAAAATCAACTGCCGGAACGATCTCTCCGGATTTCGTCAGATTATTGGCATCTTTGTTAATGGCACTGATATAACCGATCAGAATATTCGGCAGATATTTATCACTGATATCGGAGGTAACCACCTTATCTCCTTCCCGTACCAGATCCTGGCCGTCCATCAGCTGTTTAAAGGTGATATATCCGTTTGCCATCTGTTTTAAATCGCCGCATACGGTCAGATTGTCTTCGCTGGACAAGGTCATTGCACTTACGTTGCTATTGTCGGATATGATAGAGGTTACCCTGGCCCAGTTGGGACCTACAGAAGTAATCCGCCCGACCAGCCCGCCTCCGGCGATGACATTCATATCTACCGACAGACCGTCTTCTTCCCCTTTGTCAATAACAAAAGAGGAATACCAGTTTCCTGCATCCCGGGCAATGATTCTCGCACCGATTTTGTTGTAACCGGCATATTGTTCATCCAGCGAAACCAGCTCTCTGAGACGGTTTAACTCATATTTATCCTGTTGCAGCAGGGTATTTTCTTCCGTCAGTTTTGCAATCTCCTCCCGCAGTCTGGCATTTTCGTCCAGCAGAGACCGGATTTGAACCAGCTCTTCGGAACGGTTGGACAGCCATTCGCCGGCCTTGCTGATCCCCTGCTGAAAAGGAATAATCACATATGCTACCGCCGTATTTAACGGTTTATTAAATACATCCGTACCAAATGTGACCAACATCATAACAGTACAAAGAATTGTTAAAATAAAAAGGAGGTATTTACTGGGCAGCGTAAACTTCTCTCCTTTTTTCTTAATGATCGGACTCATCGACTCATACCTTCGATTGCATAGGCTACAGACTTATAATTGTCATCTTTGATGATCTTTGCCAGTCCCATAACCACGCTGGTAACAGGATTTTCCGCCTTGTTCACCTTAAGCCCGGTCCCGGCGGCCAGACGATCTGCAAGATGGCTGATCTGAGATGCGCCTCCGGTCAGATAGATACCATGACGGTAAATATCCGCTGCCAGTTCCGGAGGAGTCCTCTCCAGAATCACTTTTACATTGTCAACAATCGTATTAAAATGTTCCTCCAGACATTCTACCACCAGCTTGGTGGGAATCTCTCTCTCAATGGGCAGGCCGGTTACAATATCCCTGCCATAGACGATGGCGCCTTTCCCTTCTTCTTCCAGCTGTTTCAGAGTAGTCTTGATCATCTCCGAAGTCTTGCCGCCGATGATCAGGCTGAATTCTTTGCGCACCGCAGCGCGGATCGCTTCGTCAAACTTCAAACCGCCTGTCTTGATCAGACGGCTGAGCACGATTCCTCCCAGCGACAGGATCGAAATCTCGGTGGTATCAAATCCTACGTTGACCACCAGCACCCCCTGTGAATTTTTGACATCAATATCCAGTCCCAGTCCGTCTGCAACAGCCTTTTCGACAACCATGATCTTTTTGGCTTTCACATTGGCATCCTTAATCAGATCATAAAAGGCCCTCTTTTCCACCTCCGTCACATCGGTCGGGACGGCAATATAAAAATCTGCCGGCTTGTTTAATCCTTTCTGCAATCCGCTGATAAAATAGCGGACAAGCGTTTCCATGTTTTTGATGTCTGCAATGACACCGTTTGACAGCGGATAGGAAATATGAATATTGCCGGGCGCCTTTTCGTACATCTCAAATGCGGAATTCCCATATGCAAACAGAACCTTTTTGTTTTCAATGGCAATCATGTTCTTCTCTACAAGAACATTATCATCACTTCTGCTGTAAATTTTAATATTGTTGGTACCCAAATCGATACCGAATGCGTTGTTTGCCAAAATGACAGCCCCTTTCTAAAGTAAATTACATGGAATAAAACCAATCAGCCTCTTTAAAGCTGACATATCTGTTATCGCCGATGACGATATGGTCAAGCAGCGGTATTCCCATCTGTTTGCCTGCCTCCCGCACATTATCCGTAAGTTCGATATCTGCATCGCTGGGTGTGGGATCCCCGCTGGGATGATTATGCACAAGCAGGATATTCACAGCTCTGCTTTCCAAAGCAGCCAAAAAGATCTCTCTCGGCGAAATCAGCGACATATTGACGCTGCCTTCCGACAGCTTTCTCTCGCAGATCATCTGCCCCTTTGCATCCAGACAGACCAAAATCACACATTCCGTCTCCCTGTGTCGCAGTTTTTCCATAAAATAGGCCGCCACCTGACCGGAACTGGTAAAATTCAGGCCCTCTCTGGCTCTCGCCATGCTCATCCGCATGGAAAGCTCTGCCAGACATTTTAACTTGACAGCCTTGACCTCCCCGATACCGCTGATGCTTTTGAGCTCGTCCAACGTAGCGTCATACAGACCCAGCAAACCTTCCTTCGGATATCTGGCAAGACCTAAAACCTGCTCGGCCAATTCCAGCGCACTCTTGCGCTTCGTCCCCGTACGGATAATGATAGCCAGCAATTCTGCTTCCGTAAGATTCTCCGGACCAAACCGCAGAAATCTTTCATAAGGTAATTCATGTTGCGTCGTTTTTCTTGTAGTTTTGTTCTCCATGCGTCTCCTTTTACCTTCTCCGACGCATCAAAACATTCTGTATTTCTGAATTTCTACCTGATAAAACGGTATACCACCAATGCGATCACTACGCCGAGGACACTGGCAATGGTGATTCGAATCGTCAGTCCGAAGGTCAGCAGAATGAAACCCAGATCCAATACTACCGGTTCGCTTAATCCAAAGGACTGCCCATAATTTAAAAAGGTACCTTCAAAGTAGGTACCGATAAATCTGCCGATGACAAATCCCACCAATACCAGTATCAACAGTACCCAGTTTACTTTTTTCAAACCGCTTCCTCTTCCCTCTTTTGCTTTTGCAAAACGTCCCGAAAAGCATGTCCGCCTGCAGCGAAGTCCCCCTATATCTGCCCTGTTATGATATCAAGAACATTCACTTTTATATAGTACCACAAAATTCCAGTGCTGTACACAAAAATCATAGATTTTATTTTGAGTTTTTTCTGCATAATATTACATCTTAAGACTTTTCAGGTCCGCCAGGCCGCTGTTTACAAGGGATTGCAGCGATTTTAAAATCCCGAATCTGGCATGGGGCCAGGTCAGTCCGCCTTGAAAATATACCGCGTAGGGCGGCTTGATGGGGCCGTCCGCAGACAGTTCGATAGAGGACCCTGACACGAAAGCACCGGCGGCCATAATCACCCGGGCGTCATAGCCGGGCATATCCCAAGGCTCGGGAATAACATGGCTGTCCACCGGAGCAGCCGCCTGGATCCCCCGGCAGAAAGCGATCACACCCTCGGGATTCCCGAAGGTGACGGCCTGGATAATATCATGGCGGCTTTCCCGGCTGTCAGGCACCACCGGAAAACCCAGGGGTTCATAGAGATTGGCCGCGAAAATCGCCCCTTTTAATGCGGCTGCGGTTATGGTAGGCGCCAGGAAAAGCCCCTGGTAGAAATCCTTCAGCACGCCCAGAGAAGCTCCTACCTCCTTGCCCAGCCCGGGCGAAGTCAGACGGAAAGCAGCGTTTTCCACACATTCACGCTTTCCTGCAATGTAGCCGCCGATTGGAGCAAGTCCGCCACCTGGATTCTTGATCAGAGAACCCACTACCATATCCGCTCCCGCCTGCGCAGGTTCTGTCCTCTCCACAAATTCCCCGTAACAATTATCCACCATACAGATTATGTCCGGCTTGATTCCTTTTACAAAGGAGATCAATTCCCCTATGCGCTCTACCGACAGGGTGGGCCTGGTCTGGTACCCCTTGGACCGCTGTATGGTCACAAGACGGGTGCGCCTGTTTATTGCCCGGCGGATTCCCTCATAATCGAAGCTGCCGTCAGAAAGCAGATCCACCTGAGCGTAAGTGATACCATATTCTGCCAGGGAGCCTTTGGAGGGCCGGATCCCGATGACTTCCTCCAGCGTATCGTAAGGCTTTCCCACAGGGGAGAGCAGCTCGTCGCCGGGACGCAGATTGCTGATCAGCGCCAGGGCCAGGGCATGAGTGCCGCAGGTGATCTGAGGGCGCACCAGGGCATCCTCCGTACAAAACACTCTGGCATACACCTCCTCCAGCCTGTCCCTGCCCAGGTCGTTATAGCCATAGCCTGTGGTCCCTAAAAGGCATGCCTCGCTGACCTGACTTTCCTGCATGGCTTTTATCACTTTCAGTTGATTATACTCCGCGTTTTCGTCTATTTTTCGAAACCGGGATTCTAATTTTGCCAAGATTTCATTTCCGTATGCATATACTTCTTTTTCAATGCCCATACAGGCATACATCTCCGTCAAATCTTTCTCTGCCATTACCATTCCCGGGCGATGCGCCCGCCTCCTGTCCTTCGTTTTCCGATTCCTACGGCACTCTCCTACTGTTCCATCCGGAGTGTTTCAAACTCCTGCCGGATTTCTAAGATCCACACCCACACGGACGACAAACTCGTCACCTTGTTTCTTTGCAGCAGGCTGCGGATTCTGATTCGCAGGGAATGATCCCTTTTCTTTGCAGTTCGGCCAACATAAATTCCAATATTCTGTCCTCGTCGTAATCAAATTCATTTTTATTGACCCAGATGACTTCCCGTTCCCGTCGAAACCAGGTCAGCTGCCTTTTGGCGAAATGCCTGGTATCGCGTTTGATCTGTTCCACGGCCTCCTCCAGGGTAATCTCCCCTTCCAGGCAGGCCAGTATTTCTTTATATCCCAACCCCTGCATGGAGACCATTCCCCGATGACACCCCATGGCACAGAGGGCTTCCACCTCCGCCACAAGTCCCTGATCCAGCATCTGATCTACCCGCAGTCCGATTTTCTCATAGATACGCTCTCTGCTGTCGTTCAGGACAAAGTAGCAGGAACGGTAGGCAGAGGGCTTTTCCCGCTCTCTTTTATTATGGCGCGAAATGGGCTCTTTCGTCAAATAAAAATATTCTAAAGCCCGGATGGTACGTTTTATGTTGTTGGCATGGATTAAATCTGCCGACAGGGGATCCACCTGCCTTAGCTTTTCGTGGAGATATGCGGCCCCCTTATCGGCGGCGAGCCGTTCCAGAAAAGAGCGTATATTGTCCTGTCCCTGTTCTCCACCGGCCCCTGTGCCGCCTGAAAAGTCAATATCCCGCAGCAGCGCCTGCACATAGAATCCGGTGCCGCCCGTAAGGATCGGAATATGCCCCCGCCCATAGATACCCGGGAGACATTCCTCGCATTTTTTTTTAAACACAGCCACGCTGAATTCCTCCCACGGATCCAGGATATCGATCATGTGATGAGGAATCCCCTGCATTTCCCGGGGCGTGATCTTGGCGGATCCAATGTTCATGTGCCGGTAAACCTGCATGGAATCAGCCGATATAATTTCTCCGTTCACGGCCTTTGACAGAGCGATAGACAGCTTTGTCTTTCCCACCGCAGTGGGGCCGGTAAGGACGATCATTGGCGCCGTATTGTCTTTTATTCTGCTGTGCATACGTTCATCTGATAACACGTTCTATCAATCCTCTGTCATTTTTTATATGAAACCCATGCTGTTTCCGATCAGCGGAAACCATGCCGGCTGCCGCGCATTTCAACGGAAATGTACATCGCCCCGTCAGCTGACAATCCGCTTGAATTTCCGCTCCATCTCCGTCTTTGTCATAGTGATAATCGTCGGTCTGCCATGAGGGCAGTTATAGGGATTTTCCAGCGTGAGAAGCTCATCAACAAGCGCCTCCGCTTCCGCGAAGCTTAATTTATTATTTCCCTTGACGGCTGCCTTGCAGGACATGGAGGCAATTTTTTCTTCAATCACACGGATACTGCCGAAATTAACGCCGCCCAAAAGCCCGTCCAGCACCTCCAGAAACATTTCCCTCTCATTGCAGCCATATAAATCAACAGGTACGCTGCGGAGCGCATATTCGCTGCCTCCAAAAGTCTCGATCTCAAACCCCAGCGCTGCAAAAGTATCCAGATGTTCCCGCAATACGCTCTCCTCCTGACCTGACAGGCTAACAATCACCGGGGGCAGCAGTCCCTGGGACAGAACCCTTTTTTCATGGTACTGCTTCATCAGCCGTTCATAATTTACTTTTTCGTGGGCTGCGTGCTGATCGATCATCAAAAGTTTTTCTTCAAATTCAATCAGCCAGTAAGTTTCAAAAACCTGGCCTATGACACGAAAACGGCTGCGGTTTTCCCGGGTAAGGATTTTTTCCTCGAAAAGGTTTAACTGCACGCCGGTAACAGGCGCCGCTGTTTCGTTTATTTCCTCTGTTGTATCTCTATTCGTTTTAAAAGTTTTGGGATCCTGACATTTTGCAGGCAGCGCATCTGCAACCGCAAGTGTCTCCATGACCGGAAATCCCTCCGAGAGTGAGTCCTGACAGGCCGGCAGCTCCTGATCTCCGGCTTCTTTTTCTTCCAGGTCTTCCGGTAATTCCGAGGTTTCCTCAAAAAAGTCTTCTTCATCCTCAGGAGCGGCTGATTCAGGCAAAACGGAGGCTTCCGCTTTCGGAGAATTTGCTGATACGTTCTTTTTTATACGGTTCCACACAGGCGTATCCGCAAAAGCCCTTTTCTCCGGCTGACGTGGAACATAGCTTGCCGCCTCCATCACCTGATAGGAAACATTTCGTTTTTGCTCGAAGGGTTCCGGCACGGCAAGCTTTTGAGAAGCCTCTATCTGCGCTTTTTTTTCCGCTTTTTCTTCCTGCCTGGTGGACAGAGTAGCCCTGGGGATCATCTCCTGCCGGCGCAACGTGGCCTGTACGGTATCCATCAAAAAACGGCTGAAGCAGATGGGATCGCTGAAGCGTACGTCCATTTTGGTGGGATGTACATTGACGTCCACCTGTTCCGGATCCATGCTGATATGCAGAACGCACAGCGGAAATTTATGCTGCATCAGATATTCCCGATACCCTTCTTCCACGGCTTTGGACACAATATTGCTGCGGATGAATCTGCCGTTCATAAAATAAATCTCGAAATTCCGGTTGGAACGCACCAGCACCGGCTTTCCCAGGTATCCTTCGATCCGGATGCCCTCATGCTCCCCACCAACCGGCACCAGTTCGTTCGCCACTTCCCGACCGTAAATCCGGTAGATCACCTCTCTCAGATCTCCGTTGCCGGAGGTGTGGAATTTCATCTGGCCGCCCAGAACCAGTTTGAATGAGATATCCGGCCTTGACAGCGCCAGATGCTCCATCAGATCCGCAATATAGCCGCCCTCCGTAGCAGGCTGCTTTAAAAATTTACGCCTAACCGGCGTATTGAAAAACAGACTCCTCATCAGAAAAGTAGTGCCCTCCGGCGCCCCTATTTCGTCAAAGGCAACTTCCCTGGCGCCCTCCAACAGAATGCGGCTGCCGGTAAGATCCGCCGAAGTTTTGGTGATCACCTCCACTTTGGACACTGCGGCAATACTGGACAAAGCCTCGCCCCGAAAGCCCAGACTGGAAATCCTCGCCAGATCCTCCGCGTCCTCAATTTTGCTGGTGGCATGCCGGAGAAATGCCTGACGAAGCTGATCTTTTTCCATGCCGCATCCATTGTCTGTCACGCGGATGAATTCTATCCCGCCTTCCTTTGCCTCCACGGTAATCGCCGTTGCGCCAGCGTCAATGGCATTTTCCACCAGTTCCTTCACCACACTGCCGGGACGCTCCACCACTTCTCCGGCGGCAATCTTGTCTATGGTCTCTGCATTCAGAATATGTATCTGTGCCATGTTTCGCCTTTCTACCCCTTCCAACGATTTTTCAGCTTATTCTGAAGCCGGTATAGCACGTTCAGCGCATCGATGGGCGCCAGCGTATTGACCTCTACATCCATCAGCTCCTGCAGAACATCTTCATCCTTTACCGTATCGAACAGGGACATTTGGGATAATTCCATTTCATCTAATTTCGGCTGTTTCTTTGTCTTTCCGTCCTTGACCTCCACAGCGATATTCTGAATCTTTTCTGTGATATCATTGTCCGTAAGCTGCTCGACGATTTCCTTTGCCCGGTCGATCACCATATCGGGCACACCGGCCAGTCTGGCAACCTGGATACCATAGCTTTTATCGGCGCCGCCCTTGATAATCTTACGGAGAAAGACAATATCGTCTCCCCGCTCTTTTACGGCGATGCAGTAATTATTCACATTGCTCATCTTACCTTCCAGCTCGGTCAACTCGTGATAATGGGTGGCAAACAGGGTTTTTGCACCCAGGAGCTTGCGGTTGCTGATATGCTCTATGACAGCCCATGCAATGCTGAGTCCGTCAAAGGTGGAGGTTCCTCTGCCGATTTCATCCAGAATCAGGAGACTGGAGGAAGTCGCATTGCGGAGAATGTTTGCCACCTCGTTCATTTCCACCATGAAAGTGGATTGCCCGCTGGCCAGATCATCAGAGGCTCCCACACGGGTAAAAATTCTGTCCACAATGCCGATATTGGCACTTTTAGCCGGAACAAAGCAGCCGATCTGAGCCATCAACACGATCAGAGCCGCCTGGCGCATATAAGTAGATTTTCCCGCCATATTGGGTCCTGTGATAATGCTGATACAATGCTTGCTGTTGTCGAGAAAGGTATCGTTGGCAATAAACATATCATTGGTGATCATCTGCTCCACCACCGGATGACGGCCGTCCTTGATATCGATGATTCCCTTTTCATTCAGCTTAGGACGCACATAATGATTCCGCTCCGATACCAGGGACAGAGAAGCGTAGACATCCAGCCTTGCCACTGCTCTGGCAGTTTTCTGAATCCGTTCCAGCTCCATGGCAATGGAATCCCGTATTTTACAGAACAGGTCGTATTCCAGGGTAGTCAGCTTGTCCTCCGCATTCAGAATGGTATCCTCCAGTTCCTTTAACCTGGGTGTGGTATAGCGTTCGGCATTGGCCAGCGTCTGTTTCCGGATATAGTCCTCCGGCACCATATTTTTATAGGAATTCGTGACCTCAAAATAGTAACCGAACACTTTGTTGTATTTAATTTTCAGATTTTTGATGCCGGTCCTTTCCCGATCCTGCTCCTCCAATTCCGCCAGCCACTGCTTTCCGTCCCGCTTTGCACTGCGCAGCATATCCACAGTCTCGTCAAAACCGTCCCGGATCATACCGCCCTCTCTGATAGTAACAGGCGGCTCCTCCTCAATGGCGGCCAGAATCAGCTGATAAATATCCTGAAGGCCGTCGATCTCCCCTTCGATTCCGGAAAGCTCGTCCCCGGAAAAGTCTTTCAGGACAGATTTGACGGCGGGAAGCATCTGAAGCGAATTGCGGAAGGCGATAAAATCTCTGGGATTTGCCGTCTTGTAAGTAACCTTGCTCAGCAGACGCTCTAAGTCATAAACCGAATTCAGGTATTCCCGTATCTCATCCCTGGAGACACTGTTTCCGCCAAGAGCTTCCACTGCATCCAAACGCCGCTCCATCTCCTCTTTGTCAATCAGAGGCTGTTCCAGCATACTCCGGAGAAGCCGGCCGCCCATGGCAGTTTTCGTCTTGTCCAACACCCAAAGCAGAGACCCCCGCTTCTGCTTCTCACGCAGAGTCTCCGTCAGCTCCAGATTCCGTCTGGTAGAACTGTCCAGAAGCATATATTTATTGGTGAGGTATGGATAAATATGGGTAAAATGTGCCAGCTCCGTCTTCTGTGTATCATAGAGATATTGCAGAAGAGCGCCGGCTGCCGTCATGCCGGTGGGGAAATCGCCGATCCCCAGACCTGCCAGAGTATTTACCTTGAAATGCCTCTGCAGAATCCTGCGGCACCCGTCGTCATCGAACAGATGAGGCTCCAGTGCATTGACGGAAATATGATAACGGCTCCGAAGACTTTCCACGTCAAAACCGCTGACAAGAAAAGCTTCATTGCAGATCACCTCGGAAGGCTCGTACTTCATCAATTCGTCATTTAGTTTTTTTAGATCCTCCACCTCCGTGAGGTAATAGTCTCCGGTGGTCACATCCGCAACAGAGATACCGATCTTTGTAGGTGTATAAGCGATACACAGAAGGAAATTGTTTTTTGATTCTTCCAGGGACTGGAGATTCAGGTTGGTACCGGGAGTCACAATGCGGATCACTTCCCGCTTTACCAGCCCCTTTGCCAGTTTAGGATCCTCCACCTGCTCACAGATGGCAACCTTATAGCCTCTGTTGACCAGCTTGGTCAAATATCCTTCTACAGCATGATAAGGCACGCCGCACATGGGGGCACGCTCGGCAAGCCCACAGGACTTCCCCGTCAGAGTCAGCTCCAGCTCACTGGACACAATCCGGGCATCCTCGAAAAACATTTCATAAAAGTCTCCTAATCGGTAGAACAGGATGCAGTCGGCATACTGCTTCTTTGTTTCTATATATTGCTGCATCATGGGTGTCAGTTCATCTACTGGAATTTGTTCCGGCATTGGTATCGCTCCTGTTCTGTTTCTTTTGTGTCATTTAGCTGCCCGGGCACACACAAATCGGGCGGAATACCATGATTTGGTACATCCGCCCTTATTCTAACACAAAATATTGGGATTGTAAAATTTCTTTTGGAAATTTCTATAAAATGTATGTCTTACTTCCCTTCCGCCATCTTAAGCTGCGCCGTCACCAGGCCGTAATAGATCCCCTTCTTCTCCAGCAGTTCATTGTGGGTGCCGATCTCGGCGATGCCGTGCTGATCAATTACCACGAGTCTGTCTGCGTTGCGCAGAGTGGAAAGCCTGTGGGCAATGGCAAAGGTAGTTCTGCCCTTTATCAACCGGTCCAGAGCCTGCTGGATCAGGAATTCGCTCTCCGTATCCAATGCGGAGGTTGCCTCATCCAGGATCAGCAGCCTGGGATTGTTCAGGATGGCTCTGGCGATGGCGATTCTCTGCCGCTCTCCGCCGGACAAGTTATAGCCGTGCTCCCCCACATAAGTATTGTAGCCGTCCGGTGTCTTACAGATAAAATCATGGGCATTGGCCGCCTTGGCCGCCTGGATTACCTCCGCCAGAGATGCATCCTGTCTGGCAAAACGAATATTGGCAAGGATGCTGCCGGAGAACAGGAAAGTTTCCTGGAGCACCACACCGATCTGTGAATGCAGGCTCTCCGTATTGATATTGCGCAGATCTACTCCGTCTAAGGTGATCCTTCCCTGATCCACGTCATACAGGCGCATGATCAGGTTGATCAAAGTAGATTTTCCCGTGCCGGAAGCTCCCACCAGGCCGATCATTTCCCCGGGCTTTACCGCAAAATCGATATTCTCCAGCACCGGCTCGTAGGTATGGTAACCGAAGGACACATGCTCGAATGTAAAGGCACCCTGAATCGGGAATGCCTTGCTGTCTGCCTTGTCCACGATCAGCGGTTCTTCATCTAATACATCGTAGATCCGATTCATACTGGTGACCATCTGCATCACCATCCTGGGCATATGGGTCATCCAGTTTAAGGGGCCGAACAGATATCCGCAATAGCTGATAAACTGCACCAGCTCTCCCAATGACATATCGCCGCCAAGCACATCCCTGCCCCCGAAGTATACGGCAATGTAGGATCCCGCGCCCATCAGAAAGGTGAGAATCGGGAAAAACACCGCCCAGAAGGTCTCGTTCTTTTTGCTTATCCTGGCAAATTCCATTGTCTTCTCCTGAAACCGGGCGGCCTCCCGCTCTTCCTTCCCGAAGGTCTTCACCACCCGCATTCCGGAGATAATATCTTGCAGGTTGCTGGCCAGGTCATCGGATTTCAGCCATTGCTTATGAAAAATCGTATGAATATGATGCCAGAACAGCCTGGTCACCACGAACACAACGCCTATGAAAGTCAGCGCCATCAATGTCATTTTCCAGCTGATGGAGAACATCACTGCCGCCGATGCTATCATGGTAATCAGCGTGGAAAACATGCCTGCGAAGACTTCCTCCATAAACTCGCGGACCATCCTGGTATCCCGTGAGACTCGGTTCAGCAGTTCTCCCGGCTTCCTGTTGTTGATAAAGGACAGAGACAGCGCCTGGATCTTGTAATAAAGCTTCTGGCGCAGGGTCATGCTCAGGGACGTTCCCAGGGACATACACTGCCAGTAGTGGAAATTATCCAGCGCAATCCGGGCAATCAACATGACAAAGGTTACTCCCGCAAATGCCCACCAGTCCGCCCAGGTACCCTTACCCGTAGACAATGAACCGTCGATAAAGTTACGCTGTACCATGGGAATCACCAGGTTTATCCCGGATAGAAGAACCATAAGCAGGGAGATCAGCGCAAGCTTTCCCACATAATCTCCGCATAGCTCCATAAATTTCTTCAACAGCGCCGTCTTGCCCTCGCAGTAAGGGCACTTGCTGGTTCCCGGCAAGGCTCTGCCGCACTTTTCACAATATTTCTCATACTCCAGGCTCACCACCTGCTCCGGCTCCTCCCCCGTCCTGCGAGCCATGAGGATGGTTTGGGCGCCTCTGGCCACATATGCCACTCTGACGATATGGCGCATGGAAAAACGCGCCGCACAGATCATCTGCCCATCCTTCTTCGTTACGGTCAGGATACCGCTATGGACCTGATGCTCGCATTTGATCTTCTCGCAGTCATCCAGCCAGAATGCGGCGCTTAACTTCTCTCCCTCCAGCACCAGAAGCCTCTCCTGGGTCACGGCCAGCCAGATATCGCCCGCATAGGCTTCCCTGGCCTGCATCTTCCGATTGTCAAAGGCCAGATCCACGGGAACACAGTACATAATCTCCTCCCCGGCCTCCAGTCCCAGAGCCGTTCTCTGGTTTTGGTTTAATGAATATAATAGTCTCATAAATTTCAGTTGCCTTTCTATCGCAAAACTGTCGCAAACTGTTTCTGCACAATTTCTAAATAAAGAGATCCAGCTTCTTCCGCTCCATGACGCCGAGCCTGTATAGATCAGGGATCTCATAGCGGTTTCCGTCAATATCCGTCACCAGCAGCCGGGAATCACTTAATTGAATCACCGCGTTGCCGCTAATCTGGGTCGTAAAACGGCATGCCCCGAAGGTAGTCGCCACATTCCAGTAGGCATATCCGTATTCGTCCTTTATATCCAGCACCTTGGTGATCACCGGCATAAAATAGCGCAGCTTGATCTGTTCCCGCAGCATCTCCTGCTGGTCTTTCGGAAGCGAGGAAAGCTTCTCTACCATGCCGATCTCCTTCGCCTTCTCGTCCGCCTCCCGGATAGAGATGAATTCCTCCGGGTTGGTCAGCGGGAATGTAAGGTAAACCCCCACCCTGGCATATTCTTTTTCCTTTGTCTTCAGGGCGATGAAGCCTCCCGGCGTCCGGCTGAAAACGGCGTTCTCCTCATTCAGCATACGCATTTCCAACAGCTCTTCGGATTCTTTCTTCAGAGCTTCTTCGTCAAATTCTTTTAAATCAAGCAGATCCATGCTGCTGTTTTCATTTCCTTCCATAATATATCCTTTCTGGCCTTTTCGCCGTCCCATGCTCTCTGTTTTATTCGATTCCCTGCATTGGCCCTGCCCTCCGGGGCTTCTTCGATTCCGCATCTCACAGGGTTCTCCCCGCTCGCTTTGGAGGCATTAAAAGCTCCTGCGCTTACTCGATTCCGCGCATGGCGAGCGCCTTGGTCTGCAGTTCGCTGAGTTTATAATAAGTCCCTTTCTGCGCCAGCAATTCCTCGTGGGTTCCGGATTCGGTCAGTCTTCCGTCATCCAGCACGATCAGATGGGTTGCATTGCGCAGCGTGGAAAGCCGGTGGGCGATGGACAATACAGTCCTGCCCTTCTCCAGGCGCTCCAGAGATTTCTGAATAGCCAGCTCCGTCTCCGTATCCACCGCCGAGGTAGCCTCGTCCAGGATCAGAATCTTCGGATCTGCCAGAATCGCCCTGGCAATAGAGATTCGCTGTTTCTCTCCCCCTGAAAGGGAACGGCTGGAGGAACCCAGCAATGTATCATACCCCTCCGGCATCTTGCAGATAAAATCATGAGCATTGGCCTGGACCGCTGCACGGATAATTTCCTCCCTGGTGGCCTCCGGCCTGGCATAGGCGATATTTTCCGCCACCGTGCCCATGAAAATATAGGTTTCCTGGGACACCATGGCTACGTTCCTGCGCAGTTCTCGGAATCCGTACCTCTTCACATTGACGCCGTCCACCAGGACTTCGCCCTCCTGCGTATCGTAAAGCCTGGAAATCAGATTAACCAAAGTAGATTTTCCGGCCCCGGATCTTCCTACGATGCCGAACACCTCTCCGGCATTCACATGGAAGCTGATATCTTTCAAAATTGGTTTATTGGCTTCGTAGCCAAAAGTAACATTCCTAAGCTCGATCTCGCCCTTCAGTTCCTCCGGGCGCAGGGGATCCGGCGCCTCCTTCACCTCCGGCACCGCGTCGATGATCTCGAACATACGCTGAGCCGAATTCATGCACTCGGTATACCAGCGCACGCTGCGGGAGAAGAACTCCAACGGCCCCTTTAACTGCCCCACATAGCCCGAGAAGGTAAGCAGTACACCCAGTTCAATATTGGCGCCGCTGATCATCATTGCGCCTCCTACCGCCCAGACCAGGAAGCCGATGGTATCCTCCACGGTAAAATAGAGAGCAAAAAACTTGATATCATAACGGGCCACATCCATCTCCGCACTTTTCACTTTTCCGTTATTTTTGGAAAACCGGCTCATCTCCTGTTTCTGCTGGCCGAAGGCTTTCACCACCCGCGCGCCTGTAAAATTTTCGTTCATCTGTCCCTTCAGCCGGCGGTTCGCGCGATGCCTTTTGCCGTAATAATGCCACATCTGAGGCACCATTCGGTAACTTAAAAACACCAGCAGGGGCATGAGAATCAGCGACACCGCCGCCAATAGCGGATCCAGCCAGAACATAATCGCACTTGTAGCAATGATATTTCCTATATTGATAAAAAAATACGGTATCCCGTCAATGAAAAAGCTTGAAATCTCTTCCGCATCATCGGACACACGGGTCATCAGGCCGCCGGTCTGACGCTTGGTATAAAAGCTGATGGACAGCTTTCCCATGGAGGAGAAGACCTGGCTCTTCAGGGTGGCCACCACTTCCGGCGCGATTCTGGCAGTCAGTACGCCCTGCAGGATTCCCAGTCCCTGCATCAGCACCTTAGCCAGGATCATGGCGATCACCAGTATGGTCAGCGCCGCCGTAAAGCGTCCTGCCGGAAGATGAAGCAGCTTCAGAAAATCCTCGTCTTTCGCCAGCACCTGGTCATAGAGCACCGTGCCGCTTAAGTAGGGCCATACCAGATTCAGCGCCGCCGTGCCCAGATAGCAGAGCACCATCACCGCCAGATATTTCGTATAAGGCTTAAAATAGGAAACCACCCGCAGCAGGATAGATTTCTTATCCATGCATTTGGGGCACACCTTTCTCTCCTGGTCAGGATAGATCATGCCGCACTTGGGGCAGCATTCCTTCCCCTTTTTGACATTTAAATCCTCCTCTGTAATCTCCTCCCCTTTTTTCACCTTCTCTGTCAGGCTGCACAGCCGCAGGAACATCTCCATTCGTGTATTGGAAAAATGACTGAGATTGCGTTCTATACCGTCTATTTCAACCATCAACGCACCCGTGGCCACCTGGCGCAGCACCTCCATCTTCCCGATACTCGCCAACTCAAAAATCTGCAATGCAGGTTCCTCTGACAGCGCAAGTTCCCGTGAATGATCCTGTTCCGTAAACTGCCATCCCCCATAACCACCTAAGCGGTACTCCGCCTTTTCCCGGTAGGGATAAACCGCCAGGAGCAGCTTTTCACCGGTCAGCGCCACAATGGAATCCGCGAAACGATATTCCTCATCGAAATCCGCCATTGCGGCAAATATGATCTTTTCTTTTTCTATTCCGTATTTACCGGCGACTTCTGCAAAACTTTTCGGTAAATTCATCCTAATCCTCCACCCTTCTTTTGCAACGGCCCGTCTGGGGCTATTGCACTTCAAATCCACTCCCGCAAGTTACAACGCGTTTTACCGTCTATCGGAAAAACAGTGCAAAAAAACCATGGCTCCTAACAGTAGATAGCCATGGTTTATTTCATACCATTATTCAGAAACGCACAAAACTGCCGTTTAACTTAATCTACAATGGAATCTTCTTCCATAATCTGCGGGAGGCAAATTTCCTGATATATTCGATTGTGATACAAAAATTCTCAACTTGGTCATCGTTTCATGCCTCCTTCCTTCTATTTTTTGACCTTTTTCAGTATAAGCATATTTTATCGGAATGTCAACCGGTTTTTGTAAAAATTTTCCGTCGGTTACTGTTTAGAACCCCGATTAAGACATTGTGAAAAGTGCTGAAATTTAATTTTGTGGATAATACTTCCGCCGCGGATTACGGCTAGGGCAGGGCTGGACGCACCGATTTCAGCTTCCGCATCATATACAGGTAGCTGGGCACTAGAATCAGATCTGCCCCCAGCCAGGCCAGAACTTCGGCATACATGATTCCGTTTTCTCCGAAAAGCACCGGAAGCAGCAATGCCGCCCCCGTACGCATGACGAACTCCGCCACACCTGAAGCCATTGGCAGGAGCGTATTTCCCAGGCCCTGAATACAGCTTCTGGTAATGTGCAGTACATAGAGTACCGGCAGGCAGAGGGACATGATTGCAAGATAGCGATATGCAATCTCCAGCGCCGCTTCACCGGACGCCGCATTCTCCGGCATAAACCACGCCAGAATCCACCTTCCGAATCCCAGCATAATTCCGGTGATCAGGATGGATGTCAGCATGGCGATCACCAGCCCTGCACGGATCCCTTCCGATATCCGGCGAAGCTTCCCCGCCCCCAGATTCTGTCCGGAATAAGTGACCATGGCATATCCGTAAGAGGTAGCCGCCACCTCCAAAATACCGTACAGTTTATTTGTTGCCGTCATTCCTGCGATAAAGACCACACCGAACCCGTTCACGATCATCTGCACGATCATTCCGCCTACCGAAATCACCGTATTCTGGAATGCCATGGGCAGGCCCAGTTTCATCAGCGTGCCGCAAAGCCTTCCATCCGGCTTCCAGTCCTCCCTTTTCAGCCGAAGCGCTTCTATCCGCAGAATATGTTGGATACAGTAGGCAGCGGACAGACATTGGGCAATCAGAGTGGCCGCTGCGGCGCCCTCTACGCCCCAGTGAAAGCCCATGACAAAAAGGAAATCCAGCGCAATATTTGTCAAGGAAGCGATCACCATGGCGATCAGAGGCTTTCTGCCGTTGCCCAGTGCGCGCAATATGGCAGCCGCCAAATTATACGCCATCACTATGGGTAGTCCACCGAACAAAATCCGCAGATATGCCATGGAGATCGGACGGATCTCCTCCGGCGTCTTGAGCAGGGAGATGGCCCACCCTGCCGCTGCCTCGCTGAGAAAGGTCAGCGCTGCCGCGCACAATATTGCCAGAAATATGGAATTCGTGATAACTCTTCGCAGCTTTTCTTTCTCGCCGGCTCCGAATTTCTGAGCCATCAATATGGAAAATCCCTGAGCAAATCCCTGGCTTACCCCAAGCGTCAGCCAGTTCAGCCAGTCTACGGCTCCCAATGCAGCCAGCGCTTCTACGCCCAGGCCCTTCCCCACCACAGCCGTATCCACCACGGTATACATCTGCTGAAAAATATTTCCGGCCATAAGCGGTAAGGAAAACAGGAGAATAATCCGCCATGGAGATCCTTCGGTCTGTACATTGGTATCTACTTTCTGTCTCAATTGCTGCTTTGTCATATTTATCATCCTACAATAGCGAAGTTCACTCCTCCGCCCATGGCAAATCGGACACTTCCAGTTTCTTGTCCCGAAGCATCAGTTCTTTTACCGCCTGATCAGCACTTTTTCCGCCAAACAGCACCTGGTTTACCTGCTCAATGATAGGCAGCTGGATATTGTATTTTTCGGCAAGCTTCATAGCCGCTTTGGCGGAGTATACGCCCTCCACCACCATCTGTACTTCATTCATGGCCTCCTCATAGGATTTTCCCTGCCCGATGAGGATACCTGCCCGACGGTTTCTGGAATGCATGCTGGCGCAGGTCACGATCAGATCTCCTATGCCGGTGAGACCGCAGAAGGTTTCGAACTTTCCGCCCATGGCAATCCCAAGCCTTGCGATCTCGGTGATTCCGCGGGTAATCAACGCGGCCTTTGTATTGTCCCCATATCCGAGCCCGTCTGCAATTCCCGCCGCAAGCGCCACCACATTTTTCAGAGCGCCTCCCAGTTCCATGCCGAGGATATCAGGACTGGTGTAGACGCGGAAAACTTCATTCATAAACAGATTCTGAATATATTCCGCCGTCGCCCTGGATTTCGCGCCTACCACAATGGTGGTGGGCAGACCTCTGCCGACCTCCTCCGCATGGGAAGGTCCTGACATGACAGCCACATCCGCCTGGGGAATTTCCTGTTCGATGATCTCGGACAGTGTCATCAGCGTATGCTCCTCTATGCCCTTGGCCACATTCAGGATTTTCTGCCGCGGCGCAATATAAGGCCCAAACCGATGAACCGTCTCCCTGGTATAGGAGCTGGCCACCGCCATCACCAGCAAATCTTTTGCATCCGCCGCCTCCTGCTCCTGGGCGGTAAATACCATATCCTCCGGCAGCCTTACGCCCGGAAGCATCTTATGTTCATGCCGTTCCTTCAGCATCGCGATTTCCTGTTCCAATGCGGACCAGACCGTAATCTCATGCCCGTTCCTTCGCAGTAATACAGCCAGCGCGATTCCCCAGCTGCCCCCGCCGATGATGCCTATCTTTGCCATAGCGCCTCTTTTCCGCAGCTCTTTGCGCTGCTTTTACATTTTTTTCTCTTCCAAATCTACTTTATTCTTCTTTAACAGGTAGGTCCTCCGTTCATTCCCATGAAGCAGACGGACAATATTTTCACGATGCTTCCAATAAGCCAGTATCGCCAGCAGGAGGGAGAGCACATACATCTCGATCAGCTGTGCCTGGGTTACGCCGGCAAATACGCCCATCTGGCCGCATACCACTATCTCGATCACAAATCCCAGATACACCAGCAGGGAACCAAGAGATACCAGATGCGTGGTAAAGAAAATACCGAAAAACACCGCCACACCCATGATAATGAAATACGGATGAAAAGAAAGAATCAGCCCGGCCGTGGCGGCAATCCCCTTTCCCCCCTTGAAATTCATATAAAACGGATAGTTATGTCCCAGTACGGCTCCTGCTCCCGCATAAAGACTGAGCAGATAGATCATGTCCGGATGGCTGTTTCCGAAAAGCAGCCTGGAAACCCATACTGCCGCCATACATTTCAGACAATCTCCTGCCAGTACGATCAACCCCGCTTTTGTTCCCAGAACCCGAAGCGCGTTGGTGCTTCCCGCATTTCCACTGCCATACTGTCTGATATCGATTCCATGTACCCTGCCATAGAAGTAAGCTGTCTGGAACAGCCCAAACAGATAACCGATTGCTATACAATATATCCTTTCCATATACTCTGTTGCTCCTTTTTGCCTGGAATGCCTTTTGTTTATCAGGATTATTCTTTTTCCGTTCGTTCCCGGATAATAAAGCGCAGAGGTGTCCCTCTGAATCCAAAAGTTTCCCGAATCTGATTTTCAATATATCTGGTATAGGAAAAATGCATCAGTTCTTTATTGTTGACAAAGATTACAAATGTGGGAGGCTTTACGGCTACCTGAGTAATGTAGTAAAGTCTCAGCCGTTTTCCCTTATCCGAAGGCGGCTGCTGAAGAGCCGTCGCCTCTGTCATAATTTCGTTCAGCACGCCTGTCGCAACCCGCATGGAATGGTTCTCGCTGACCATATCGATGGTATCGAAAAGCTTAGGCAGCCGCTGTCCTGTCAATGCGGATATGAACACTATCTCCGCATAAGGCATATAAGACAGAACATTCCGCACTTTATTCGTCACTTCGTAAATCGTCTTGTCGTCTTTCTCTACAGCATCCCATTTATTCACCGCAATGATGACCGCCTTGCCGCGCTCATGGGCGATTCCCGCAATCTTGGCATCCTGTTCGCTGACGCCTTCCACTGCGTCGATAACCAGCACCACGATATCCGCCCGCTCCACCGCGCTGACGGCCCGCACGATCATATAGCGCTCAAGCTCTTCTTTGATCTTGTTTTTCCGGCGTAATCCGGCGGTATCGATAAAGACATATTCTTTGCCGTTATGAACAATCTCCGTATCCACGGCATCCCTGGTGGTTCCCGCAATATCGGATACAATGAGACGTTCTTCCCCTAATAATTTGTTGATCAGAGACGATTTTCCCACATTGGGTTTGCCGACAATCGCCACCCGCGTTCGTTCATCCTCATCCTCTTCCTCTGCCGCCGTGTCAAAATGAGAGATCACTTCTTCCAGCATATCGCCCAGCCCCAGCTTGTTTGCCGCTGAAATCGGGTGGGGCTCGCCGATACCGAGATTATAGAATTCATAGACATCCGCCATATATTTCTCAAAGCTGTCTACCTTGTTGACTACCAGCACCACAGGCTTATGAGAGCGTCTTAGCATATCTGCCACTTTGGAATCCGAATCCACCAATCCGTCCTTCACATCAACGAGAAAGAGAATCACATCCGCCGTCTCCATGGCAATCTGGGCCTGGGCTCTCATCTGAGACAGGATGACATCTCTGCTGTCCGGCTCGATACCGCCTGTATCGATCAGGGTGAACGTCTGATCCAGCCATGTGACATCCGCATAAATTCTGTCCCGGGTAATGCCGGGGGTATCCTTAACAATGGAAATCCGCGCTCCTGCAAGGGCATTGAACAGGGTGGATTTTCCTACATTGGGTCTTCCTACCACCGCCACAATCGGTTTTCTACTCTTCTTTGCCATATCTCACCTCTGTCATTCTTCTACCGCAATCCGTTCTCCCAGGATTGCTTCCACAAAGTCAGTCCCGCTTGATTTTACAATATTAATCGGTACTTGTAAAGCTTTTTCCAATTCTCCCACCCGCATATCGTCCAAAAATACATCTTCCCCGCTGCGCAGGACGTTTTCCGGCAAAAGCAGGCGGTTTCCAAGGGGCCTTCCGGTCAGCTGAGCCAGCAGATCCTGTCCGGTCAGCAGCCCGGATACCGTGATCTGTTCTCCGAAGAAATCATTCGTAACGGGATATACATGGATCACCATCCCCGGATAGATATCCATCATCCTGCGGGCCATCCTCTGGATATACGGCCCAGGCAGTTTCCCTGTGGCAATTGACAGTTCCTCCTGATGGAAAACCTCGGTATCCGGCTGTAGATGCTCCAAACATTCTTCAAATTCATCCAGCAAAAGCCGCAGCATGCCAACCCCGTTTTCCAATTGCAGATATCCGTCATAGCGTTTGGCCTCCGGCATTTCCCGTTCTGCCAGAATATACCACTCGTCGCTGGCATGGACAAAATGCGTGCCGAACTGCGTATAACAGGCCTGCTGGTATTTTTCGACGGTTTCTATGACGGAAACGGCATCCTCCCGGCTGAAAGGTTCCAGGGGGTATAAGCCTTCTCTGTATTTTGTCAGCCCCACCGGCACTATGGACACACTTTCCAGGCAGGGAATATACCTTATCAACTGCTCGATGCTGTATACCAGTTCTGATCCGTCATTGACTCCCCTGCACAGCACGATCTGTCCGTTCATCCTGATACCGGCCGCATGGAGAACATCCACCTTCTTCAGCGCCTCCCCCGCAAAACGATTGTTCAGCATCCTGCAGCGCAGTTCGGGGTTCATTGTATGAAAGGAGATATTGATGGGGGAGAGATGATACCGGCATATTCTGTCAATATCATGCTCCGACATATTCGTCAGCGTCACATAATTACCCTGCAGGAAGGAGAGTCTGGAGTCATCATCCTTGAAATACAAAGTTTCCCGCATATCCGGAGGCATCTGGTCTATAAAGCAGAAAATACATTGATTCCGGCAGCGCCTGTACGCATCCATAAGCCCGGTCTCAAATTCGATTCCCAGATCCTCGTCGAAGTCCTTCTCAACCTCCAGAAGCCACTGTTCTCCGTCAGCTTTCTCAATCAGGATCTCAATATCGGTATCCTGAATCAGAAACTGATAGTCAAATATATCTTCGATTTCCTTTTGATTGACAGACAGCAGCAAATCTCCTGCTTCGATTTCCAGTTCTTCGGCAATGCTCCCGGGCAGAATGCTTTGGATTCTGTGCGCTTTTCTTTTCATGGATCGTTCTTTTTCCGTGGAATATTCATCCATATTATCTGTTCCTTTTCCTATTATCTTTAAGCGTCTCTGTCGATTCCGGTTCCATGGAATGTCCCCCTTGCATGGAATGACCTCCTTCTATTGTATCTGAATCGGGATGTTCCTCTAAAGATGGATTGTATTCCGGAAAGGAAAACACCGTTTTAAATAAATCTCCGTCCAGATATAGTTCAAAGCTTCCGCCCTGTACCTGTACAAGACTTCTGGCAATATATAATCCAAGGCCGCTGCCTTCTGTAGTACGTGATGAATCGCCCCTTATGAAACGTTCTGTCAATTCATCTGACCGGACATTCATCTGCTGCCTGGAAATATTCTTTATAGATACCTCTATGGAGGCGCCTTTTGTAATATCAATGTATACTCTGGTTCCCTCCAGCGCATACTTGCATACATTATTGAAGAGATTTTCCATGACTCGCCACATTCTGCGGCTGTCAGCATAAATATAGGCTGGGCTGTCCGTCTCTTCAAAAACAATCTGCAGCCTGCATTCTTCCATTTTCTCCGAAAACTCGCCGATTCCCTGGTTGACCAGCTCGGTCAGATTCAATTTTTCCATTTCCAGTTCGATGTTTCCGGAAGAAATTTTGGAAGCTTCCACCAGGTCATCTGTCAGCTGTTTCAGCCGCTGTGTTTTGCCGTCCAGAATATCGATATATTTTTTCGCCGGTTCTTCCGGGATATTTAAACGCTTCAGCAGATCTACATAATTGATAATGGAGGTAAGCGGCGTCTTAATATCATGTGACACATTGGTGATCAGATCCGTCTTCATCTGTTCATCTTTCATGCTGGTATTTACGGCTTTTCGGATACCCTCCCCGATATTGTTCACCGCATCTGCCAGTTCCCGGCTGGAACCATGCAGACTGTCGGAATCCAGCTTGAAATCCACCTCTCCGTCCCGAATCCTTTTAATTCCATCCACGATCTCACTCATTTCTCCGTTCCGCCTGAAAATGAGCACACCGACAATTCCGTCTGCCACTACCATAAACAGCGCTAAAAACAACATATACATCGGCCGTTCCCGTAAGGTATATACAGTCATAATGGCGGCCAGATTGCTGAACAGAAAAACATTGTACGGCAGGAGCGTGCTGACCACGGAATTCTTATGATGGAAAATAAACCGCAGGGAGTTTTCCACCCCTCTGCAGAAAAAGTGTATAAAACTGTCTCTCCACAGATTATTGGCCTTGATCCGTCTGGTCAGACTGTACCAGACTAAATTGAAAGCAATACTCACATACAGACCATACAAAGCAAACAACCCATAACGGTACAGATTGTTCAGCGGAATTCCCAGAACTTGAGGAACACTGTTTACGCTTCCGACGATGTCCATGAGCTTATGATATCCATGGATACCCCCAAATCCGAAAGCGGCCGCCAGCAGAAAAATAAGCTCTGTCCAGACGCGGTCAAAACGATTCAGATACCATATCTGCTCTCCCTTTTCGCTGACGGCAACACCGGCTGTAACCGTCAGATAGATCCCCAATATCACCCATGCTGCTGCCAGAAAGAAAATCAGGCCGATGATACGATTGATATTGGGAACGATCTTCTGATAAAGAGCATTCGCTTCATAAAAGGCGTCCCCTTCAATGGCATAGCTGGAATCCACGCCCAGCCAGATATGGGTGGTATCCGGATAAGCATATCCATATGTGCTGATATAACCGTCTATTTCCTCCTCGCTCAATATCGTATTTCCCATAAAGACCAGACTGTCCGGATAATAGATCAGGTACCATCTGTATTCATTAAAGGATTCAGTGACATAATCATCTTCAGCCTCCTCCAGATCGGCTCTGTTGGTATAGGTGCACATGCCTGTGTCCGTCATCATCCGTACCATATACTTTACATTGCTGTTTTCCTCTTTGTAGGCATCATTGCATATCTGATACCGCTGATAACTTTCCTGAATATCTTCAATGACAGCAGCCACATTATCCTGAAGCTGCATATAATCCATCCAGTTGTCTGCATATTTTGTCAGCTGGCGCTCTCCTTCCGTAGTCGCATACCGGCAATTCAGCAGGGGAACATATACTACAAGAGTGCCGTCATCCTCCCTGGAGACATCGATATGATTCGGATTTTTGGACATAATATGAGAAAAAACCAAATCCTCCAGCTGCTCCGTCGTACTGGCATTTAATTTCTCCGCCAAAAGGGCAATCTCTTCCTGACTTTTACCGGATACAGCAACGTTTTCCGGCCGCAGTGAGGAATCGGATTCTTCCGGCTGTGTGCTGTGTTCGGAATCTCCTTCCGCAGAAGGTTCCTGTTGTGCAAAAGCACCTTCCTCCATATGCTCCAAACGATAAAAAGCATCAAACGACAGCTGTCCGTGTTCGTCCAGCTTGAAATTTTCGGGATAGATACAGTAGCCGAAGTAATTTACAAAATCAGACATGCTTAAAAAACGGTTTGTGTATTCCACGCCGTTTTTACCCCATTTAATGATATTGTCCAGCTCGTAAACCGCAGAAATACTGCAGCCCTTATCCGCGCCGATCTCTCTGGCATAGGCTGTCACGTCGATTTCCTTGGAAGGGTCAAATACACCGTCGGTCTCTAAATGTCTCTTGATGACTACCAGCTGTGTGATATCGGATACCGCATTTCGGAATAAATCATGATACATTTCTGATTCTTCGAATTCCAGCCCTACATCCACAGGAAAGATTTTGTAAATCTGTGTACCATCTATGGAATTCACCGCAATATAGGAATTCAGCAGCAGAACCGCCGCTGCCAGCATAATGCCCGCCGCAAAAATATGCTGCATGAATCCCAGGCCAAATCTTTTTAATGTGGGTTTCTTCATCCGGGAAATACCTTCATTTTCCATTGCACAATCCTTTTATTGCTTGTCTATTTTATAGCCCACTCCCCAGACCACTTTCAGATATCTGGGTTCCCTGGGATTGATTTCTATCTTCTCGCGGATATGGCGGATATGCACTGCAACCGTGTTGTCCGCCCCTATGGCATTCTCGTTCCAGATACTCTCGTATATCTGATCAATGGAAAAAACTCTGCCCTGATTTTTCATCAGCAAAAGCAGGATATTGTATTCGATGGGGGTCATCTTCACCGCTTCCCCATCCACGGTCACCTGTTTGGTATCGTCATTGATAATCAGGCCACCTGCCTGGTATACTGCCTTGCTCTCCGGATTCAGGCTCCCCAGAGAAGTATATCTGCGGAGATTTGATTTCACCCTTGCCGCCAGTTCAAGGGGATTAAAGGGTTTCGTAATATAATCGTCTGCACCGATATTCAGGCCCAGAATCTTGTCCGTATCCTCGGATTTAGCAGACAGCATGATAATCGGGATACTGCTGTATTCCCGAATCTTCAGTGTGGCACGGATTCCGTCCAGCTTCGGCATCATAATATCCATGATCAACAGATGAATTTCTTCTTTTTTCAGCAGCTCTATGGCCTGTTCCCCGTCATATGCTTTAAAAATCCGGTATCCGTCCTGATTCAGATAGATTTCGATCGCATCCACGATTTCTCTGTCATCGTCGCATACAAGTATATTCGCCATTGCGTTTCCCTCATTTCTTAAAGATTTCATCTGCTATTAAAGCATAAAGTTGTTAATATTTATCAAACAAAATAATGATGAAATTATTAAATTCTTTTTTCTATTTCAGCTTTTACTTCAGCATTAGAAATGCTCCCATGTTCCCCCTCTTTTCCCCGCTTACTCTATGAGAAAAAAGATAGCCGCTGTTATGACAGGTACAAATATCCGTAACCGCAATATGGTCAGGCAAAATTCCGGCCTGTTCCAAAATGGTTCTGTTGGCCAGCCATAAATCAAGCTGATATTTCCCTTTTTCTTTTCCAGGTGTCACAATATTCCCCGATAAGTACTCGAACTGCACCGCCACATCCTCGCTGACTTCATAACAGTCTCTGCAGATGGAAGGACCGATGGCAGCATACAGCTCTTCCGGGCGGCTGCCGAAATGACGTTCCATCTCCCGCACCATGCACTCTCCCATTCTGCCCGCGGTTCCCCGCCAGCCGGAATGAGCCAGACCAATTGCCATGTGAACCGGATCCACGAAATACAGCGGTACACAGTCCGCATAATAGGTGACCAGAACCAATCCGGGTTCATCGGTAATCATACCGTCCACATTTTCGTAATCCCGGGGACGCAGGATTCCTTTTCCACTGTCTTCACGGGTCATCACCCGGATATTGGTGGTATGAGTCTGGTGAGAGGCCGCCATATCGCCGACAGAGCAATCCAGTATTGCGGCAATCCGCTCATAATTGGCAAGTACGGCTTTCTTGTCATCCCCTCTGGTAAAACTCAGATTCATAGAGGAAAATGCTCCCCTGCTGACTCCGCCCAGACGTGTGGTGAACAGATGTTTCGCTATCCCGGTGCTTTCCAGCAAGGGAAATGTCAGATATTCCAGTTCCGGGCCGTCTTCTCCAATACTGACGCAGTGCTGTTGCAGTCTATATTGCTGTTCCGATCCGCGGTATTGTTCCGATGCATATTGCCGCTCTGGTGCGCAATGACCTTCCGATCCGCAGCATCGTTCCGATACTGGCCTGTTTTCAAGCGTTCTCACTATCTGATACATAGATTGATACCTTTCTAAATCCTGTCTGCACGTTTTCTTCCCATCAAAACCGGTCCGGTACAGTTAACTGCCCTTTTGTCGGAATACTCTACTTCCATCCGGTTGCTCTTTCATTATAAATATGCGGAAATGCATTCTGAATCCATTCTATGTCTTCCGCGGAATATCCCTTCCCTACAGGTTCCTCTTTATCCGCCGAATATCCCTTTTCCGCTTGGATACCGATTACATCATAGCGAATCCCCATATCATCCCCGATTCCGTGAAGATATCTATAGTAGTCCGCCACCCGGCATATTTTGCGCTGCTTACGGGTATCCACCGCTTCCAGGGCATGTCCCATCTCCTGTCCGCTTCTGTATTTTACTTCCACAAATACCAGATATCCCTGATGATAGCCGATCAGATCGATTTCTCCCTGCCGGCATTGGAAATTTGTCTTGATGATCTGCACGCCCTGTTCTGTCAGATAGTCTGCAGCAGCCTTTTCCCACTCTGTGCCTGTTTTTCGTTTATTCAAATACAGGTTACCTCTTTATTTTTCCTTTTAATTTATCCATCGAATCTACAAATACCAGTATCTCCGCTACCACCTCATATAATTCCGGCGGTATCATATCGCCGATCTCCAGCCTGGACAGAGTATCTGCCAGCTTATCGTCCCGGTGTATGGGCACATCGTTTTCTTTGGCTTTTTCAATGATCTTTTCCGCCAGGATACCCCTGCCGCTGGCAATCACCCTGGGAGCTTCATCAGAAGGGTCATATTCCAGCGCGATGGCCTGTTTCCGTTTATCATCTTTCTCTCCCGGGATATTTTTCCGTTTTCCATCCATGATATTCTCTCCCTTCGGGCCTTTTTGCCATGTCATGTACGGACATCAAAAGAGTAATGCGACAGCATGATTCCTTTCTCCTGGCGTAAGACAGGCTCCAGGCCTCCTTTTGTCGCCTCGCCGGCCGGTTCGTCTCTGCGCACCATCGAACAGCTGCATTCATAGCCCCTCTCTTTTAAACGCCTGGTCAAAATATCCATGTGCACTCCGATAAAATCGATCATTTCATCGTCGCGCAGATAAAATTTTGTGCTGACTTTCGTATTTTTCATGGAGACATATACATCTACCGGGCCTAAATACTCCATGTCCAGATGCAGCAGCGCACTGACATTTCCGTCGTTTCTGGTCAGTTTCTTTCTGTTGGTATAGACATACAGCTCCCCGTGCGCTTCTCTTTGCTGGAATTTCAACGGCAGCTGGACATACGCATACATCTGATTGATTTGCTGTAAAAAGTCTATATTCTGGGACATGGAAGTCGCTGCCTTGTAGGCGGCGGAACCGGACTGACCGGCATGTTCAAGGATATCGGTAAGTCCCCTCAGCTGTCTGTCCAGCCTGCGGTAGAGCTCCTCTACCTTCTCAGGCGAAGCTACATCTTCCGGACGCAGCATCCAGTTGTTTTTTATATGTTCAGACAGAAGATGGCGGAATTTCGTTCCCGAAAACATCTTTGCCAACGTATGCATGGAATCCTGGGAGAAGCGGGCGCCCTCGGCAAGCGTGGCTAATGCGGAAAAAAATTGCTGCGTATCTGCCTCTCCCTGAGAAAACTGCATGATTTGTGTACGGACAGCACTCTCTTCTTCCGGGGATAACCGCAATCCGTCCAGCAGTTTTAAAGCTTCGTCGGCAGCCGCACTGCGCAGGGCCCGGGAATTTTCCATCTCTGCACTTTGTTCCGGCGATAGAATTGCCGTCCCTTCTCCGGAGAGGACTCCTCCTTCTGCGGGGGTGCTTTTTCCCGCTTCTGTCAGCTGCATCATTTCCCGGGAAATCCCCTCTTTCATGGAAAGTCCCTCTCCCATGGAAAGCCCTTCTTTCATAGAAGGCCCTTTTCCCATGGAAAGTAATTCCTCCATACTGCCGTCTGCAATCGTCTTGAATGCCATTTCTGCATTCTGTCCGAATTCTCCCTGTTCGGTCTGCGCAGACATGGCGTCTCCAACAGTATTGCGTCCGGCGCCATCCGGCAGTACGGCAGAATCCGCAGGCACGGCTCCGCCTGCCGCAGTGCCGCTCTCCGCAAAAGTTCCCCCTTTCATGGAAAGCTCCCCATCCATTCCTTCCTGGAAAAGCCGCAGAACTTCCCCGTACAGTTTCACCGCACCGCCGGTATCTCCCTTCGCTGCCATTTCCTCAAACGCTTCCGGAAGCGCCTCCAGAATGGTATCCATCCCTCCGGTAAGCTGATGATTCAAGTTTCGGTAAGCGGTCATCTGATTCACATTGCTTTCATTCACCGGAAGTCCCAGCTTATGCAGATCAATGATATCGGATATGGCTGACTGGGGATACGTGTTGAGTTCTCTGAAAATCTGCTGCAGGGTATTTTTGTTGACAGACATTCCTGCCGCCATCAGCTGCTGCGTCATCTGTACGGATGACTGGTTCACCGGCAGCCCCGCCATATCCAGCGCCTTCAATACATTCATATCCGTGGCAACATTGGTAAAGAGAGGACTCAATGTGAGAGAATTTCCGTTGCTCTTGACCTCAAAGGTCATTGTCTTCCCGATCTCGATATTCATATTGCGGTCAACCCGGGCATTCAGCAATACATCCTCCGTAAGCCGGATCTGCACCTCTCCACCGTTTCTGGACACAATCTCACCGCTGATGGTCTGTCCCGGCACGAGAGAACGAAGCTGCCGGTTGACCTGCTCCAATTGCGCCGGAGTGGGCTGGGAGGTTTGAGAAGCCGTATTGTCAGTACGTACCTGACCTGAAAACAGCTGCGAAAGTTTCATTTTCCTTCTCCTTCAAGGATATTTTTGATAAAGCTTCTGCGGTGTATGGGCGTAGGACCGTATTTATGCAGCGCAGTTATGTGACCGGTGCTTCCGTATCCCTTGTTTTCTGCAAATCCATACTCCGGATATTTCCTGTCGTATTCCCGCATTTCCCGGTCTCTTGTAACCTTTGCGATAATGCTCGCGGCGCCGATAGATATACTTTTGGCATCCCCCTTGATGATCGGAACCTGCGGGACAGAAATTCCGGGAATCGTAACCGCGTCATTTAACAACAGCTCCGGCGCCGGACACAGCTTCCCCACTGCGCTGCGCATGGCTTCATAAGTAGCCTGCAGAATATTAATCTCGTCGATCCTCTCCGGAGACGCATATCCTACCGCACAGGCAACGGCCTGTTCCATAATGATATCATAAAGCTCTTCTCTCTTTTTTTCGGAGAGTTGCTTGGAATCATTTATATATAAAATACGGCAACCTTTGGGAAGAATCACAGCCCCTGCCACCACCGGGCCTGCCAGAGGGCCTCTGCCCACTTCATCTACCCCACAAATATATTCGTACTTGCTGTACTGCTCCTCATAAACACGCAGAGCTTCGATTCTTGTCCTTTCCTTTTCCAGCATCTGCAGCCGTTTTCCGGCCGTCTCTGCCAATTTCCGCACACCTGCCCGTTCATCCCGGGAATAGGTATCTATAAATTCAGGCAGCTCCTCAATTGTGGCTGCCTGAAGAATCTTCTTTATCTCAATCGTACTTTTCATAGAAATATCCCTGCCCTTCTTCCATGGAAGACTCCTGTCGTCGGAATACTGCATTTCATTTGATCTGCCGTATGGATTACGGATTACCTTCTGCCGGCAAAGCGTTACTGATGCTTCAGGATACCGAATTTATTCAAAGGCCAGATGCGTACCCAGGCTCTGCCGATGATGTCTTCGCGGTTGATATTTCCCACGATCTCCATCCGGCTGTCCGAACTGTTGTTTCGATTATCTCCCATGACGAAGTACTCATCTTCTCCCAATACAATCGGGTTGATGGCAATCCCTACCGTATCCGCCTGGATAATTTCTCTGCCGTAATTCTCCTCAAGGACTTCCCCGTCTATGTAAATATTGCCCAGTTCGTCAATCTGAACCGTCTCGCCGGGAAGTCCGATGATCCGCTTGATATAAAAGGTGTTTTCTTTATATTGAAAGGGAAATACAATGATATCAAAGCGCTGGGGATCCCGGAAACGATAGGTAATCTTGTCTACAATCAGATTATCTCCGTCGGACAGCATGGGCTCCATGGAGGAACCGTCCACTGCCGTCCGCTGTCCCACGAATGTGATCACCAGCCATGTCAGACAAAGAACACCCAGCAAATATGCCAAAGTACTTATAATCTCTTTCATTACTTTATTCATCGCACATTCTCCTGCTCACTTTTCGTATACTCTCTCTTCGTCACAGCAAATAGGGCCTCTCCAGAGTAATCCTGCCCAGACGCCCGCTTCTGAAATCATCCGTCAGCAGCTTGGCCGCTTTCCTGGTATCCAGGTTTTCCCCTTTTAAAAAACAGCCTCTGCTGCGGGCAATTTCTTCCAGCGTGGCATAGCTTTTTTCTTTCCATGAGACTGCGTATCGCTGCGTAATGCAGTCCGGATAAAATTTCTGCAAAACATCCAGCAACTCACAGGCCAGCTCTTCTCCGTTCATAATCTCGTCATTCATGGAACCGATAAAAGCAAGATACATCCCTACCTGCGGATCTTCGAATTTCGGCCACAGAATACCGGGGGTATCCAAAAGCTCCAGCCTTCTATCCAGGCGGATCCATTGCTTTCCCTTCGTAACGCCGGGCTTATTGCCTGTCCTGGCGCATGCCCTGCCTGCAAATGAATTGATAAAAGTAGACTTGCCTACATTGGGAATCCCTGCAACCATGGCTCTCACGGGACGATTGACGATTCCCCTTTTCCGATCCCTCTCTATTTTCTCCGCGCAGGCTTTCTGGACCAGCGCATTGATGGCTTTGATCCCTGCACCGGATTTGGAATTGACCTCAAGGACAAAAATACCCGCATTTTCAAAGAAAGCCATCCACTCGCGGTTACAGGCGGCGTCGGCCAGATCCGCTTTGTTCAGGAGTACGATTCTGGACTTTCCTCTTCCCAGCTCATCTATATCCGGATTGCGGCTGGCAAGGGGAACTCTGGCGTCTACCAATTCAATAATCAGGTCGATCAGCTTTATATCTTCCTGCATCATACGCCTGGCCTTTGTCATATGACCGGGATACCATTGATAATTCATCACTCACTTCACGAATCCCATGCCTGCTTCCTCGCAGGAGGCACGGAACCATACCTTTCCTAGCATATCGATTTCTTTTACCGGTCCGATATTGGGGGAACGGCTGTCCTCGCTGTTGCCGGGATTATCGCCGATACAGAAATATTCCCCGTTCTGTATGGTGAATTCATTGGCGGCGATTCCGGGATCTGTCAGCCGATCCGTAACCCATGGACTTTCTTCCCCGTTTACATATAAAACGCCGCCTGTGATGACCACCTTATCACCGGGTACCGCCACCACCCGTTTTACATAATAATGGGAATTTTCATTCCCGTTGGGAAGAAACACCACAACATCTCCTTTCTGCGGAGAAGAAACCAGGTAGATAAAAGAATTAATAAAAATCTTTTGTCCATTGTATAGGGCCGGCTCCATGGAAACGCCCACTACCCTGGTGGTTACTCCCAGAAAAATATTCAGGACTACCGCAATAAAAACAGCTGTTGCAATACCGAACAACCAGATGAAAACTTCTCGGACATGAACCGAGCTGATTTTCTTCTTCCGTCTGTAAAAAGAAAGCCCCTTGTTTTGTTTCAACATTATACCACATCCTATTGAAATAGAAAAGGACAACTACACCCGTAATTGCCCTTTCGCCCGCTTACTTTACAGCTTCTTTCACCTTTGCCCTCTTACCGACACGGCCTCTTAAGTAGTTCAGCTTGGCACGTCTTACCTTACCTCTTCTGACTACTTCGATCTTCTCAACATTGGGAGAATGCAAGGGCCAGGTCTTCTCCACACCGATACCGTTGGAAGACTTCCTGACAGTGAAGGTTTCGCGGCTGCTTCCGCCCTGACGCTTCATGACAATTCCTTCAAATACCTGAATTCTCTCACGATTTCCTTCCTTGATCTTACCATAAACTCTTACGGTATCGCCAACGTTAAAATCGTCGACTTCAGCCTTGAGCTGTGCTGCTTCAATCTCTCTGATAATATCACTCATAATGAGCCTCCTCTTAAAATGGATGTTCTTAATACCTGCCGGTAACAGAGGACCATCTCTTTGTTCACAACACAAGCAATTTTAGCATATTCAGCACCTATTTGCAAGCATTTTTTCCAGCCGCCAGAAAGTTTTTTCGGCTTTATAGAATCCCAGCTTCTCCTGCAGCTTTTCGGATATGAGATTTCCTTTTTCCACATATCCATAGGGTACCCGGCCCTTTTCCAGCATACGGTTTACGGCATAGGATTCCAGAGATGCTCCAAGTCCCTGTCCGCGAAAGGATTCTTCCACGAAAAGCATCCCAAGGCTTCCCTCCTCATGAAAACCGATAACGCCTGCCGGCTGCTCCTGCACAAAAGCGCCGTACATGTCCCCTTCCATAATCCGCTTTCTGATATATTCCCGGCGGATACCGCCGTATCCGTCACAACACCGGCGGCATACCCAGACATAATGTTCCATGGAAAGCTGCCGGATATCCTTGTGCTTTACAGATAGGGACTCTCTTCCCGTATACAGTACCTGACTGTAGACGCCCAATACTCTGTAGTGCCTTTTTTCCAGAAGCTCTTTCATAAAAGGCTCTGATACCACTGCAAGTTTTGTGTCTTCGGGAAGATAATCTGCCAGTTCTCTGCCAGATGCCTCGTCCGCCGCAGATGCCAGAACCGTTTGACGGTCCCTGTCATACAGCAGTGCCGAGACTTCTTTTTCCCGTATATCCGAATACAGGATTTCGGCATATCCCCGTGCGAGACTTTCCGTCATATGGATTTTGTTCCGCTTATCTTGGGCCATCAGCCGGATCAAACACTGTTTTTGGCTGTATTTTTCATATAGATCCGGACGCCGCAAGGCTGTGCGTGTCTCGGCTTGCTGCAGCCTCCATGCGGCTACTTTTCTGTGATCTCCCGATAAGAGAACCTCCGGAACCTTTTTCCCCTGCCATTCTTCCGGACGGGAATACTGCGGATATTCCAGCAGATCATTGTGAAAGCTTTCTTCCTCAGCGGAGGAATGGTTTCCCAGAACTCCGGGAACCAGCCTTGCTATGGCATCGATCATCACCATGGCAGGCAACTCCCCTCCTGTGAGAACATAGTCCCCGATGGAGATATTATCTGTCACGATTTCTTCCAACACCCTTTCGTCGATGCCCTCATAATGGCCGCATAGGAAAACCAGTTCTTTCTCCGCTGCCAGCTCCCGGGCTTTCTGCTGCGTAAAGGGAGTTCCCTGGGGAGTAACATAGATCGTCCGTATCTTTCGTCCCCCTGCCACTGCACGGTATGCGTCATAGACAGGCTGGGCCTGTATCAGCATGCCTGCGCCTCCTCCATAGGGATAATCATCCACTTTTCCATGCTTGTCAGAGGTATAATCTCTGATATTGACCGCATCGAATGACAAAATACCTTTCAAGGCCGCTCTGCCGATGACGCCGCAGCGCAGCCCCCCTGATATCATCTCCGGGAATAAAGTTAGTATATGAAAACTGATCTCGCTCATTTGGCCTCGTCCAATAATCCTTCTAAAATGTGTATTCTGATAAATCCGCTCTCTACATCGACATCCAAAACACATTGCCTGATTGCAGGCAGGAGCAGCTCTTTCCCGCTGTGAAGCTGAATCACATAGACATCGTTTGCCCCTGTCTCCAATACATCCGTGAGAGTCCCGATTTCCGTCCCGTCCTCGTTTTGCACCATGAGACCGATCAAATCAGCAATAAAATACTCATCCCGGCGCAGACGCACCGCATTGGCTCTGGGAACCAGCAGGGAATGCTTTCTGAGATTCTGTGCCGCTTCCATACTGTCAATGCCTCTGAACTTGAGAACAACTAATTTCTTCAGAAATTTCACACTCTCTATTTCAAAAGTTTTGCCTCCGGCCGATTCCGGATTTTCTGCCGGAAAGTTCTCGCCCGATGCATCCCCCTTCCAGAGAATCACATCTTTCAGGCGTTTAAACCGTTTGACATCATCTGTAGTCGGGTATACTTTCACTTCGCCGTGAACCCCGTGAGCAGATGTGATAATCCCGATCTGAAAAAAAGCTTCCATCTGTTTCCTCCTATTTGAGTTCCGCAACCCCGCTCACGGTACCCTGGTTATGGGCGAAGGATTTCCGGCCGCGAAAAGAAGCGTCCAAAAATCCTTCGGGGTACCGTGAGCGCGGTTGTTGATTCGGTTCCGCAACCGCCGGACGTATGTGAAGCAGGGAGGAACCGTCAATGCGTGTTCCTCCCCGGTGTTCGCCTTTACCTTATACGATCTCCACATCCACATTTTTCTTATCTCTGGATGCCGCCGCTTTCACAACGGAGCGAATTGCCTTTGCAATCCGTCCCTGCTTTCCGATTACCTTGCCCATATCCGAAGAAGCCACATGAAGCTCCAGAATTGTATTGCGCCCTTCCGTCTTCTCTGTGACGGTTACTTCCTCCGGATTATCTACAAGTGATTTCGCAATCACTTCCACCAATTCCATGGAATGCACTGTTTCCATCATGAGCCACCTCCCAGAAGCCAGAATTTATTTTTCGATTCCCGCTGCCTTGAAAAGCTTGCCTACTACTTCTGTGGGCTGTGCACCGTTCGCCAGCCATTTCTTAGCCAGTTCCTCGTTGATTTTGAAAGTGCTGGGATCCGTACTGGGATCATAGGTACCGATCTCCTCGATAAATCTTCCATCTCTGGGTGAACGGGAATCAGCTACAATGATTCTATAAAAAGGAGCTTTCTTCTGTCCCATTCTTCTCAATCTGATCTTTACTGCCATTTTCTTACCTCTTTCTGCCGCCTGGGCGTATTGTTAAAATTGTTTTATTTATGAAAAGGAGACATTCCTCCTTATTCACGGTAATACTGCTCTAAAACGGGAATCTGCCTCCCATACCCGGGAAACCGCCGAATCTCCCCCGGCCCTTCTTCCCGCCGCCAAATTGCTTCATCATCTTCTGGCTTTGTTCGAATTGTTTGATAAAACGGTTCACTATTGCGATATCCACTCCGGCTCCTCTGGCGATCCTGTGTTTCCTTCTGGGATTCAGTATCTTGGGATTGTGGCGTTCCTCCTTTGTCATGGACAGGACGATTGCTTCCATCTGTCTGAGCTGCTTCTCGTCGATCAGCGAATCCAGATCCGCCCCCTTCATGCCCAATCCGGGCAGCATACTTAAAATACTGGAGAGTCCGCCCATATTGCGCATCTGCTTCATGCTTTCCAGATAGTCCTCGAAGTCGAACTTGCCCTTTTTCATCCGGCCGGCCATCTCACGGCCTTTGTCTTCGTCCAGATCGATGCTCTCCTGGGCTTTTTCAATCAGGGTAAGCACATCTCCCATGCCCAGAATCCGATTGGCCATACGGTCCGGATAAAACTGCTCCATGTCGGAGAGCTTTTCTCCCATACTTACATATAAAATCGGTTTCCCCGTCACCGCTTTGACGGAAAGTGCCGCCCCGCCCCGGGTATCGCCGTCCATCTTGGACAGAACCACACCGTCTATACCTACCTTTTCATCGAATTCCCTGGCTACATTCACGGCGTCCTGACCTGTCATGGCATCTACCACCAACAGGGTCTGGTGGACGGAAACGGTATTTTTTATCTCCTGCAGTTCAGTCATCATTTCTTCGTCTATATGAAGGCGCCCTGCCGTATCCAGAATCACCACATTGTGGCCATTCTTCTCTGCAAATTTGACAGCCTCTGCCGCAATTTCGGGCGGTTTGTGCTCCGTTCCCATGGAAAACACGTCCACCTCCTGCTTTTTTCCGTTGATCTGCAGCTGTTCCACGGCCGCCGGACGATAGATATCACAGGCAACCAGCAGAGATTTCTTCCCCTTCAGCTTCAGCTTGCCGGCGATTTTGGCCGTGGCCGTAGTCTTACCTGCACCCTGGAGGCCGGCCATCATGATTACCGTAATGGCCTTCCCGGGCTGCATGGCGATCTCCGTGGTCTCGCTTCCCATGAGATTGATCATCTCTTCATTTACGATCTTGATCACCATCTGCCCCGGATTCAGGCCATTCATCACATCCTGTCCGATGGCACGCTCCTCCACGGTTTTGATAAATTGCCTGACCACCTTAAAATTCACGTCAGCCTCCAGCAGAGCCATCTTCACTTCTTTCATGGCTGCTTTTACATCGGCTTCGGTCAATCGGCCCTTGCTTCTCAAATTTTTAAATACATTTTGCAGTTTATCTGTTAAACTTTCGAATGCCACCTGTGACTCCTTTTTGAATTAAAGTAATTCCAATAATTCCCGGGACAGCTTCCGGATAGCCTGGAAGCGCTCCTGCATACCTTCCGGATCCTGCGCCGCTTCGTTTTCTTTATTCACTGCCGTAACCGTCAGCCGCTGAATCTCTTCCACCATTTTCTTCGCCGTTGTGAAGCGTTCTACGAGATGAAGCTTATTCTCATATTCCTGGAGGATTCTGTCGCAGCGCCTGATCAGATCGTGGACGCCCTGCCTGCTAATTCCCCGCTCCTGCGCGATCTCACCCAGAGACAGATCAAGATATACCGCCTCCCGATATACACTGCGCTGATGCTCCGTCAGCAGTTCTCCATAAAAATCAAAAAGCATTGTCTGTTCATATAATTTGTCCATAACTCTACCAACCTTTGCTATCTTACTACAGATCGGAGCAGGTGTCAAGTGTTTTTTCTTTACAACCTGACGGCCTGGCAAGGCGTCCGGTATAGTCACGGCCATTGCAGACAGTTTTGTAACCCTCCTGCCTTTCGGGGCATATATTATATGGAACACAAAAGTTCTTTATTCCAAAAGGTTTTTCTTTTGACTTTGGGGCCAAAAGATGCTATAGTAAATATATATTGTAATGGTTGTTGCATTTCAAAGGTGAACGTAGTTATGGCAAGAAAACAAAGGCAAAACAAATCCGGCCGCGGAAGTACGCTGATTGTCTCCATCATATTGACATTTATCATATTTGGAGCCGTGGTCTATTTTCTCACAGGACAGGTCTCGTCCCAAATGTCCCAATCCGCAATTGATAATTTAAGCGAAAGCCTTGGACTGCTTCGTGGAACCATTCAGACAGTTCTGCAAAAGGAAGCTGAATTTCAGAAACTCATTGCCCAGGAACTTGCTCTGCTGGAAGAGCCAGAAGCCTTTGTGTGCTCTTACCATACCAATGAGACAATGATCAAAATGTCCATTATCCCTGTGGGAGAAAACAGCGGCATCTCCAATACAGGAGAAGTCTTTTCCGCGGAGGAACTGGATTTTTCTTTCGGAAAGGAAATAGACGGCCTGCCTTTGTCCGGTTCTTACATAAATGACATGGGTACATGGGCCTACACCATCTCCTGTCCTGTGATAAAAAACGGGATACAGACTGCCACTCTGTATATAGAATATATCTATGATTCCCTTGAAGAGGCATTGCCCCCCAAATTTTATAATAACAATGCAACTCTGTATGTAATGGATGCCAGGAGCGAACGGTTTGTGCTGAAACCAAAAGGAATCGGGGAACGGGCCGCGGGGCATCTCAATCTCCAGGATTTTTACAATGCCAACAGGATATTGGAGCCGGACGTGCAGGCCATGGTATCCGAAAGCATTCAGGAGGGCGACAATGTGATGTTCTATCACGATGTCCGTAAGAGGGAATCCCTGATCTACATGTGGTCAGTGAACGACGGTGCTCTCTATCTCATCGGTTATGTACCCATCGATTCTATCCAGCAGGAGGGCAAAGCCGTAAATCAGCACATTTTCATCGTGGTTATGGTGATGCTGGCCGCTTTCCTGATCTGTTGTATGCTGTATTTCCTGAATGAACGTCAGAAAAGCCACATCAGGAAAGAACAGGAGCAGGAACGGGAATTGCATAATCAGCAGCTGACGCAGGCTCTTCAGGCCGCTCAGATTGCCAGCAGCTCCAAAACCATGTTCCTCTCCAATATGTCCCACGACATCCGCACCCCCATGAATGCCATTTTGGGTTTTACCACCCTGTTGGCCAGGGAGGCGGATAATCCTGCCAGGGTCAGAGAATACACGAAGAAAATCACCGCTTCCGGCCAGCATCTCTTAGGCCTGATCAACGACGTGCTGGATGTATCCAAGATTGAGAGCGGAAAAGCCGTACTAACCTTGGGAGAATTCACACTGGACAGTATGATTTCTTCCATAGATGCCATTATCCGCCCTATGGCAAAAGGTAAACACCAGAAATTTGACGTCACAGTCAGCGGGATTAAGCACGAGCGGCTTATCGGGGATGAAACCAGGATGAATCAGATACTGATCAATCTTCTGTCCAATTCTGTCAAGTATACGCCGGAAGGAGGACATATACAGCTTCGCATCCTTGGTTTGGAACCGCGTTCCAGTCAGTTTGAACATCTGAAGATCGAAGTGGAAGACGATGGCTACGGGATGACCCCGGAATACTTAAAAGTCATATTCGACGCCTTCACCAGAGCAGAAAACAGTACCACGAATAAAGTACAGGGAACCGGACTGGGTATGGCTATCACCAAAAACATCGTGGAAATGATGGGAGGAACCATACATGTCTCCAGTCAGGTAGACGAAGGGACTCTGTTCACGGTAGAACTGGAGCTGAGGATTCCGGATGAGACAGCCGACGGGAAATTTTGGAAGGAGAAGGGAATCCGCCGGATACTGGCGGTGGACGATGAACCCTATATTCTGGATAATATCCGTACCCTGATGAAAGCTACCGGCGTCATCACAGATATTTCCTCCGACGGCGAAGATGCGCTCCGGCAGATCAGGCAGGCGGGAGAGAAAGGTTATACTTACGATTTGATTCTGATGGACTGGAATATGCCGGGAATGGACGGGATAGAGACCGCCGGACAGATTCGGGAATATGCCGGAGAGAGGCCCTGTATCCTGTTTCTCACGGCATGTGACTGGGAGGGGATCAAGGAGAAGGCGGAAGGAATCGGTGTGGACGGTTTTCTGTCCAAACCCTTTTTCGTGTCAGCTTTGAAGGAAAAGCTCCTGGAGCTGTGTTCCAGTGTGGATGACGAAAAAGTACCGGCGGAGACAATTTCGGATAATTTTCTGAAAGGACGGCATTTCCTGGTGGCTGAGGACAACGAGATCAATTCCGAGATTCTGTTGGAACTTTTGGGTGGCGAGGGGGCTTCCTGCACGGTGACGGAGAATGGGCGGGAGGCTGTAGATGTCTTTGCCGCCGCAGAGCCGGGAACCTATGACGCTATTTTAATGGATGTACAGATGCCGGTGATGAACGGCTATGACGCAACCAGAGAAATCCGTGCCTCAGACCATAGCGATGCCGCCTCCATCCCTATTATCGCAATGACTGCCAACGCTTTCGCCGAGGATGTGAAGAACGCCCTGGACGCCGGTATGAATGACCATATCGCAAAGCCCATTGACATAGAAATCATCAAAAAAATATTGGGGAACTATTTGAAACAGTATCGGAAAAAGGAGCAGACATGAAAAAGAAAAGAAATCAAATCAAAGGGATTTTATTGACGCTGAATCTGTTGCTGCTGGGCCTGACAGCCTGCGGGAAAGAGCCTGACGCCGCCTCAAACCTGATTACGGATACAGACAGCGCCAAAAGGGTGGTCAACATGTTCACGCCTATGGAAAAAGCCAATCCCAATGCGGAGAACTCTGCAAGGACTGCTCATGATCTGACAGTCATGGCCGCGGAAGAGGCGCTGGGGCTGCAGGTGGAATACCGGACCTATACCGCTGAAAACTATCAGGAAAAAACCTATGACGAAGTATTGGTGGACAGGGCCCGCAACAATATGGACGATATCTACCTGATGAATCCGGATACTCTCATGCTGCTGAATGGCGAAGGCCATCTGGCAGATCTGTCCAGTCTGGAAAGTGCCAAAAACCTGCGGGATGTGGTAAAGGTTGCAAATACAGTGAACGGAAAGCTCATAGGCATCCCCCAGGAGGTAGTGGCTTACGGGTTGTTTGTCAACAAGGATATGTTTGATCAATATCAGCTGGGTCTGCCCAATACCCCGGAGGAATTCCTGGAATGCTGCCGCGTGTTCAAGGAAAACGGTATCGAGACTCCGGTGGGTGCCAACCGCTGGTGGCTGGAGACCTTCGTGTTGGCTCAGGGCTATGCGGAACTGTACAACGGAGGCAACACAGAGGCGGATATCGCCGCACTCAACAACGGGGAAACCAAGATGAGCGAATATATGCGCCCCGGCTTCCTATTCCTGAAGGAGTTGATGGACAAAGGCTATATCGATGCCGAAAAGGCCCTTGTCTCAGAAGCCATCGAGGCGGAAGGCCCCGATTTCCTGGCCGGGAAAACCCCCATCGTCATTGCTTACTGGGGCGCGGCAATCTCGGAGACGGCTTACGGAAAACCGGACTTCAACATGCAGGTTATCGGCTTCCCCAGCAGCATGGGCCAGATGCCTGTGGTTTCCCTCACCGGCTATGGCATAAGCGCAGAGGCAGAGCATCTGGAGGACGCCATGGCCATCCTGGATTTCATAGTTTCGGACGAGATGCTGCAGCTGTACACCGACAATAATCAGGTCATCTCCCCCTCCAGGAACGTGGAGGTGGACTGTATCGACGCTCTGAAACCTCTGAACGACAAAATCAACGAAGGCCTCTATGTACTGGGCTCCAACGCCAATATGAAGGTAGAACAGTGGGGCAATATCTGCCTGGTGGTGCGACAACTCTTGGGCGGCGCTACCGTGGACGAATGCATGGCGGAATTTGACAGAATCCAGGCAGAAGTGTTGGGGCAGTAATTTAAAGCCTGGCAAGCCAGGAATAAAGCGGATAGAGGGAAAATCCCTCCGCCGCGGTAAATCCCAGCAAGGCCAGAACCAGCGGAAGTATGAATAACAATGTCGCGAAAAGGCACGCCTGAATCGTATCCCTGTGCCAGCAGGACAAAAGGAATACTACTGCCGCTGTCCCGGCCGCCACAAGGCCCTGGGACAGCCCGAGCAGCAACGGAAAGCACCACAGCGGCATGGGCAGCCGGAAATCTCTCAGGGCAGGAATATTCCTTATACTGCTCCCATATCCCATCAGAGGAAAGGCTTCGGATACCCGTATACCCCTGCACACCAGAGGCATTATGGAAAGCAGAAAGGCAGACGCAATGCAAATTGCCAGTTTGCTCCGTAATACAGCCCTCCTTCCCTTCCTGGTGCTGCCCAGCAGATACCAGGTTCCTTTGGCATCTTCCATCGCACCGGCGCCACAGAACGCCAGTGTAATGCCGCAGCTGAGCATCAGCAGATCTGCCAACATGCTCTCCCCCATTCTTCCCGACAGGTACAGATAGCCTGTATCATATACAAATTGCCCGCCGTTTGCGGCAATCTCCTGGTATTGCTCCCATACCCGTAAGAAAGCCGGATAAAAGGCTGTCACAACATAGAACTCCATCTTCCGGTCTTCCCCCGCTCTTTCGGTGAGATTTCCGTCGGAAACCATCCGGTCAATTTGACTTATATGGTCAAAAGCTTTCTGATAGCGATCTTGTTCTGCCAAAACCAGTGCTTCTTTCTCGGCTGTCAGATCTCCTTCCAGCTGCTGCATCAAATCCTGATAATAGCTCTCCTGTACAGACGGAACATAGGAATGATTCCACTCCCGGCCGGCAGCCAGAAAGCCAAACAGCAGCAAAACCGCCAGAGTTTTATTGGATATCAGCAGTTTAAAGGATTCATGCAAAAGAAGACTTCCATGAGGGCGGAACACGGAAAATCCCCCGATCCTGTGAAAGACAAGCGTATCTCCTCTCCAATAAAAATACATGCCAAGAAGGATTCCCATTCCGGTCAGGAACAAGATCAGAATCCAGCTTAGCAGAAGCCTGGAAACCGGATATCCGAAGAAATTGAAATTCAGATATCTTCCATACAGGTTCTCTGTCTTCAAAATGCCGAACAGGTTCAGATATTTCAGGATATTTCCTTCACAAGCAGCCGGGATAACGGTATACAGGATGTAGCTGACACCCACAAGCAAAAGTCCCCCGCCATAGGGAAGATAAATCCGCTCTGCCGCAATGCAAAGGGCGCCCAGCAGCGCACCGAAGCCAAACAGCACTATGCTTTTCGTCGCCATGGAGAGCAGAATATATCCCCGTATGCTTATGGATAATATACTTTCCCTGTAAGCCGCCAGGGACTGAAGCCTGGCGCCCAGATCCCCGAATCCTACCTGAGAGCCGAAAAACGCCAGGTTTGCCCCATACAGGAGGATTGTCATAACGCCGCAATGCAACAGCAATGCGGCCAGCCTGCAGACCATATTTTCCAGCATTCCCCTCCTGGTACTGCGGATAATATAGAACAGGTGCTTCTCCTTCTCCTCCAAAACCATATTTCCCACAAAGGAAAAAACGGATAACAGTAAGAGAAAATCTGTCCAGACGTTCTCCATGGCTCCTGTGACTGCCCTGTCCGGCATCCAGGAGATATCATCCGCAGAAAGCCTTCCGTAATCCCGGGCGCTCTTGCGTACATTGCGGGAAGCAAAGGTATCCTGATTCTTCCCTGCGAAAATGCCGATATTGCCCAGGGTACTGCCTTGTTCCTGCACGGAAAGAAGATACTCCCCATAGCCTGCACACTTCTCCCATTGTGTGTACAGCATTTCCGTCAGCTCCAGCTCCAGCCAGGGAGAATCCGTCAATTCCAGATAGTCTCCGCTCAGATACAGTTCATAATATTGTTCAAAGATGCCGGGATGATTCTCTCTGGCCTGGGCTGCCATCGTCTCTCCCGCCTCACCCGGTATGCTCTGCAGCATCAGAATCTCTTCCACAAAGCGGATACCATCCATGACAGCCATTTGCTTCTGCATGTACTCTCCCTTTTCCTGCTCGCTCATTCCATTGATTGTCTGCTGAAAGCGGTGCCAGGCCGAAAGCCCCGGCCTGTTTTCCCCAGGCAGGGCGGCATACCACAGCAGGAACAAATCCAGTGCCAACAAGGCAATACAGGATAGGAGAAATCCCCGTTTTCCCCATACTTTCCTTAGTTCAGCTCCTGTCAGACAAATCATGCTCCTCCTCTCCGAAGATCCGGAGGTAGACCTCCTCCAGTCCTCTGGCAGCCTTGTATTTTCCGCACAGCTCCTCCATGGTGCCCTGATCTATCAGCTTTCCTGCTTTCAATAACAGGATCTGAGTGGCTACAGGCTCAATATCCGAAACGACATGGGTTGAGACCATTATGATTCGGTCTCCCGAAAGCGCAAGGATCTGCTGCCGAACCCTCACACGTTCCTTCGGATCTAACCCTGCCGTCGGCTCATCCAGGACGATACATTTCGGATCGCCCAATACGGCCTGGGCGATCAGCAGCCTCTGCTTCATCCCGCCGGAATAGGTGCGCACCGGACGTCTCCCCGCCTGGGTGAGATTCACAAATTCCAGTACGCGCCGGATTTCTTCTGTCTGTTTTTTCCCGGGAATCCCTTTCAGAGCCGCCATATAGGACAGAAAGCGAATACCTGAAAAAGAATCGTAAAGTCCCTGCTGCTGTGGTGCATAGCCCAGAAGAGACCTGTAAGATGCTCCCAGAGAGCTGATTTCTGTCCCGTCCCAACGAACCTCCCCCGTTGTTGGCCGCAGATTTCCGGTGATTACGTTCATCAATGTGGATTTGCCTGCCCCGTTAGGCCCCAACAGTCCGTAGATGCCGGGCTCCAGGGACAGGCTGATCCCATCCAGAGCAGTCTTGTCCCCGTATTTCTTCGAAACATCCCGAAGTTCCAGCATGCTTATTCCCCCTTTCCGATCATATTGATCTTGCGGAAATTGTCACGGCCCGCAAAGAGATCATCATAAGAGATGAGTCCATATTGATAGCGGTTGATCTCATAAGAGCCGCCTCCGGAAGGTACAGCGTCATAGTCATAGATCACCAGCACATCCGAATTCAAAACTGCCCGGAAATCCAGGCTCCAGCCCAGGCTTTTATTTACCAGAGGCGAGCGCTGTACTTCGCCAGTATTGACATCTATATAGCTGAAGGCGTAATCCCCTATATTCTCCTCACAACACAGCTTATCTCCGATTTTCTGATATAGATAATAGCTCCCCCCATTACGGCTGCAGATCACCTGCTCCACTCCTGTACTTAAATCTACACATCTCACGGCGCCGTCTCCGTTACCGGATACATAGAGCATGTTCCCGTCAATAATGGAGGAATTTATGTTTTTATTATCCTGGCGATATCGGATCACAGGCTGCGGGTTATCCAGAGCAAGAGTTGCGAACACTTGCCGGGAGTTTTCGTAGATCTCCCCATAGACGTCATCGTCTCCAAACATCTCTTCATTGGTGATCTGCCTTCCATAATCTGTCCCTTCCAGTACCAGCGTTCTTCCATAACAGCCCTGTATATGCCAGGAAATGGAATCATTAAAATCCAGGGAGCAGATATCCGTAAGCTTTCCCGAAGACGGCTCCAGGCTGACCAGTCTGCGCTCCGAAGAGTTGTAATACGTATTTTGGCCATCTTTTTCGGCGCTGATCTCCTTGATCACCAGATAAAGCTGCTCCTCATCTCCCATCACCAGATCTTCCAACACCGCAGAAGATTCAAAGGAATAAACTGCCTTTCTGTCCGTACCGTCCAGATTCGCCCGGTACAGCACGGCACAGCTGCCCTCGCTACCTGCTATACTACTCTCATCCCCTCCTATAAATGCCGAAAAACTCATGGAACCGTCGTTATCCGGATACTTACTCAAGATATAGAGCCCATCCTGCCAGACAAAAGGAAGCGAACTCGCCGTAGGAATATCGTCCCACAAAATGACCGAGGGACAGTCCTGTGTGTCGTGATTACAGCCCGCATTGCTGCACAGATAAATCTCCTGCATGGAGGCGAAATCCATATACATCAGGTGCGATGCGTAATTGCCGTCGGCAAGCTTCACAGAATCAAAGGTCAGATAATAGTAGCCCTGTTCTGTATAACATCCCTTCGCATTCTCAGAAGTAAGCAGACGCAATCCGCCTGTCTCACTTGCATTTCCCGTTCCCCCTCCGGCTGCGGTCCCTTCCATACTTCCTTCCCCTTCCGCACCCGGATTTTGGATGGCGATACCTTCTGTTTTTTGCTCACCGTTTGCCTGTCCGCCGGTATCTTCCTGATTTTCTCCGCTGCAGGCTCCCAGCGCTGCAATAAAACCTGCAGACAATAAAAGTGCAATTGCTTTTTTATACATAAAAATGACCTCCTTCGGCTCCCTGTCTTGTCTCTTCCGGAACCATTAAGGAGATCATACTTCAAAAAAGTCAAAATAGTGTCAAACTGTGAGAAACATTTTTACAACTCCGCCATGAGGCGCCGTATTTCCAATCTGTAGGCAGCCGCCATGTTTTTCGCAAAGGATCCGGCTGATTGCCAGCCCTATGCCCAGATGCCCTCCCCGCTGCCCATGCCCTGCGGGAATATTTACCCGAAAAGCAAGATTTCCTTTGCTCAAAAATTCCTCCGGAAAACCTTCCCCGTCATCTGCAACCGTAATCTGCAGTGTTTCCTCCTCCAGTAAAAAGCTGACGGACACGGCAGTTTTCGCATAACGAAGGGCATTTTCGAAAATGTTTTCCAGGATACGGTACAATACCGTGCTGTCGGCAAACAGCGTTTCCTCTTTCCGTACATCGCCAAGATGCAGTATCTTCCCGGCCCGGGCAGCCATAATCTCCAGATCTTCTCTGATATCCGCTATCCATTCCGCGGCAGAAATTCTCTTTCTGCGGATTTCCATATCTTCCAGCTGATTCAGCGTACGCACAGATTCTGTATACTGTTCCAGCCGCTTTGCGGCCAGATTCAGATTACCGGCGATGCGTTCAGCCTTCTCCTGGCTGATTTTACCTTCCGGCAGATTGATCTGTAGATATTCCGTATAACCGCGTATGATGGCAATGGGATTGCGCAGGTCATGGGCGATGGAAGCCTGCATCAGTTTGCGTTGTTCCAACAGGTTCCACATGACCTTATTATTCTCTGCCAGTTCTTTTCGCATCAGCTCGAAGGAGCGGCACAACATGCCCAGTTCGTCTCCGCAGTCATACTCCAGCGTAAAATCCAAATTCTGAGCTCCGATCTGCTCCGTAGCCTCCTCCAGCAGCCGAAGCGGCAGGGAAAGTCTCTTTCGATAAAAATAGAATCCGCAGAACAAAATCCCGCCGATGGAAAGCACTGCCGGAACCGCTACCATAGCCGCACCGCTAAGCTGATAAGCCAGCTTTCGTTTCGGTGTCAGAGTATCATAGCTCCGTTCGATTTTCTGGATAGAATATGTGGCGTCCAGCACCGCTCCATGGACGATGGTCGTCCGCAGGGCATCGCCGTCCTCCGAAAACATTCCCCACTCTTCCAGAACATTGCCGTCCTGATCCGTCTCTACACCCGCTTTTTCCTTCTGGTACAGCTGCGGCAGTCTCGTTTCCTCTCCGAAAGTCAGCAAATGTGTGCTGCTGGAAACACTGCCGTCATCCATCATCTGTTCCACGGTAAGATAGGCCTCATTGGCATCCGGCAACAGATAATTCCGAAAGGCCACACAACCTGCGATGACCATTCCCGAGAGGGAAACCACCCCGCAGAAAGTGAAAAAAACAGTTGCCATAAAAAAACTGCGGAGAGAAAGGTCCCGTCCGGCATTTCTTTTATGTAAACTGCTTCTCTTTGCGCTCTTTTTATTGACATTCTTATCCTGATTTCTCAAAATTCCCTTCTTCCCGATCTCCTCGATCAGCGGTTCCATTTATAGCCCACACCCCAGACAGTCTCGATAAATTCCCGTCCTGTCGCCTCCCGAAGCCTGGAGCGGATCTTTCGGATATGCTCCTTGATCACGCCGCTGTCCCCATCCGCATCATAGCCCCATACGCTTTCATAGATGCGTTCCCGGTCAAATACCTGGTTGGCATTGGTTACCAGGAATTCAATCAGATCAAACTCGGTTTTGGAAAAAGGAATTTCACTGCCGTGCCAGGAGACAGTCCGCCTGGAAAGATTGATAATCAGCTCATGGGAGGTCAGGACAGAAGGGCGCATTTTTCCTCTTTCGTCCCGGCGCAGATGGGCGGCTACCCTGGCTGACAGTTCAGTCAGGCTGAAGGGCTTGGTAATATAATCGTCTCCGCCGTACTGCAGCCCGTTAATCTTGTCCTGTTCCGTGATCCGGGCGGTCAGAAAAAGGATGGGGCAGACCGTATGATCCCGTATACTCCTGCAAAGCTCCAGGCCGTCCATTCCCGGCATATTGATATCCAATATGATCAGATCAGGCTCTCTCTGCAGCAATTCGATGGCCTTGGCTGCGCTGTCAGCCGCCAGTATGTCATATCCGCAATCCTGCAGATGATCGGTTAGAAGTTCGATTATCATCTTTTCATCGTCTACAATTAATATCCTGTGTGACATGATTATTTTCTCCCGGAATAGCTTTTATATGGAATACTCTCCTTCCATGGAATGCTCTCCTTCCATGGAATGCTCTCCTTCCATAGTATCATCCAAAAGTCAAAATCTGGTCAAAGTTTCTGGCTGAAAATATTTTTATAGCCCTCTCCGTAGATCTCTGTGGCTGATGTGATAATGGTAAAGGCTTTTGGATCCTCCTGCTTGACGATCTCTTCCAATTTCGGCGACAGATGCTTCTTCACTACACAGAGAATCACATTTTTATCCGCTTTTGTGTAAGCGCCCTGACCCGAGATGTAGGTAGCGCTGATGTCCAGCTCTTCCAGCAGACGTCTCACGATTGCCTCATGGCAGTCGCTGATGATAAAGAACATCTTTGCGCCGTCTCTGCCATACAAAACCATATCCAGCAGGATGGAATTCACAAACACTACCAGCCCTGCGTAAAGCGCCGTATCGATATCCTGGAACACAAAAGCCGACGCCGTCACAATCACGGCATCTGTCAGCAGAAACAATAATCCGGTCTTCAGATGGGGAAGCCTGAGTCTGAGCAGTTTAATGATGATATCTGTCCCGCCGGAAGTGGCGCCGGCCTTGAAGACCAGTCCCAGACTCACCGCCATCAAAGAGCCTCCCGCCAGCGCTGCCAGCAACGGATCCCTGGTCAGGGCCCCTATGGGAACCAGCATATTGGTCATATAAGACATGGCCAATGTACAGTAAAGTGTAGAGAGAATAAAGTGCCATCCGAATTTCCACATTCCAAGCGCCAGAATCGGCAAATTGATGACAAACATCCAGGTACCGGTCTCCAGCCCCGTCATCCGGTTCATGATAATAGCAATACCGGTAACTCCGCCCGGCGCCAGGGAATTGGGATCCAAAAACAGGCTGACGGCAACGGCATAGAGCGCCGCTGCCGCCGTGATAGTCAGATAGTCCCTGCATTTTTGCCGAAATGTCTTTTTTTCCTCCATAATCAGAACCTGTTATTCCTTTCCTTCTTTCAATGGAATGACTTTTTTCCATTTTGGAATGAATTTTTCCATTTTGGAATGACTTTTTTCCATTTTGGAATGACTTTTTTCCATTTTGGAATGTCCTTCCTCCATTTTGGAGACCTATTCCGGCCTGCTGCAGCTCCCTTATCCGCCCAATCAGAAATTCGCATTTACCTGCCTGGGCTTGTAACCGGCTTCCTCCAGAGACTTCATGATCTGGTTCTTGTGCTCCGTACCGAAAGCCTCCATTGTAATCCGCAGTTCCACTGCCGTATTCCGGTTCGTTGTAACGAACTGATTGTGCTCCAACTCTACCACGTTTCCGTTTGCCTTGGCGATAATGCCCGATACCCTGTACAGCTCACCCGGCTTGTCAGGCAGAAGGATGGATACGGTGAAGATCCTGTCGCGCATAATCAGACCCTGCTGTACCACGGAAGACATTGTGGTCACGTCCATATTTCCGCCGCTCAGGATGGATACGACTTTCTTGCCCTTCACATCCAGATGCTTCAGGGCCGCAACCGTCAGCAGGCCGGAATTTTCTACTACAATCTTGTGATTTTCCACCATGTCCAGGAAGGAAACCACCAGCTCGTGATCCTCCACTGTGATAATCCCGTCCAGATTCTTCTGGATATAGGGGAACAGCTTACTGCCGGGTGTCTTCACGGCAGTACCGTCCGCAATGGTGGTGACCTTCGGCAGTGTAACCACATGCCCCTGGGCCAGAGAGGTCTGCATACAGTTTGCCCCGGCAGGCTCCACTCCAATCACTTTTATCTTGGGATTTAACATTTTCGCCAGAGTCGCCACACCTGTGGCCAGTCCGCCGCCCCCGATGGGAACCAGAATATAATCTACCAGAGGGAGTTCCTTGACAATTTCCATGGCGATTGTACCCTGCCCCGTAGCAACGGTCAGATCGTCAAATGGATGAATAAATGTATAGCCGTTTTCATCTGCCAGCTCATAGGCTTTGGCACAGGCTTCGTCATACACATCGCCGTAGAGCACCACTTCCGCCCCGTAGCCCTTGGTGCGGTTGACTTTCATCAAGGGGGTCGTAGTAGGCATAACGATGACGGCCTTCGCCCCATATGCCTTTGCCGCATAAGCTACGCCCTGGGCATGGTTGCCTGCGGACGCAGTGATCAATCCCTTGGCCCGTTCATCATCCGAGAGCGTGCTGATCTTATAATATGCGCCGCGAAGCTTATAAGCGCCTGTCAGCTGCATATTTTCCGGTTTCAGATAAACCTTATTCCCGGTCTGGACGCTGAGATACTCGCTGAAGACAAGCTTGGTCTCCAGGGTCACCTTCTTCACTACTTCCGAGGCTTCCTCAAATTTTTCCAGCGTCAGCCCTTCTTCCGGCACAGGATCTTTCCGCAGAACCTCTGCCGCCTCATTCAGGGATTGTTCCTGTCTCTCTTCCATTGCTTCACCCTCCTTACATTTCGCTTCCTTTACCTGGATTTCTTTTGCCATGTTTTACCTCCATATTTATTTTAAGTTTCCTCCGGTTCTATATTGATATCAAACAATGCATTTACAAATTCGTCGGAATCAAACTTCTGCAGATCGTCAATGGTCTCTCCTACCCCGATATATTTCACCGGAACCTTCAGCTCAGACTGGATGGCCACTGCGATGCCGCCTTTTGCCGTACCGTCCATCTTGGTCAGGATGATACCTGTCAAGTCGGCAACCTCGCCGAATTCCCTTGCCTGTACCATGGCATTCTGACCGGTCGTACCGTCTAAAACGATGAGATTTTCCCTGTGGGCATCCGGAAATTCCCTGTCCACAATCCGGTTCATCTTCCGCAGCTCTTCCATGAGATTTTTCTTGTTGTGCAGCCGTCCTGCCGTATCGATCAGCAGAACATCCACCCCTCTGGCCTTTGCCGCATTCACTGCGTCATAGACTACGCTGGCAGGGTCTGCGCCTTCCTTTCCGCCCACCATAGGCACATCGGCACGTCTGGCCCATTCCGCCAGCTGATCGCCGGCGGCGGCCCGAAAGGTATCGGCGGCGGCAATCAACACCCGCCTTCCGTCATCCTTGAACTTTCCTGCCAGTTTCCCCACAGAGGTCGTCTTCCCCACGCCATTGACACCGATCACCATGATAACCGACTGCTTCTCCTCAAAGACGTAGGCATTCTCCCCCACTTTCATCTGCTCTTTGATACCGTCAATCAGAAGCTGCTTGCATTCCTGCGGTTCCCTGATATGCCGCTCCCTGATCTGCTCCTTCAGACGGCTGACTATCTCCGTCGTAGCGTTGACACCGATATCGCCCATGATCAAAATCTCTTCCAGTTCCTCATAAAAATCGTCGTCAATGGCAGAAAAGCCGCTGAACAGGGAATCGATTCCTCTGACGATATTATTTCTGGTCTTGGCCAGCCCTTCCTTTAATCTGGCAAAAAAACCTTTCCTTCCTTCGCTCACTCTTTGACTACACCCCTTTCGTCTGCCATATTTTCCAATCGTTGCCCGGCATCGCAGACCATGTCTCAAGTCAAATCCTTGTCGATCAGGCTGACGCTTACCAAAGTGGAGACACCCTTTTCCTGCATGGTGATTCCGTAGAGCCTGTCTACCTGTTCCATGGTACCTCTTCGATGCGTAATAACAATAAACTGTGTGTTTTTGGTCAGCTTATGTAAATACTTTGCAAATCTCCCCACATTGGAATCGTCAAGCGCAGCCTCAATCTCATCCAGCAGGCAAAAAGGAGAGGGCTTGAGATTCTGGATGGCGAACAGAAGGGCAATGGCGGTCAGCGCCTTCTCGCCGCCGGACAGCTGCATCATATTCTGAAGCTTCTTCCCGGGGGGCTGTGCGATAATGCGGATGCCGGCCTCCAGAATATCTTCATCCGGCATCAGCTCCAGCGTTCCCTTTCCTCCGCCGAACAGTTCCTTGAAAACCTGATCGAATTCATGCCCGATTTCTGCAAATTTTTCCGTAAACTGCTTCCGCATTGCACCGTCCAGCTCCTCGATGATGCCTTCCAGCGTCTTCTCTGCCTCCACCAGATCGTCCCGCTGATTTTTCATAAAGGTAAAGCGCTCCAACAGATTCCTGTAATCCTCTATGGCATTGACATTCACATCTCCCAGCTTCTTAATCTGGTCTTTGAGCGAGAGAATATCCTTTTTCATCGCCGGCAAATCCGTCATTTCCTCATTCCTGAGCACTGCGGCATCGCTGAGAGTAATCTCATATTCGTCCCACATATAATTGATCTGGGATTCCAGAGATTCCTCCAGTTTCTCCTTCTGGGCATTCAGACGATAGGTCTCCTTGTCAAGAACCGATAATTTCTCGGATAACTCTTCACGCCTGGTGAAAAATGTCTTCTGTTTTGCCGACAGTTCTTCCTTATGGTTTACAGCCTCCTTCAGTTTGCTCTCGGAAGCGTTCTGCTCCTCAAATGATGCCGCGATGGTCTTCTCGATTTCCAGAATATTGGTCTTCCTGCGCTCCATCTCCCGGCCATTCTCCGCAAGCGCTTCCAGAATCTCCGCAAGCTCCCCCTGAGACTTATTGATCTCTCCGGTGATACGTTCCACGTTGCTCTGCTTGAATCCAAGGGCCTGGCGCATCTTCTCCACCTTCAGATCCCACTCCGAGACAGCCGCTGCCGCCTCCGTTTCCAGCTTACGCTGCACCTCCAGCTCCTGAGAGAATGCCGCAATCTGTTCCTGGGTATTCTTTTCCAATTCTTCACTGGCAGTCAATTCCAGGCGGATGGATTCCTTATCCTTTTGTATCTCCAGAATCTTGTCCTCGATCTCGGTCTCTTCCGTTCGAAGAGAGGCTGCACTTTCCACTTCCTCCTCCATCCGCTCCCGCTCCTGGCCGATATTCAGTCTGGCGGTATTCTGTTCGATGGATTTGCGCTGAATTTCATTTTTGATGGCTTCCAGGTCTACACGAAGCCTGGTCCGCCTCGCTTTGGTATTTTCGATATCCTTATTGGCGGCGTCGATGGAGCGCTGCAGCTTTTGTACGCTGCCTTCCAGTTCTTCGATCTCACGGCGCCGCCCCAGGAGATTACTGCTGTTTTTAAAGGCACCTCCGCTGATAGCGCCTCCCGGAACCAACAGCTCTCCCTCCAGTGTAACGATGCGAAGCGACTGTCTGTATTTGGCCGCCAGTTTTACGGCATTGTCCACATGGTCCACCACCACGATACGCCCCAGCAGCGATACGGCCACATCCTTATAGCGATCGTCTATACGCACCAATGTATCTGCTGTACCGATAACGCCTTTTTCGGAAAGTACCTCCGGCGTTTTCAGCTTCTGCGGATTCCGGATACTGGTCAGCGGCAGAAAGGTGGCTCTTCCCAATTTATTGGTCTTCAGATAGGCGATCATGCGTTTTGCTGTCTCTTCCTGATCGGTTACAATATTCTGAATACTGCCTCCGAGAGCGATTTCAATGGCTGTTTCATATTTTTTATCAACCTGTATAATATCGGCTACTACACCGATGATGCCCTTAGTGTGTTCCCGCTGCTCCATCACTCTCTTGACGCTGCCGCCATATCCTTCGTATCGCTCGGCCAGATTGGACAAAGCTTCCAGCCTGGATTTCTCCATATGATAGGCACTCTGCGTCTCCCGCAGTCCGGCGTCCTTTTGGGTCAATGCTTCCCGGAATGTACCCAGTTCCCGCTCTACGTCGGCCTCCCTCTCTTTCAGAACCCGGATTTCTTCTGTCACATTGTCGAATACGGCTTCCAGGCTTTTCAGCGTTTCTTCCCTGGCGGCTTCGTCGGATCTCAATCGCAGCAGCCTGGAATTCAGTTCGGCCCTCCGGATATTCACCTGCTCCATCATGGTATCGAGACCTCCCATTCGGGATTTGATGGTTGCGCGCTGCCCCAGTTCGGAGATGATGGTATTTTTTCCATCCTCTATATTTTTGTTCAGGTCTTCTATCTTCTGCTGGATTTCTTCCAGTTTCCGTCTCGCATCCTCCGCAAGAGATATAATTTCCTCCACTTCCGCATCCGCATTGCCTTTTTCAGACAACAATGCTTCTCTGTCCAGTTCCTTGGCGGCGATTTCTTCCTGCAGGGTGTTTCTTCTGTTGTTCAAATGCGTTTCACTGCCTCTGGCGGAATTGATCTGCTCCTTCAGGACATTCATCTCACCTTCCAGACGTCCTCTCATCAATCCTGCGTCCGTAGCAGTGGTCCGCGCCTGTTCGATCAGAGTCTCCAGATTTTCCAGTTCCTCCTGGATCCGGCCGTACTCTTCCCGGATATTCTCATAATCCGCCTTCGTCTGCGCAAGCTCCGTATTGGCGATATTGTACTTTTCTTCCGTGTTCTTTTGCTGTTCACGCAATCTGGCATTTTCCAGAAGAAATACATTCACATCCAATGATTTCAATTCTTCTCTCTTGTTCAGATAGATCCTGGCTGTTTCGCTCTGGCGTTCCAACGGCCCCAGCTGTTTTTCCAGCTCTGACAGGATATCATTGACACGCACCAGATTCTGCTTCTCGTTCTCCAGCTTTGTCTGTGCCGCCGCCTTTCTTCTTTTGAACTTAACAATACCGGCAGCCTCGTCGAAAAGCTCCCTGCGTTCTTCTGGTTTGCCGCTGAGAATTTTATCTATCTGTCCCTGACCGATAATGGAATATCCTTCCTTTCCGATACCGGTATCGTAGAAGAGTTCGTTTACATCCTTCAAACGGCAGGAACTGCCATTGATCAGATATTCACTTTCTCCGGAACGGTAAATACGCCTTGCCACAGTCACCTCGTCAAAACTGGTAGCAAGCTGATGATCCGCATTGTCCAGTGTAATGGCAACATAAGCGTAACTCAAAGGTTTCCGGTTCTCCGTGCCCGAGAAAATGACATCCTGCATGCTGGCTCCCCGCAGCTGCTTTACCCGCTGTTCTCCCAATACCCAACGGACAGCATCCGCAACATTGCTTTTACCGCTGCCGTTGGGTCCTACAATCCCTGTAATTCCATTGTGAAACTGAAAATGAATCTTGTTTGCAAAGGACTTAAAGCCCTGTACCTCAATACTTTTTAAATACATCCTCTACCTCTCAAGAGTAACAGCGCTTCATAGGCGGCCTGTTGCTCCGCTGCTTTTTTCGTCCTCCCCACGCCGGTTCCCAACTGATTCTCCTCCATATATACGGCCACACGGAATGTCTTATCATGCTCCGGACCGCTCTCCCCCAAAAGCTCATAGTGAAGGCTTTTCTTTAATTTGCCCTGTATCAGCTCCTGCAGATTACTCTTGCTGTCATAAAAGAGCTGCTTGTCCTCCAGATCCGACAAAATAAAACGATTAATGAATGCCTTTGCAGGCTTCATGCCTCCATCCAGATAGATCGCACCTATCACTGCCTCCATCACATCGGATACAATGCTGTCACGGGTCCGTCCTCCGGTGCCTTCCTCTCCCCTTCCAAGCAGAATAAACCGGCCCAGATCCAGATCTCTTGCACAAAACGCAAGAGACGGTTCGCAGACCATAGAAGCGCGCAATTTAGTCAACTCGCCTTCCTGCATTGTCCTGTGCTCCTGAAAGAGGAATTCACTGGAAACCAGCTCAAGAACTGCGTCCCCCAGAAATTCCAGGCGTTCGTAATTTTTCGTTTTGCGTATTCTCTGTTCGTTGGTAAAGGAGCTGTGTGTTACGGCCTGCTTCAGCAGTGTGCGGTCATTGAACTTATAACCGATTCGCTTTTCCAGCGTTTCCAACATATCATGATTTAACATTTTTTATCCCAGTTCCTGTTTTCCTGCAATTGCAGTTTTTATAAACACAAATGAGCAGTCACACAGCAGACTGCTCCTATCAAAATTTATGCGGCAGAACAGCTTTTTCACCCGAATGACGGCTGTACCCATCCGTTAAACAGCAGCCTTGATCAATTCCACTGCCTCTTCCACAGTGCTGATCTTTTCAGCCTTCTCAGCCGGAATCTCAATATCAAACTCTTCCTCAATCCCGAGAATAATCTGAAATACATCCAGAGAATCCGCCCCCAGATCGTCTACAAAAGTCGTTTCCATGGTGATTTCATCCGGATCAACGTTCAGCACCTCTGCGATTACTTTTTTTAATTTCTCGAATTCCATAATTTTTTCCGCCTTTCTTTAATGATCAAGAACTACCTGTTCCTTGATTTTTTGATTTATTTTCTGCTCCTTAAATGCTATGCATTGAAGAATAGAATTCTTGATTTCATTGGCTTTGCTGCTGCCGTGCGTCTTGACTACCAGACCATTCAGACCTAAAAGAGGCGCGCCCCCGTATTCCTCTGTACTGAAGCCTTTTAAAGTCTTTTTCAATGCCGGCTTCACAAGCAGGGCGCCGATCTTGCTCCTGGTGCTGCTCATCATCCCTGCCTTGATCTTCTCCACCAAAGCGCCGCTGACTCCCTCCAGCATCTTCAGGACCACATTTCCCACAAACGCCTCGCAGACCAGAACATCTGCTCCTCCGTAGACAATATCTCTGGCCTCTACATTGCCGATAAAATTGATCTCCGGACAATTCTGCAGGAGAGGATACGCTTCCTTTGTCAGGGCGTTTCCCTTCTCCTCTTCCACCCCGATATTCACAAGACCCACTCTCGGATTTTTGATACCGATAACGCTCTCCATATAGACGCTTCCCATCTTGGCAAACTGCAGCAGCTGAGACGGTCTGGCATCCACATTGGCGCCGCAGTCCAGCAGGAGACTTACTCCCTTGATATTGGGAATAATTGGCGCGAGCGGAGGTCTCTCCACCCCCTTGATCCGTCCGACGATCACCTGGCCGCCTACCAATACGGCGCCTGTACTTCCCGCCGATACCAGCGCATCGCACTCTCCATTTTTTACCATGTACATGGCCTTCACAATGGAAGAATCCTTTTTCTTACGGATCGCCATCACCGGAGGCTCCCCAGTCTCGATCACTTCCTCCGCATGTACCACTTCCAGCTGCTCCGCCTTATAAGTATACTGGGCCAGTTCCTTTTTTATCACGCTCTCCCGACCTGTCAGAAATACTTTTACCCTGGGATCGGCATTTACCGCGTCTACAGCGCCCTTTACCACTTCCCCGGGCGCATGATCACCGCCCATTGCGTCTACAGCTACATTTACCATCTCCGTCATTGGATGTCCTTTCCGCAATCTGCACTGCTTTTGCTCCCATTGCTTCCCTTCCTTTAACTATAATGTAATTTCAGACAAAAAGCAAGGTTTTTTTGCACAAAAAGGGCGTCCCGAAGAACGCCCGATTCATTGTTGATACTATAAACAGATTCGTCTTCCGGCATAAATCTGTCAGACAAAAAGACATACATCAATCAACACTGATAACCTGCTTCTTATTATAAGAACCGCAGGCTTTGCATACTCTGTGGGGTACTGTCAGTGCGCCGCACTTGCTGCACTTTACCAGAGTGGGAGCGCTCATTTTCCAGTTTGCTCTCCTCTTATCCCTTCTGCTTTTGGAAGATTTATTCTTAGGACAAATAGGCATCGTTACACCTCCTTTTTCTTGTTAAAGATATCTTGTATTACTGCCATACGGGGATCCGGAACAAAAGTATCGCATCCGCAGCTCCCCTGATTCAGATCCTGACCACAAACGGGACAAATCCCCCTGCAGTCTTCTCTGCACAGGATCTTCGCAGGCCAGTTCACCAAAATCTCGTTGTGTACGAAAGTCTCTACATCAAGCTGACTTTCTTCCGTCAAGCCCAATTCGTCCGCTTCCTCATCTTCCGCCGTCATAACAGCAACAATCCTGTCAAAATGCAGATCCAATACGGTAGACATCTCTGTAAGACACCGGTCACAATTCGTCCGAAAGGTCAGCTTCACACCGCCTTCAATCCTCGCTTTACCGGGTCCGGCATTCGTAATCACCAGAGATACGCACGAAGCATCTGTCACTGCAAAGCTTCCCATCCTGCTCTCAAAACATCTCATCTCAAGAGGAATCTCTCTGGTCATCTGCATACCTTCGGATGTCAATACATTAGATAAGTTAATCAACATGACGGCTCCTATGCATCACATGGGCAAGAATTACATTCACGCCGGAAATCTTTCGCTTCACATACTGCTTTATTATAATGCGATGTATGAGGTTTGTCAACAGATTTTTCCAGATTTTTGATTTTTATCCGCACAAATCCTCATCTCCATATAAGTTCAATCCGCCTTCCTGAATCGCGGCGGCAGCGGCTTCCCCGTCTGATACCTTTACGATGATGGCCTGCCTGTCTGCCGTGTACAGAGCGTACATATACTCGATATTCAACCCCCTTGTGCGCAGTATATGCGTCAGTTTGTACAGCTCTCCCACCTGATCGCAAAGCCGTACAGCCAGCACATCCGTGAGTTTGGCCGAGAATCCGTTTTCCCGCAGAGCCGTCTTTGCCAGTTGCGGATCCGACACTACCAGGCGCAACATACCATATTCGGTAGTGTCTGCCATACTTAAAGATAAAATATTGATTCCATTGTTTTTCAGAACTTCCGCTGCCTGTTCCAATCTTCCTTCACGGTTTTCCATAAATACTGATAACTGTTTTACGAACATGCCTTCCCTCTCTTTCTGCGAAGCCCTTTTTAAGCCCCCGCTCAATCGAATTTCCGATTGTCGATCACATGCACGGATTTCCCCATACTGCGTTCCAACGCCTTGGGCTCCACCAGCTTCACCTTTACCGCCAGTCCGATGGCCTGCTGAATCACATGCTCGATCTTCCTGGTCAGATTCTCCAGTTCCCTGATTTCATCGGAGAAGAATCTCTCCTCCACCTCTACCTGCACTTCCAGTGTATCCAGATTATTCACACGATCCACGATCATCAGGTAGTGAGGCGTGGTTCCACCCATTTCCAGAAGTGCTGCCTCGATCTGGGACGGGAATACATTGACACCGCGGATAATCAGCATGTCGTCGCTCCTTCCTGTGAATCTTGCGATTCTGGCCGTGGTTCTGCCGCACTCGCATGGACTGTGGTTAATGCTGGTCAGATCCTTGGTCCGATAACGGATCAGCGGAATTCCTTCCTTTGTCAATGTAGAGATCACCAGCTCGCCTGTCACACCATCCGCCACAGGCTGGAACGTTTCTCTGTCCACAATCTCCGGCAGGAAATGATCCTCATGTACATGAAGCCCCCTGTGAAGATGACAGTCCGTAGCCACCCCGGGACCCATGATCTCGCTGAGTCCGTAGATGTCATGGGCATGAATCCCCAGCATCTCCTCAATCCTGTCCCGCATCTTCTCCGTCCAGGGTTCCGCCCCGTTGAGGGACGCCTTCAGCTTAATCTGACTGCGGACACCCATTTCCTCTATAGTCTCCGCGATATGCATCAGATAGGACGGAGTACACAGAATTCCAGTCACTCCGAAATCAATCATCATATTGATCAGCTTTTTCGTGTTTCCGGTGGACATGGGTACTACTGTGGCCCCCATTTTCTCTGCGCCGTAATGGCCGCCCAATCCTCCGGTAAACAGACCGTACCCATAGGCCACCTGGATGATATCCTCCCGTCCCAGATTTGCCATGGAAATGCACCGTGCCACGCATTCGCTCCACACGTCGATATCGCGGCGGGTATACCCCACCACCGTGGCCTTTCCTGTGGTACCGCTTGAAGCGTGGATACGTACGATCTGGGAGTTAGGGACTGCAAACATCCCGAAGGGATAGGTATCCCGCAAATCATCCTTGGTAGTAAAGGGAAGCTTGGTGAGGTCTTCCAGGCCCCTGATATCTCCCGGTTCCAGTCCGATTGCCTGCATCTTTTTCCGATAATAAGCTACATTATGATAGACCCGGTCTACCAGCTTCACCAGCCGCGCTCCCTGCAGCGAAAGCATCTCATCCCTGCTCATGCATTCTTTTATCTCATTCCAAATCATACTCTTCTCCTGTTTTCCATCCGGCAGATGTACTTTCGTCTCTGCCCGGATTGTACTGTTTCCAAATTCCATGTGGTCAACCGTTCATGCAGCGTTATTCATAAGAATCCGGCTCCATCAGGTATCCTGCCTCAAAGGCTTTTTTGTTGATTTCAACTGTCTTCGGCGGAACAGTGGTTTCGATCACATGCATCCACGCATCTTTCCCGAAACCCATGTATCTGGCAGCCGCACCCAGGACCACCACATTAAAAGCCTTCGGTGCGCCCATCTCCTTCGCCCGCCTGGTGGCATCCACAGCAATGGTCCTCCTGGCCGCCCGCAGCGTATTCAGTATGCCCTCGGGATATTCCGCCATCCCCGTCACTACCGTGATCGGATCGATACGCCAGTCATTGACAATTACAACTCCTTCTTCTTTCAGGAAATGCAGATACCGGAGAGCCTCCAGCTTCTCAAAAGCAATCAGTACATCCACGCAGCCCTCCTCCACAATCGGCTCCGCCACCTTCTCCCCATATCGAACAAAGGTCACCACGCTGCCGCCTCTCTGCGCCATGCCGTGTACCTCGGACAGTTTTACGTCAAATCCGCCGTGTACGGCAAGATTGCCCAGAATCCGGCTGGTCAGAAGCGTCCCCTGTCCGCCTACGCCTACAATCATGATATTTTTTACGCCCATCTTTTATCATCCTCACATTCTGTTTCCCGCCCTGCCTTCTTTTCTCAGCGCGGCTGTACTTCAATGGCGCCGGATTTACACAGCTTCGCACATAATCCGCAGCCGTTGCACATAGTCTCATCGATTGTCACGGTCCCGTCTGCGCTTTTTGTCAGGGCCGGACATCCCGGACGCAGACACAATCCGCATTTTTTGCATTTTTCCGGAAGCACCACACATTTATCAGGGAAGGATACGCCTTTTAACAGTACGCAGGGGGCTTTTGTAATAATCACCGATACCCCATCCCGCTGCGTCTCACGCCTGAAGGCTTCCGCCAGACCATCCAGATCAAAGGCGCTCACTTCATATACATGCTCGATGCCAAGAGAACGGCACAGATTCATAATATTGATGGCCAAAACCACCTCTCCTTTCAGCGTCTTGCCGGTGGCTGCATGATCCTGATGCCCAGTCATTCCTGTGGTGGAATTATCCAGAATCACCACCGTCCCCGACGACTGATTGTAGACCATATTCATTAAAGAGTTGATTCCCGTATGCATAAACGTAGAGTCGCCGATGACTGCCACCCAATTGCGGATATAATCCCGTCCTCTGGCCTTTTCCATCCCGTGAAGAGTGGAAATACTGGATCCCATACAGATGGTAGTATCCACCACATTTAAAGGCGCCACCGCTCCCAATGTATAGCAGCCGATATCTCCTGCCGCATGGATTCCCAACCGGTTCAGCACCGAATATACACTGCGGTGAGGACATCCCGGACATAGAATGGGAGGTCTGGGGGGAACTTTTGCCGGTGCAAGCGTAGAGGGACCTGACTCTCCCGCTCCTTTCCCGCTCCGGGAAAGTCTGTCCCTGAGCAGATTTGCGCTGTATTCTCCCTGGACGGTGAAAATCTCCTTGCCCACGGCCTTTGAAATCCCCCAGGATTTCACCTGCTCTTCGATGACAGGTTCCAATTCTTCAAATATGTAAAGCTTCTCCACCCTGGAGGCAAATTCTTCAATCAATTTCCTGGGCAGGGGATGAACCAGTCCCAATTTCAGGACGCTGGCCTCGGGCATGGCCTCCCGTACATACTGATACGGAATCCCGCTGGTGATAAATCCCACGGACAGATCCCGATACTCCGCCCGGTTTACGGCCATGGTGCAGGCATCCCCTGCCATCCTCTTCAATCGCTCCTCCACTGCCACATGGCGCCGGATAGCATTCACCGGCATCATTACATATTTTGCAGTATTCCGCTCATAAGGAACCGCTTCCTTCTCTATCCTTTCCTCCAGTTCTACAATCCCCTGAGAATGGGAAAGTCTGGTAGTAGAACGCACCATAACAGGCGTATCATATTCTTCGCTGAGATCAAAGGCCAGTTTGGTAAATTCCTTCGCCTCTGCACTGTCCGAAGGTTCCAGAACAGGGATCATGGCGGCTCTGGCCACCATACGGCTGTCCTGCTCATTCTGCGAACTATACATGCCCGGGTCATCTGCGGCCACTACCACCAAACCGCCTCCCACACCTGTATACGCTGCTGTAAAAAGCGGATCTGCCGCCACGTTTACTCCCACATGCTTCATGGAACACATGGCCCTGATTCCTGCAATGGATGCCCCGATGGCCACCTCCGCCGCCACTTTTTCATTGGGAGACCATTCCGCGTACACTTCGTCATATTTTGCGATTGTCTCGCTGATCTCCGTGCTGGGTGTGCCGGGATAAGCTGCCGATACTCCCACTCCCGCCTCATAAGCGCCTCTCGCTATGGCCTCATTGCCAAGCAGTATTTTCTTCTCTGTCACGTTTTTCCTCCATTCCAGTTCCGCAACCGTCCTCCCCATACCATGCCCGGCAGAGGATTTCCGGCCGCATAATGCATGCGGCCGTAAATCCTCTGGGTACGGTCCGGACGGTTGCTGTTTAAAACACTATTCCAGTTCCGCAGACTTTTATTCCGCATATGCAGCCAACTCATATACCCTCTCCTCTGTCAGCTCTGCGGCTTTCAGGGATTCCGCCATAGGCTGCATACTACCGCCCTCATATTCCATGCCGGCGGCCGTAATAAGTTCTTCTTTTTGGGCGATCCACTCCCGCTCTTCCGCCCTCAGCTTCTCCATGGCCGCTTCGTTAAGGTCTGATTCCAGCAGTTTCCATATGATATTCAAGGTTTCATCCCAGGTCTCATACATCTGCGCGCTGATCATATTCATGTCCCCCTGCGTCTCTGCTTCCTGAAGTTTGGCATCCAGATCCGCGCTCACTGCGGCCGCTGCATCGATCTCTATCTGAATTCTTTCGGAAATACCTGGCCGCTCATATAAGGAACTGGAAAAGCCGGTCTGCGCATCCGCATTATACAATCCGTAGAACGGAAGCTCCGTGCCGGAAATACTATCCGAATCATGGTATCCTACCCACTGCAGATATTCTTCCGGCAATTCGCTTAAGGGCGCGCCGGGAAGATAGAGATAAAAATTCTCTCCGCCATCCAGTCCATAGGCTGTGGAATAAATCCAGCGAACACCGTCCATGATCTCCTCGGTCTCCGGAATCTCATCAAATTCGAGATATGCCAGCTTCAATTTATAAGTGAAATCATCTATTTTTTCCGGCTCCCCAAAGCCTCCGGAAAAGCTGCTGAAATACATGATTCCATTCGGATAATCCTCCCCTGTATCTCCCATGTCTGCATCGTGATAATTGCCTTCAAAGCTTCCGTCGCCGTTGATAAACAATTCCGTACTCCAGGCGCCCACGCCGCTGCTGAAATAAAAGCACCGATCCCTCAAATCATCCAGACAGAATTTCGTCTCCGGATCCGTCCGCATTGTACTTTCCGATGTCTCTGTGGGGGAGGATGTTCCCAGATCTGCGTTTTCTGAGGATCCTCCCGCCCCGTTTTCGGAATAATCTTCCGGAATTTCCTCGTCCGGCTGTTTCTCCAAGGATACGGAGCTCAGCTGTCCCGGAACCTCTTCATCCCCGGTTCTTCCGCAGGCAGACAGCATACACGTAGTCATTAAAACCGTAATTATCCATTTCTTTTTCATAACATATCCTCTCCGAACCTTCCATAAAGACTTACTCCTGCCCTTTTATTTTTCTGTCTTTAAAATAATAGATTCTGTCATGCTCATTGACTTCCCGCAATACATGACAGGGATTTCCTACAGCCACTACATTAGAAGGAAGGTCTTTGGTTACGACGCTGCCGGCTCCAACTACAACATTGTCGCCTATGGTAATTCCGGGGACAATCACCACACCGGCCCCGATCCAGCAGTTCTTCCCGATATGCACCGGTGCATTGTACTGATAGCCCTGCTGCCTCAATTCCGGCAAAATGGGATGACCTGCCGTAGCCACCACCACATTGGGACCGAACATGGTATAATCTCCCACATAGATATGGGTATCATCCACCAGAGTCAGGTTAAAATTGGCATACACTTTCTTGCCGAAATGAACATGATGCCCCCCGAAATTCGTATGAAGTGGCGGTTCGATATAGCAGCCTTCGCCGATTTCAGCGAACATTACCTTCAGCATATCCTGGCGCTTTTGCTGTTCTGTGGGACGAGTCATATTAAAGTCATAGAGCCTGTCCAGGTATCTGAACTGATCCTTTAAGATTTCTTCGTCATGGGGAAGATACATTTCACCTGCATGCATTTTTTCTTTGATATCCATTTTCTTATCTCCTGATTTTATTCTCATGTCGTTCTCTGCAAAACTTCCTAATCCAGTTTCACATCCAGGTCCTCGGCCGGCGGAACGGATTCCCTGGCCTGAGCCTTGAATTTTGCCACTTCCTTTGCAGCCTGAGCTATGGCGATATTGGTTCCGGCGCCGGCCACGCAGCCTCCGGGACAGGCCATTCCCTCGATCAGACAGCCGTTCTTCCTGCCCGCCTTTGCCAGCAAAAGCATCTTTTTACACTCCGTAAGTCCCTCTGCATGTTCGATCTTTACGTCGGTGCCCGGATAGTAGGTCTTAATACATTCCTCAATGGCTCCTGCCACGCCGCCCGCTACGCCGTATCCGCGGCCGGCTCCTGTGGCGTCCCGCATCTCGTCCATGGCTTTGATCTCCTCTAGCAGAATTCCCCTGGCCTCGAACATCCCTGTCAATTCCTCAAATGTAATGACGAAATCCACATCCGAACGGATTGTCCTGCGGCTGGCCTCCAGCTTCTTGGATGCGCACGGGCCGATAAATACAACAGAAGCCTCCGGATGTTCCTGCTTGATGATTCTAGCAGTTGCCACCATGGGGGTGAGCTCATTGCTGATCTTGTCAATGGTCTCCGGAAAGAGATGTTTTGCCATCACTGACCAGGACGGACAACAGGATGTAAGAGCGAAATCCTGCTTTCCGGTGGCAACCTCTCTCACATAATGTTCCGCCTCCGCCATACAGCCCAAATCCGCGCCGATTGCCGTTTCATAGACATCCGCAAACCCCAGTTCCTTCAAGGCAGTCTTAAACATCTGAGGCGTGACTTTGGGGCCGAACTGCCCCGCAAAAGCAGGCGCTACCTGAGCGATGATTGTCTTTCCCGACTGCATGGCACGGATCAGCTGGAAAATCTGGGATTTATCCGCAATGGCGCCGAAAGGACAGCTGACCATGCACATCCCGCAGGAGACGCACATATCATTGTCAATATAAGCCCGTCCATATCTGTCTGATTTGATGGCATTTACGCCGCAAGCCGCCTTACAGGGACGTTCCTTGTGGCAGATGGCATCATAGGGACATACATCCTTACATTTCCCGCATTTAATGCATTTTTCCTGATCGATAACGGATTTCCCGTTCACCATGTAGATCGCATTTCTGGGACAGACGCTCTGGCAGGGATGTGCTACGCAGCCCATACAGGAACTGGTGACTTCATAATGATCCTCCGGACAGGCATTGCATGCTGAAGGAATCACCTGCATCAGAGGCGGTTCATAGTATTTTTCATTTATGTTGCTCTCCTCCAGGCCCTGTGTCAAGTGTCCCGGACGCTCCCTGTTCTCCGGCCGCAGACTCATGCCCATAGCCAGTCTAATACGCTCTCGGATAATAGCGCGGTCACGGTATACGCTCTCCCGGTACATGGACTCCTCGTAATCCACAATCTGATAAGGCAGCGCTTCCATATCGTCCTTCAGATTCGTGGAGTTGTATGCCAGATTGGCCACTTCCTTAAAAACCCGTCTTCTTCTTTGACGGACCGGGGTATCAATTCCTCTCATGCTGCTCATAGCTCTCTCTCCTGCGTGATATTTTTTTAACAATGCAATCTGATACTATTAAAACATATCTGTAACTTACTGACAAGTCTCTTTTTGAAAATGAAAAAATGAGTTTTGGGGGGTTGGGGGTTCAAACTCCTCTGCGATCTTCTCCGCCACACGGATTCCGTCCATGGCTGCAGAAACAATACCTCCTGCGTACCCTGCCCCCTCCCCGCAGGGATACAGCCCTTTGATCCGGGACTGCAGATTGTCATCCCGCAATATCCGGACAGGCGAGGAGGTCCGGCTTTCCACTCCCGACAGACAGGCATCCTCTCTGTTAAAGCCTGCAATCTGACCGGCGAACAGCTCCATTCCCTCCACAATGGCTTCATTGCATTCCTTCGGAAGAATCTGCGTTACATCCGCCCATTGATACGCTCCTTTGCATTGGGGCCCCAAACAATCCTCCCGATCTTCAGAATATTCTCGGGAATGTCTTTCTTCCATAGAATATTTTTCTTCCATAGAAAGTCCATCTTCCGCGGAAAGCCCTTCCTCCGTTTCTATCTGCCGTTTAAAGTCCCCGTACCGCTGCACCGGAATCTTCCCGCCGCCTGCCTCATAGGCTCTTCGCTCCAGTTCTCTCTGGAAAGCCACCCCGGCCAGGGGATCTTCGGATCCGAAATCCCGGGGCGTCACGGTTACAATAATTGCACTATTGGCATTTTCCCCGTCACGGCCGCTGTAGCTCATGCCGTTTACTGCCAAATGCCCCTCCTCCGAAGAAGCGTTGACCACATAACCGCCGGGACACATACAGAAAGAATAAACCCCCCTGCCGTTTCGGGCCTTTGCCGTCACTTTATAGGGCGCGGCGCCCAAACTGCCCGTCTGCGGACTTCCGTACTGACTCTCATTGATCATGGTCTGGGGATGTTCCACCCGCAGGCCCACCGCGAAAGCTTTCGCCTCCATTGGGATCAGCCTTCGATGCAGCATGGCGAAAGTATCTCTGGCGCTGTGACCTGCTGCCAGCACCAGCTGTCCGCAGGCAAGCCTTTCGCAGCCGTTGATTACCACGCCCCGAAGGTTGTCCCGTTCTATCAAAAGCTCCGTCACCTGACTGCTGAAACGCACCTGCCCGCCCAGGCGGATGATCTCCTCCCGCATGCCTTTGACTATACGGCACAGGACATCCGTTCCTATATGGGGCTTTGCCTCGTAGCAGATGTTCTCCCCGGCTCCGAAGCGGACAAAGGTTTCGAGAACGATTCCGTTTCTCCCGTCCCTATCCTTCACCAGTGTATTCAATTTGCCGTCGGAAAAGGTTCCGGCCCCGCCCTCTCCGAACGCTACATTGGAGTTCGGATTCAGCCTGCCGCTTTCCCAGAAATCCTCCACGTCCCGAATCCGTTCCTCCACACATTTCCCCCGCTCCAAAAGAATCGGGCAATATCCGTGCAACGCCAGAAAATATCCGCAGAATAAACCGGCTGGGCCCGTTCCCACGATGACCACGGGTCCCTCCTGCCTGCGTTTTCCGCTCTCCGGAAATCGATAGGCCGCAGGGTGGGATTTGCTGACTTGATTTTCCTTTCCCCGGAATCTATGTAATATCTTTCCTTCTTCCCTGGCCTCCACATCCAGCGAATAAATATAGAATATCTTCGGCTTCTTCCTGGCATCTATGGATTGTCGTATGATTTTATATGCAATAATGTCCGATTCCGGAATCCGCAATACATCGGCCGTACGCCTTCTAAGCTCTCTTTCAGAATGTCCCGGCTGCAGTTTGATCTGATTTACTCTAAGCATGACGATTTCCCTTTTCTATTTTTCCGGCGGCAGCGGTCCCTGCAATATGACCGCTGCACCAGGCCCATTGCAGATTATAACCGCCGCATTTCCCATCCACGTCCAGAATCTCCCCTGCAAAATAAAGTCCGGGGATTTTTACGGACTCCAGATTCTTTGTCACCTCATTTAACGGGATCCCTCCTGCGCAAACCTGTGCATTGTCATAAGAATTGCTGCCGATGACATGTACCTTCCATTGCCTGCATAATCGGTAAACCTGATACAGCCTGTCCGCGGGAATCTGCTCCGCATCCCCGGAGGCCTTTAAGCCGGCCATTCTGATCAACATCATCATCAGCTTTTTATGAAGTATGCCTGTGAAATATTCTTCTACGGTGCATCCCCTGCGCAGATGTTCTCTCCCGGCAAAAAGCGCCTCCCATGCCCTGTCCGGACAATCGGGCAGGAAATCGATCACAATTTCCGCTTCCTGCGCTTCCTGCAGTATGTAATTTACCACCCGGCTGATCTGAAATACAGGGATTCCGGATATTCCGTACTCTGTCAGCTGCAGTTCTCCCTGCTCCTGTGCCGCACAACGTCCCTGATGCAATACCTGCAGCCGGGCCTGTGTCCTGACGCCTGCCACGGATTTAAAATAGTCCTCCCTACACCGAAGCTGTACCAGCGCCGGTACCACATGCCGGACTGTGTGTCCCAGGCTCCCGGCCAGCCGGTATCCGCTGCCGTCAGATCCGGTCTTCGGCGCCGCCCTTCCCCCGCAGGCCAGAATCACCCTATCAAATCGATACCCCGTCCCTTCGCCCCGGACGAGGAAGGATCCCTCCCGGTTGTCAGGCCTGGATTTCCCGCCCCAGTCCGCATGCTCTACCCCGCTGACTTTGCAGTCTGTGACCACCTCTATTCCCAGCCTCCTGATCTCATACCGCAGGACATCCAGCACGGACGAGGCCTGCTGTGACATCGGATAGAGATACCCGTTTCTTCCGCTTACCATCAGACCTAATCCCTGGAAAAAGGTGAGAGTCTCCTGCGTCCCGAAACGGCTCAGACAATGCTGTACCAATTCGGGACAATCTGTATAGTAGTCCTCAAGATCCAGCTTTTCGTTCCCCAGATTGCATTTTCCGTTTCCGGTAGAAAGCAGTTTCTTTCCCAGCCGCTCATTGCCCTCCAGAAGCATAACGGCCGCTCCCTGTCTCGCCGCCGCAATGGCTGCCGTCATTCCCGCTGCTCCGCCCCCGATAACGCCCACTGTATATTCCCCGGAAGGCTTCTTCTCCATGGAATACACCTTTTTCATGGAACTTTTTTCTCTTGCGGAATAATTTTGTTCACGGGAACGATCTGCTTCCATATAATATCCCTTTCCTTTCGTCATACATTCGCGCTACCCCCGCTCTTTTGCCTGCTTCTAGCTGGAATAATTCTCCAGAAAATCATACAGCTTTTCCTCATTTTCGATCCACATCATCTCTATAATGCTCTGCTGAAGCTGCGGCGGCAGAGTATCCAACATGATCTCTGTCTCAATATACACCGTCTCCATATCTTCCAGATAAACTATGACTTTATTGTCATATACTGCAAGGTAAAAGCTTGCGCTGGGCTGCACATATTTATAATTCATCTGCACTACCACCCGGGCTCTGGAAAAGGACAATACCTGCAGCCCTACAAAACCTCTTTCCAGTTCGGACAGCGGCGGAAATGCCTCATATACTTCCATGGCCTGCATGAACTGCTCTCTGGTCATTCCTACATATTTATCCGGAAGACGCCATGTAGTCTCCACCACGGTATGATTCAGGATATCCGTCTCCTCCAACACGTATTCCGTATCCACGCAGAGTGTCTCCGGCACGGAGAGAACTTCCTCTGCATCTTCCTCCGCCTCTTCGGAAACCACGCCGTAATCAAAAGCATCATCCGTAAGCGGCATCGGCGTAGGCTCCGGCTCTTCCGGCTTCTGCGTCGCAATGGGAAGTCCGCCCGTAAAGGGATTGGGGTCTCCCTTCTCTTCCGTGAAAAAAAGAGGCGCGCTCTCCACGCCTGCATAAAAACCAATCCCCAGCATAAACAGAGGATATATCACAAATAAGCTGATCCGTTTCACTGATTTCATACTGACCTCCTGCCCCCTCGCTCGCTTTCGGAAGCTGTCCTATGACTATTCAGTTATCAGTATCAGCCTTTTTTTCACACTTTATTCAATCAATCTCAATATATATGCATCATTTGCCCCAACATATGCAATATGCGCCCTCCCGGGATAATGTCCAGCTCCTGTTCTCTGAAATTCCGCAGGATCAGCAGAATTCCCCAATATACGGCGCCTGAAACCAGCGCAGCAATCAACAGTACCGGTAAATTTCCTACTGCAGGGGCCAGAAATTTTCCGAAGAGCATACAAAGCAGGCCGCACACACCACCGGCCCCTGCAGGGATCAGCAAGATCGCCGGCCAGTCCGGCCGCATCCGCAGTAATCTGTAAGAAAGAATGCCCAGCAGAATACAGAACAGAAAGCTTCCTGCCAGACCGCCGTAAACCAACGAAACAATGCCCTTCTTTGACGTGATTAGAATCGTCACAAGGAAGCCAGCCTCCGCAATACCTGCCGCTCCCAACACCAGGTACTTTTTTCCCATTGCCTGCAGAAATCTGAAAAAATAAAGGGAAAGCGCCGCAAAAAGGATGAAGGCAGAACCTCCCTGCAGCATCTTTTTTACTTCTTCGCCATATATTCCTCCCAGCAATCCGGAAATCTGCGCACCCATCACCGCCACATATACCAATAGGAAAATCCCATGCACCACACATAAATGCACACCTGCCTGGAACGCGGTTCTGGCAAAACGGTTTTCTTCTCTCCGAAAGCCCTGGAAAATCCTGCCTGTCACCGGCAGCACGAGAACGGAGATCAGACAGATCAATACCCCGCAGATCACCAGGTATTTTCCCATGTAAATATCATATTGCAGAACATTGATCTGTTCTTTCGATGCCGCACGGCTAAAAAGCAGCAGGCCCAAAACCGGAGTCAGCACCAGCACCAGCAGCACGGCCAGTTGGGGCCATCGGCTGCCGTACAGATTCCGAATACAATCCCATGCGGATTCCGTGTACATTCCTTCCTGCTTCAGCTTCCTCTCTCTTTGGCGGCTGAGCCGAAACAGAACCGCCAGAAGCAGAATAATGATCATCTCTGCCAGACTGACCCCAAAGGCAATCCCAATGCAGCTGTACATAGGGGTAAAATCAGGCTCCATCAGCAGCGCGCTCACCTTTTCTCCGTAGCGGCCTGCAATCTTACAAAACAGACAGCCCAGGCCCAGTATAAGCACCTGCCGCAATATGCCTGCCGCAGCCCGGGGCAGCTCCGCTCCCTCTCCCTGAAAATACCCCTGGAGCACATTCGATACGGTCCTGAGCACGATCACCGGAGACAGAGCCATGATAATAAAGGAACTATGTGAAATCTGAAAAATCCTTTCCGAAAGGGTTCCGGCCAGCAAAAGAAGCAGCAATGTACCCGCCAGTGCCAATCCCGTCTGAAACAGAAGAACGCTTCTTCGCATAACCGGAATATTCCGGTATTGTCCCTTATTCCTCCGGCTCCGAAGCAGTTTTCCCAACGTATCCGACAAATTGCCGCTGACGGCAGTCCCCACAAAGATACAGCTGACGGCGGCGGCCGCCAGGTAAGTGATTCCACCCTCCGCCATCAGATTTCCCATCACAAATACAGCAACCAGCGTCAGTATATTGGCAAGCTCCTCCGCCTGTCTTCTCTTGATCTCCGCCTGATTCATCCGTTGTCCCTCAATTCATCTCATTTGGAATGCTCTTCATCCCTGGTAATTCCCAATGCATCCAAGATCTTTTCCTGCTTTTGTTCCATCACAGCCCGTTCGGCGTCTTCCATATGGTCATATCCGCATAAATGCAGCATACTGTGCGCCACAAGAAACGCAAATTCTCTCCTGACGCTGTGCCCGTAGCATTTTGCCTGTTCCCATACTTTGTCCGCAGAGATCATGATATCTCCCAGAAGCAATTCTCCCGTATCCGGATCAAAATAATCCGCTTCACTGTCCTCGTCAATGTCGAAGATTCCCTCCCTCTCGAAATCCACATTGGGAAAGGACAGCACATCCGTCTCCTGATCCAAATCTCTGTATGCCCTGTTGATTTCACGGATTCCTTCGTTATCCGTCAAAACCACATTGACCTGAACCTCATAAGGACAACGCTCCTTTTCCAGCACCGCTTCGCACACGGCGCCTGCTACCTCTTCTATGGAGAACGGGAACTTGGTTCCGGTCTCATCTTCAATATACAGTCTCACAGTGTCACCCTCTTCTGCCGTATCTGCGCCCGGGCTTCTCCTTCTCCCGCTGGCGGCTCCGCTCTTCCCTGGCCTCATAATTCTCGTATGCCTGTACAATTTTCTGCACCAGAGGATGACGCACCACGTCCTTGCTTGTCAGATTGCAAAACGCAATATCGTCAATTCCCTTCAATACTCTCGCCGCAATATCCAGTCCTGATTTCGTACCGGCGGGCAGATCCTTCTGGGAATTGTCTCCGGTCACCACCACCTTGGACCCGAATCCGATACGGGTCAAAAACATCTTCATCTGGGCAGGGGTTGTATTCTGAGCCTCGTCCAGTATGATATAGGCATTGTCCAGCGTGCGCCCCCTCATATATGCCAGAGGAGCCACCTCAATGAGCCCTTTTTCCATATTTTTGGCAAAGCTGTCCGCCCCCATAATCTGGTAGAGCGCATCATAAAGGGGACGCAGATAAGGATCCACCTTGCTCTGCAGGTCTCCCGGCAGAAAGCCCAGCTTCTCTCCGGCTTCGATGGCTGGTCTGGTGAGGATGATCCTGCCCACCTCGTCATTTTTAAAAGCCGTAATCGCCATGGCCATGGCCAGATAAGTCTTCCCTGTTCCCGCGGGACCCAGCCCGAATACGATCATATTGTCCCGTATGGCATCTACATATGCCTTCTGTCCCAAGGTCTTTGGTTTAATCGGTTTCCCGTTCACCGTATGGCACAGACAATCCGAATCCATCTCCGTCAGCGCCTCTTCCTTTTGTTCCTTTCCCAAGTAAATCGCGTAATCCACACTCTGCTCCTCAATCTCATTTCCCCGGCCGGAGTAAGCAGCCAGCTCTCTCAGCACGTTCTCCGCCTTTCTGACCATATCTTCCCGCCCGGTAATTGTAATCGATCCGTTGCGGTCCACAATGACCACACCAAAATCCCGCTCCATTTTTTTCACATAGACATCCTGCATGCCGAAAATCTTCTGCATATGCTCCGTGGGCATATCCAGCCTGACTGAAAAATCATTCATCCGTATCTGCCTCTCCTGTATCCTTTTCTCCCGTATCCGTTCTCTCTGTCTGCGCGCTCACACCTACAAGCTGCTGCACCAGAAAATCCGCATTCAGAACCCATTCATGTCCGTCCTTATTTATTCTAACATTTTTTTCAATAATTTGTACCCCTTTTTCATCTAATTCTGCAAGAAAATCCATTAATTTTTGATTAAGAAGGTCTTCTGCCTCCTCCTTCGTGTATGTATGTTCGGTATTTTGATACTCCCTGTGTGTCACTGCGCCGAAGAAAAACGGAATCCGCAGTTTTTCAAATGCCAGCGGCCTGCTTTCCTTCATGAGACTGTCATATACCAGAAACGGCCTCTCCTGAGGAAGACGCAGTGTCTTCTTTCCTACCTTCAGATAATACTGTGTCTTCTCTCTGCCCGTATATGCCTTCTCTATATAGTCCAGCGGAAGTACCGTGGTAAAAGCAAGTGTATGTTCCAGCATAACATCCGCGTCCGCATCCACATAATAGTATTCCCGCACAGTGGTATCTTCATTGAAAACAGGCACCTTTCCCTCTACCAGAATGGTTCCCTTCTCCACCATATCTCCGATGGCCACCTTCGGAACGCCGCTACGGACGATTATTGCCGTTACTACGCCGTCATATTCCGAGACCAGATCCGTTCCCGTGGATTCTTCCGGTCTATCCACCACAATGGGAGCGTCGTTTTCCTTGATATCGATCAGCAGCCTGGTGCCCTCCAGTCTGGCAGAAGCCCATGTGATCTCCGGAAACTGTCTGCGGATCTGCTTTTCCAGCTCCCCGATATCCAAAGCGTCCTGGCGCATTCCCACCGTTACCTGGCTGGCCTCCAGAAAGCGCTGAAAGACATCGTCCGTAATCCGATAATTTCCGCTCAATTCGATATCCCATATGTAAAAGGAAGACCAGATCCAGAAGGCCACGGTCAAAAACAGGCCCAATACGAAGACCTTTCGCTTCAGCAATCCCGGAATAAAAAAGGGCAGTCCATATCGCTCCAATATGGCTACCCTTGTCCCCGTCTTCTTCAGTATAGGCTTCAGTTCCCGGAAGCTTTTCAGGTGAATACACATGTAGTAAATATCGCCTTCCCGGACGATATCCCACAGCAGTATGCCTTTATTGCTGCACAGGTTCATAAAACGCTCCGGTGAAAAACCCCATATGCGGATGCGCAGATATCCCCTGATATATTTCAGAAACTGAATCATGCTCTCTCCCCTTTATCTCATTTTCGCAATACATCATATATATCTGACACACTGAATACAGCCGCTGATTTTCATGTCCTCGTTGGTATAGTAATCTATGGAAAGCCCGCTGCCTTCAAAGCAGATCTGGCAGGTCTTGCCCTGGAGCAGTATCAGGCTTTCCGTATACTCCAAAATTCCCCGGTAATTTTCAATCCAGGCTTCCCGGTTGCCCGTCAAAGTCACTTTAACGGCTCCCATACAGATATCCTTGGGAAATTTCAAGGATTCAATCAAAGCTTCTTTTTTTAATTCATTCTTCCGGATGCGTTCATTCTTGTTCTTCATGTTTTTATTATATTAGTACAGACGGCAAACTATGCACCGGAAAATGTACGCTAATCTATAATTGCCTTGATAAGGGGGCGCTTTTCGGGCGGCGCCTGAGTAATCCTGCAGGCCGCCAGATAACGTTTCTGCGCCTCCTGTGCCTTCTTTTCATCATTAGCATGAATCACTGCCAGGATATCGCCTTTCCTGACCGCATCGCCGGCCTTTTTGCACAGAACCAATCCCACGGACAGATCGATCCCGCTGTGCAGCGTTTCCCTGCCGCCGCCCAAGAGCAGCGAGCAGATTCCCACCTCGTCGCATATAATATGATCAATAAAACCGTCTGCAGGAGCCAGAATTGGATGGAGGATTTCCGCTTTAGGCAGCAGCTCCGTATCATAGACTGCCCTTCTGTCGCCGCCCTGGGCTTCCACAAACACGGCCAGCCTGTTCAGCGCGCTGCCGTCCGCAATGACTCCCTTCAGCATCTGCCTGGCCTCTTCCGCGCTGTCGGTCTTTCCACCGGCTATCAGCATCAGGCTCCCCAGGGTAAGACATAATTCCATGAAATCTTCCGGCCCCTCTCCCCGCAGTGTGGCGACAGCTTCTTTTACTTCCAGTGCATTTCCCACCGCAAGCCCCAACGGCTGGTCCATATCGGAGATAACGGCATAGGTTTTGCGTCCTGCATTCCTGCCGATTTGTACCATTTCCTCCGCCAGCGCTCTTGCATCCGCTTCCGCCTTCATAAAAGCGCCGCTGCCGGTCTTTACGTCCAATACGATGGCATCCGCTCCCGCCGCCAGCTTTTTGCTCATAATAGAGCTTGCGATCAGGGACATATTGTCCACTGTAGCCGTCACATCCCGAAGGGCATAGAGTTTCTTGTCCGCAGGGGCCAGATCGGCCGTCTGGCCCATAATCGCTATGCCGATCCGGTTCACATTATCAATAAACCGCTGCCTGGTAAGCGCTGTGGAAAAGCCCGGGAAACTTTCAAGCTTGTCGATGGTTCCCCCGGTATGCCCCAATCCCCGGCCACTCATCTTCGCTACGGGAATCCCGCAGGCCGCTACCATGGGAGCCAGAGCCAGCGAGGTCTTGTCCCCCACGCCTCCCGTGCTGTGCTTGTCCACCTTCACCCCATGGATGGCCGATAAATCCAGCATATCGCCGCTGTGTGCCATGGCCATAGTAAGCGAAAGCGTCTCACGCTGCGTCATCTTCCGGAAAAAGATGGCCATCATCAGGGCGGATACCTGATAATCAGGTACCTCCCCCTTTGTATAGCCCTCTATAAAATATTGTATCTCCTCTTCGGTAAGTTCTGCTCCGTTGCGTTTCTTCATAATGATATCATACATTCTCATGGGCATTCCTCCGCATTCCGTCTCACTTTATGTATCAGCAGGAACCATTATTGACTGTATTATAACCCACAACCATCAGGTACGCAACCGGATTTTTCGCTCAAGGCAGTACAAAACGCTCAAGCACCTGGCGCATACACCACTCCTGGTCTATTTCCTCCAGATTCTCCGCAGTGACGATACATTCTGTCCTGTAAATCTGATTTCCTACGATATAATCCACTCTTCCGACCGGCATACCGCATACAACAGGTGCGGTCAGCGTGTCTGCCAATGTGTATTCTACTCGTATCTCCTCATCCTCTTTCATCAGCAGCCCCTCGCTGTCCGGCAGAGAGGACGATTCTTTCTCACCGGGGACATCTCCTTCCGCAATCCGGACGTTCACAAAAGCTTCCGCGCCCAGCCGGTTCGTCTGGCCGTTTTGTACCAAAACGGCCTTCAGACAGCTTTCGTCAAAAGCCACGCCCGGTTCCGAAAAACTTCTGTAGAAATAATTGTCAATCCCATATTGCATCAGCTTCCGCGTATCGCTCCATTTATAGGTTTTGTTGTTCGGCCAGCCGCAGGCCAGAAGCGCCACCACAAAAGTCCTTCCGTCCCGTTCCAGCGCACCCACATAGCAATATCCGGCCTTGTTGGTAAATCCGGTCTTTCCCGTGAGGGCGCCGCTCATCATCTGCAGAAAGGCATTGTGATTGACGCAGGAATAGCTGCGTCCGTTTGCCGTGAAACTGTATTCTCCCGCCCTGGTGATCCGTAGAAAATCGTCGCGGCAGGGAGATTCCCGGATGCAATATGCCAGAATACGCGCCAGTTCCCTGGCTGTGGTTCCATGTTCCTTCTGCAAGGTACTGCCTTCCTCCAGAACCAGCGTCTCTGTGGCATCCAATCCGTTGGGGGTGATAAACCAGGTATTTTCACAGCCCAGTTCCATCGCCTTTCGGTTCATCAACACCGCAAACGCAGCCACGGCTTTCTTGCTTTCTTCTGCGGTGTATGCCGCCGTGTCTTTTTCGTTCAGCTCTTCTGTCAGATACGCCTTCCCCACATATTCCGCCAATGCCACCGCCGTATCGTTGTGGGATTCCAGCATCAGAGAATACAGCAGATCCCCCACGGTATATTGCTCTCCCTTTTGGATGCCCAGCTTTACCTTCGGCATGCTGGCGGCATAGGCAGATACCGTCAGCATATCTTCCATGGACGCATGCTCCAGTACCAGGATACAGGTCATGATTTTCGTAGTGCTGGCCATAGCCATAAAGGTATCCTCGTTTTTTCCGTACAGCACTCTTCCGGAATCCGCATCCATCAAAACAGCCGCCCCCGCGTATAGCTCCAGCTCCTCTCCGTGAACCGGGAGCATTGCTGCCAGAAGCAGAAAAAGGACACAAAAAAAGCCTCCTATTATTTTTTTCATCCGCATTTTCCTTCTTTTTGTCTTTCAATGGGATTTTTAATAATATATGAGACTGGTTTTGCATTTTATACTGCACACCGGTTAAATTTACAGTACAACCCGACTGCAGACCGCCGGCCAGGCGCCTTCCCGGAAGCATTTCCGTAAATCCCGGCGGTCCGCAATATATGTTTTACGGCAAGTCAATACAGTCAGACCTCCAACTGCAGTGAAACCTCCGCTTCTGCCTGCTGCTTAAACTCTTCCAGCTGAACCGGATTCAGCTCCGGCAGTTCCTCTAAGCTTCTCACGCCGAAGGAACGCAGAAACTGTTCCGTGGTGCCGAACAGTAACGGCCTGCCCGGCGCATCCAGCCTTCCGAGCTCCATAATCAGATCGTATTCCAAAAGTTTATTGATGGCATGGTCACAGTTGACCCCTCTCACCCGTTCCACCTCCACTCTGGTGACCGGCTGCTTGTACGCAATAATGGACAGGGTCTCCAGCACCGTATCCGTCAAGGTCATCTTGCGGGGCGTCTTGGCGATCTTGATCAGGTATTCGTACATATCTTCCTTTGTGGAAAGCTGTACCGCATTGTCAAACCAGTTCAATGTAATTCCCCGGTCTTCCCTTGCATAGCGTTCTTCCATCTGTCTGAGGATATCCTTTGTGGTCTTCACATCTTCTTCCACTACCTCTGCCAGACGGCTGATTTCCACCGATTCCCCCATGGTAAACAATATCGCTTCTATGACCGCTTCCGCTCTAATTCTCTTCATTCCCCGGCTCCTTATTTACTGCTATCCTGCCATCAAATTCCCGTCTGCCTCACAGCAGCGACGTGATCATGATATCATCAAAAATAGAATCCTGGCTGATCACGATCTTTCCGGTCTTCATCATCTCCAGGATAATCAGGAATGTAACGATCACTTCCATTTTTCCTCCCTGTTTCTCCAAAAGATTCCGAAAACTGAAGGATTTGTGTTCTCTGGCATAAGCCTCTACATACAATGTCTTGACATCCATGTCGATCTCTTCCTTTTCGATATTGCCGTACTGGCTTCGGATCGGATCGATCTTGTCCTCCTGGCGTTTTATAATGGACTTGAAAATTCCGTGCAGCTTGCTCAGCGTCATATCGCCGATCAATTCCTTATAATCGAGCGGATACTGATACAATGCAACTTCCGGAGGAATGTTTTTGGCTCTGTACAGATTCTTCGCGGCATCCACCTGACGATCCTTCAGTTCAAGAGACATATATTTGTACATCTTGTACTCCAACAGTTTCTGAACCAATTCCTGTCTGGGATCCTCTTCTTCCCCTTCCTCGTCCACTTCCTTGGGTAACAGCATGCGGCACTTGATATCGATCAATGTAGCCGCCATCACCAGGAATTCACTCATGATATTCATGTCGTCAGTATCCATCTTCCGGATATAATCCAGATATTGTTCCGTGATCTCCACGATGGGAATATCATAAATATCCACTTTATTTTTATCAATCAAATGAAGCAGCAGATCCAGCGGACCTTCAAATACTTCCAGTTTTACAGGTATCGCCATGGTATCCTCACATGTGCTTTCTTCCGGTTGTCCAATCGCCCAAGTTCTTATTTTACCTTTTTTTTCCAATTATTTCAAGGAAGAACATTTGTTCCAGATTATTACTGCGGAGATTGGAAATCGATCACCCACAGTTCCGCCGGATTAAAGATCCTCACCGGAATCGTGTGACTTCCCATGCCCCTGCTCAGCACCATGGTCTTTGCGCCTTCCCGAAAGATCCCGCCGTCATATTTCGGGAATAAACGCCAGGCAGGCGAGATTACGCCCTTGCCCCAGACAGGAATACGTACCACTCCGCCATGAACATGTCCCGAAAGAGTCAAATCTGCCCCCCATGCGGCATATTGGGGAAAATAATCCGGATTATGCGCAAGCAATACCGTAAACAGCTCCTCCGGAGCCTGTCCCAATATTCCGTTCAGATAATCCGGATCCATCTGCGCAAGCCAAATCCGCTGATAATAATCTTCTCCGATTTCCGCTCCGTATATGGCGATTCCGTATTCCGGCAATATGACATGGCAATTCACCAGCGGTGCAATCCCCATCTCTGTGAGGGCATTTTTGTATCGCTCTGCCATATCGCCATACACATCCGGATGCAGCCTGATACGCTGTTCGTGATTTCCGTTGCCATAATAAACAGGATAGGATTTTGCCAATTCTCTCAGAAATGCCAAAGCGGGTTCCGGCGATTCTTTCCCTCTGGCCGTCAGCATATCTCCGGCAATCAATACAAAATCCGGCTTCTGTTCCCGTATGGCCTCCAGAAGCCTTTCATTGCTGCCGCCATATTGCTTATTGTGCAAATCCGACAAAACCACGGCTCTGCACCGCCTTTTCATTCTATCGTCCTGTACCGTAAGTTTCCGCACGACAAAACGGTTGCTGTCAAACAGCATCACCCATAGAACGATCACCGCAAGGATTCCAATGACCGTGATCAACAAATCTATCATATATATCCTTTCATTATCCGCTTATTTTCCTGGCAAAATATGCTTTCGGAAGTCGTCTTCTTCATTATTCCGGCTGTCATTGCCTGTTCAGGTATACCGCTGCATAAACCCGAGCGCAGTGCCCGCCTCTGCACCGGAACAAGGCGAGGACGGAGGCAATGGAAATGCCTGCCGCCAACGACACTATCCCGGTGCAGACAGCAAGCGCATTACACAAGGATGAATACACGGGGTACCGGATCCGGCACATTGCTTTTGTCCACCCATGCCCTGACATCCCTGCGCCGTTTAAAAACAATCTCCAGAATCACGGCAGAAAATAACCGAATACCTTCTGCAGATAATCCGTGTACCGCGCCTTCTCCACATCCTCCGCATACAATACCGGCACACTTCCGATCTCCTGACCGTTCAATGAATATACTGCCCGGCCGGCCTCCGCACCCTTTTCCACCGGCGCATCCACCTTCTCGGGGAGCTTCAGAGTCTTCTCCACCACCGACAAATCGCTGCCTGCAGTATCCAGATAGCGGAATTCTCCCTGATATGCTATCTTGACCTCTTCTGTGATGCCGCCCTCTACAGGCAGGGGCGGCAAGCTATCCTGATTTTCATCTATGTAGATATCGCATACACTGAAGCCATATGTCAGTAATGTCTGCGCGTCCCCGAAACGGGTCTTGTAATCCGGAGCCCCCATCACCACTGCGATCAGGTCAATGCCGTCCTTGGAGGCCGTGGCAGCAAAACAGTATTTTGCCTTCGAAGTAGATCCTGTCTTCAAACCTGTCGTCCACTGATATTGTTTCAGCAGTTTATTGGTACTGTTCAGGGTAAAAGTGGAAGTTCCCTGTCTTGTCTCATGGGTGATATCCTCCATCCAGATCTTCGTATAATTGAAAATGTCAGGATGATTTACCGTCAATTCCCGGGACATAATCGCCACATCCCTGGCCGAGGTGTAATGGTTATCAGAATCGCTCAGCCCACAGCAATCCTCAAAATGGGTATCTGTCATCCCCAGTTCCTGCGCTCTCTCGTTCATCATCGCCACAAATGCCTCTTCGCTGCCCGCTATATGCTCCGCCACTGCCACGCTGGCATCATTGCCGGAGGATACGGCGATACATTTGATCATGGTATCCAGCGTCTGTGTTTCCCCCTGAGCCAGATAGACCTGGGAGCCCCCCATGGAACTGGCATGCTCACTGGTGGTCACCTGATCCGTAAGGCTGATCTTCCCTGCGTCGATGGCTTCGAAGGTGAGAAGCAGCGTCATAATCTTCGTAATACTGGCAGGGCTTCTGCGTTCCGTGGAATTAAGCTCATAGATCACTTCTCCTGTGGAGCTTTCTATCAGAATCACCGACGGAGCAGAAATCGCCACATTTGCTTTTACGGGTAATCCCTGGAACAGAAAAAACAGCGCCGCAAGGAACACTGCGGAAACCTTTTTCCCAAACATAAAAAATACCACACTCCCTATTCCTTCCCTTTGTCTATAGAATATGAGAATGCGGCCCAATATATACCATGTGCATATGCACAGCAACGCACATGCCCCTAAATTTCCGCATACAAAATCCCCAGCTATAAAAGCCGGGGATCAGTCGCTTAGTTATATTTACGTTTACGTGCAGCTTCAGACTTCTTTTTCCGTCTTACGCTTGGTTTCTCGTAATGCTCACGCTTGCGAATCTCCTGCTGGATACCAGCCTTAGCACAGCTTCTTTTAAAACGACGTAAAGCGCTGTCTAATGTTTCGTTTTCTTTTACGATTACGTTTGACATGTCCACCCGACCTCCCTTCAGTCCCTCAAGTTTCATGACTGAGTGGGTTATTTATGTACTGCACTTGGCATATACACATTCTTTATTATACCACAAAAGTCTTGTACGTCAACTGTTTTTTACAGTTTTTAACAATCTTTTTTTAGATTTTTTTGGGGGCTTTTTTGGCTTTCTTCCAGGCCCTTTCAAATCCCTGATTTTTCCAGCGGTCCGATCAGCTTATCATACAGATCCAGCCCAAAACTGGTCAGCTCCGGCGCATGCTGAATCATTTTAAAGGTGCGCTTTCCCTCTTTTGTGCGTTCCGCACTTAAAAATTCCATGGCGGAATCCTCCGCCGCAAGATATTCCTCATATACCCTTTTGGCAAAAGACAGCAGATGCGTGACTGTCAGCACTTTTACCCCTGCCTCCGTCAGAGCCTTTGTGATATCGTAGGCAATCACAGAGCCTTCTTTCTCCGTGGTAGAAGCAAATGATTCGTTCAGCAGAACCATGGAAGCATCCCCCAATTGATCCACAATCCGGCTCATCCTGCCCAGCTCCTCATCCAGCCGCCCGCTGTTCATGGCACTGTCCTCCCGGCGTGTAAAATGAGTAAAAAACTTCGGGAAAATCCCGCTTTCATAAGTTTGTGCCGCCACAAACATTCCGCACTGCATCATCACCTGGGCGATACCGATACTCCGCAGGAAGGTGGATTTGCCGCCCTGATTGGCCCCGGTGACAATGAGCAGCCTCTTCCCTGCAATGTCACAGCTGTTTCCCACAGGATCTCTTTTCTGCTCCAATCCCATAACCATCTCCTTCAGCTCCCGGAACCGCAGAGTTTCCTGTTCTCCTGCTTTCGGATAACAGTACCCCATCCGGAATCTGGCCAGATGATGCGCTACATTGACAGCCCCCCGGTAGAAAGCCGCCTGAACATGAAGTTGGTTAAAAAAACCGCTGAAGGCATTCACGAAAGGCTCACAGCATGCCACAATATAGCGAACCGCATTGAACTCCAGCTGCTCCGCCTGGGCTGCCAGCTCCGTTCCCCGCTGGAGATTCACCAGGGTCTTCGACCTCTCGGCGGCAAAATTCTGGGCACGGCTGATCAGAGATTCCGGACGGCGGTACTTTTTCGTTTCCGTGGCTACCTCCTCCAGGCGAAAGTCCCCCAGCTTCAGACCGTCCCCCAGGCTGCAGCCAAGAACGATCCTCGGTTTCTTCACCATCCGGCCCCAAATTCCGTCCTCATGCTCTTTGTCATTGGCATAGAAGGCGATCCCCTTCAGGATATTTTGCAGATCCTCTTCTTTTTCGTCGGAAAATTCCCGGTACAGCCGCTCCCGAAAAGCCAAAAGTCCCTCCGCATGCAGCCTGTCTGCGTATTTTGCCAAGATGGCCTTCAGCTTTGCCAGGCTTATCACAAACAGCTGCAGCACATGAATCTCCATAATCAGCGCTCTGGCACTATTCCGGCTGCCCGCTTTATTTCCCGCCCTTCTCCCCAGGCGGTCCCAATCCTTCAGCACACTGTCCGCATATTCATACAGTTCACAGATAAAGGATTCCTGCGCCAGACAATCCCGGAGAATCTCCTGACGGTAGAGGATTTCCGCATCCGTTTCAAGGGGAACCATCATCACCTTTTTCATGATGCTTTCCAGAAAGGCATCCGGCTCTCCCAACGCAATGATCCTGTCTTTCTCCTCTTCGTCCCTGATTACATCCCGGGAAGCTGCCCAAAACAGGGTATCCAGCCCCAGATCCCGTATTACAGCTCCTTCTTCAAAATAATGTCCCTCATTTGCCCATTCTTTTTCCTGATATAACAGACACGCCTTCATGCCAGCCGCTCCTTTAACTGCTCATATGTCAAGCCATGCTTTCCCACCAGACTGCCGGCATCCGCCGGTACGTCTTCATTGCTCCGCTCGATCCGGAAGGTACGCCTCCCCTCTCTGTCCAGCACTGCACGCAGTGATACCAGCCTTGTATCTGCTCCGGCCAGTTCGCTTAAGTGGGTCACGTAAATGCCCCGGCAACACTGATTCAGGAAATAGTCCAGCACCCTTTTTCCCATAATACAGGCATCGTAATTCGCCGCCGTGGTAAACAGCTCATTGATAACCACAAACAAAAAAGCCTGCCCGTTTATGGAGGCTGCCATGATATTTGCCAGCCTCTCCAATTCTTCCTCCAGCTTTCCCCGTCCTGTCTCCACGCTTTCTTCTACGCAAAAATGTGTCAAAAACACAGAGAATATCGTACATCCCGCCCCGCCCGATATCCGAGAACACTTCCCTGCGGTAGTCCTCACAGTCTGCATCGGCCGGAAAATAGTAGTAGTACGAGGAAACTTCCTCTCCCCAGTCCAGGCGGATCCGCTCGATCACCTGATCCAGGTTCAGATCCCGGAAAAAGGCCGGGCGTGCTTTCTCTTTATAGGGGCTTTCTGCCATGTCCAATATGCTTGTAAATTTCACGGCCCTGTTACCTCCCGTCCGCTTTTTTACTGGAATCAACCCTTCTCAGTACACATTGAGAATACGACCCTGGTCCAGCTGTCTTGCCCCTGCCCCTTTGACGATCAGAGGAAGCTTATCCGGACTTTTTTCCATAGCACAAGATCAGAATCTATCTTTCTTTTCAGTAGTTCCATTTGTTCTCCCGTCAAAATATATTCTGTTCTCAGTCATTTTATTGTGTCACAAAATTCCAAGCAATTCAACCACGATTTGTCACAAAATTCCAATCGCATTCTCTTATATTATCACACTTTTCCGAAATAATTTGACGCACTTTTCACAAAACTTCCAAATTGACTTTGTTATACCGAAAAAAACATCCTCACAAAACCTGCAAGGATGCTTTTTCTTGATGGGAAGTTTTCTACCATGGGAAGCTTTTCTGCCATGGAAAGCTTTTCTACCATGGGAAGCCTTTCTGCCATAGGAAGTTTTTCTACCATGGGAAGCCTCTCCTTCCTTACTCTCATAAATTGGGTATATTGACCAGCTGGCCGGCGTGAATCATATCCGCGTCGCTGATCTGGGGATTGGCGGCCTTAAGCGCTTTCAGGCTGATCCCATGCCGCAGCGCGATATGAGAAAGGGTATCTCCGGGAGCCACCGTGCAGCCTCCCATGATCATTGTCACATATGCATCCCCGCGGCTTAGCCCGAACATGGCATTTCCCTCTTTCGTAATGCGGAAAACACCTTCCTGACGCAGTGTCCCCTCATTTTCGTCATAGGAATACAGTACCGCATGTCTGCCTGAATTTTCCGCTCCCAACGCCATATGCACATTGATACGGCAGGGATAAGCCTCCCTGTCTGTCATATAAAACTGTTCGGCAATCATGGCTCCCGAATATTCCCGGGCCTTCTCCTCCGGAAGTACCTCCTCAAAACAAACTTCCACATGAACCGGCACATCCGTCCGCTTCACATCCCGGCCGCTTACGCTGAAGGCAATTTCGTCATTGGCATGCAGCGCCAGTGTGGCATTCTGTCCCGCCAGCTTTTCCAGAAGATCTACCGGTACCGTAAAGATATTCCCCACTGAAAAATTGACATTTTCCCCTTTTCCGTTCCGGATCGCCTCATCCAGCCGCTCCACCATCACATTCCAGTCCACGGTAGCCTCCTCAAAGGCTCCCTGGTTTAAAATTACCCGGCTGCCGGCCGCTTCCGCTGTATTTTTCTGCGGCAGCAATGGGATCAATACAAAAATCAGCGGCAGCACCAACAGTCTGAATCTTGTCCTTTTCTTATAAGTTTTTTTCATTTTTTCCTCCAATTGTTTTTGTATTTGAGTCTATCTCTATTTCAGTATGCCCAATCGAAAGAAAAAAATCAGCTGTTTTCACAATATATGCTTCTTATAATTCATCCAGAAACAGCTGCACCCTGGTCTGAATCTTCTGCACGGTGGCGTCCAGTGTGGCATCGCCGGCAAAGTACATCCCGGCCTCTTCAGAGACAATGACCCAGACAGGGTCTGATGATACGCCGTATTTATTCCGCAGGGCAGATTCCGCCATCTTCTCTACCCCGCTGATATATTCATCTACATCCGCCGCCTGCTTCTCCCCATCGGAATCCACATCATAAGTCTCCCCTCCGGCACATAGGCAAACATTCCTTCCCCGGTGCGCAGGAGCACACCCTCTTCATATCCGTCGTATACCGCAAGGGGCGTCATGGGGCAAACATATGCCTCCCCGGTTCCGCCCAATTCCTGGAATACCGGTTCCGTCCCGGTGACGCAATACCCATATACCCTGCCGTCTTTTCCGGCTGCAATCCCTTCCAGTGATTCCAATGCAGGCTCATATACCGTTTCCAGACTGCCATCCGCTCCGAAACAAATAGCGCGGCCGCCTTTCCCATAATTGTATAGTATGACTTTGCCGTCCCGGGTTATCGTTCCCTGATCCAGCTGCTCTCCCACACCTTCCAGTTCTTCTGCATCCGGCTCTCTCCTCCACAGAAGATTTCCGTCCGGACCGTACTTTTCCAGTCTGTAACCAGTCGTCCCTTCCTCCCCATCGTATAATCGCCAGAAAATAAAACAGTTTCCTTCCTTGTCTGCCAGCAGGAGCGGCCTGTTCATCTCGAATAAATATTCTATGTCAGTCATGGCATACAACTTCTCCTCATAGCCATCGGTAATCCGTTTTCTGGTGATTCCATAATAGGGCTTTTGAAGCTCTCCGTTCTCGTCTATTTTCCCGATTTCTGTATGATCGGCTATATACAGCCATTCACTGTTTATCGCATGCACGGAAGTATATGGTGAGATCTGCATATCCGTTTCCATATAGTGAAAATCTGCGACTGCCGTTATTCCGCCATCGCCCTCCGGAGAGATTCCGATAGTATCCTGCCGTATGGCGGAAGCACTTTGTTCTTCCCCCATGCCGAATGCGGAGTCCGGGTTTTCCCGGGCTCCGCAGGAAGCGGCTAACAAAGACAGAAATAATATTGCTGCGCATATTCTTCTCTTATATTTCGTACCTGTCCCCACTTTTCATTCTTCCTCCCACTGTGTTTATCCTCACAGTTCATCCAGAAACAGCTGCACCCTATTCTGAATCTTCTCTACAGTCGTTTCCAGATCAGCATCCCCCGCAAAGTACATCCCTGCCTCATCGATCAAAATCCACCACACAGAACTCATCCCCGGCCATTGATCATACACTGCAGAATCTACCCACTTACGTACAGCTTCGGCATCTTCTTTCGTAAATTCCTTTAAAATATAATCAGGATTCACATATGGATCCGTCAAATCCTCTTCAAAGCTGTCCTTTCGGACCGGAAAGGCCCAGTCGATTCCGTCCTGCATTTCCTTAGACAACAGGAACTCCAGAAAACGCCATGCCCCTTCCTTATTTTCCGACGCACTGTTAATTGCATAGATTTCTTCGGTCAGCAGTTCACACTCTGCGCCGTCCCAGCCCGGGTATCCTACACTCATCGCCGCCTCATCTACGAGCACAAAGTCCTGCGCTTCATAATAAGGCCAGGCCTCCAGCACCCAATCCCAGTTTTCCGAATATGCCGACAGCGGATCCCCACCGGAAGATGTATATGGATAACTCTCCCACTGGCGGCACTCCTCCAGAATCCGCCTAAATTCCTCTGTGTCAAAATGACACTCCCGATTCTCAAAATCCACAAAGTACGCTCCCGGCGAAATTCCCATACAACAATAAAAAGCAATTGTCGGCGACTGCTCATTGAACATCCGTTTTCCTCTTGCGAATTCCAGAAACTGTAGCGGCGTCCAGTTCTCTGCGGCCTGTTCCAGCTCCTCTGTGCGAAATGCCTGCCACATTTTAATATAGAAATCCGGAATCACCAATACATTCTTTCCTGCAACCGTAGATGCCCGCATCACAGAGTCCAGGATATCCTCCCCGCTTACTGCATTGCTGCCGGCATAGTAATCTCCCAGCTCTTCAAATGCTCCCTTTGCCGCCAAATCAAGTACATCCATCTGCCTTACGCCAACTAGGTCAGGACCTTTCCCCTGTAAAAGTTGCCTTTTCAGCTCCTCATCATAAAGCCCTTCATGGGGAATGATTTCCACCTTATATTCTTTGCTTTGCCTGTTGAAGCGCTGTACCAGATATTCCGTATGGTTCTCAAATTCCTCAAAATAATCTGACAATTCCATCGTGATAATCTGTTTTCCGGGATAGTCCTGACTGCTCTCAAAATGGATATTGGCCAATGTGAGAACCTGTTTCGTACGCTTTAAGGAACTCTTGCCACTGTCAAACTGTTCCCGGCACAAGAGCTGCACGGCTTCCCCGCTTCCGGAAAGCAGCTGGATATTGCTCCCATTTATCTGCACATATTCATCCTCCCAGCCCCAGAGCATTTCCGTCTCACCAGCTTCCGGAATATACCGCCACAGCCCCTCCCCGGAACACAGGTAGATTCCCTCTTCCCAGCCGCTATACACCTGCAGCGGCTTCATGGGACAGCTATAGATCCCGTCTCCGCTGCCCAGCTGCGCAAAAACAGGGGTTTCACCGGTGACACAGTAAGCGTAGGCACGCCCTTCCTTTCCGGCGGCCACACCCTCCAACGTCTCCAACTCCGGCGTATACCTCTCTATATAACGCCCATCCTGCCCGAAAGCAAAGACGCTTTCACCAGGGCCTATGTGGTACAAAAAGATCCTGCCATCCCCAGACACAGTTCCCTGACCCAGCGTTTGCCCTATTCCTGCCAGCTCCTTGGGCGTATATTCCATACGCCAGATCAGCACTCCCTCTCCGTCTCGTTTCTCCAAAGAATACCCTGTCGGATCTGCCTTCTCTCCAAAATCATCCTCGGCATAAAAAGACCAGAAGGTATAGCAATTTCCATCTCCATCCAGAAACAAAGACCGGAGAGTACTCAATGCCACAATTGTCTCACTGGCCCAAAGCAGACTGGGGTCTTCCTGTCCTGAAAGCGCTCTCCTGCATATCACCCAGTGCGTTCGGTCCCATGTCTCGCCCTCTCCCTCTTCTGTTATCATGTCAACATAGTATAGCCAATCACTTCCTATGGCCATCCGGTCCTCCCACCGCATGGGTTCGTCCAGTTCCAGGTAAGTGAAATCCGCCACTGCAACCGGATGACTTTCGGTCTCTGCAACACCTGTTTCCTCCGATGTATTTTCTCCTGAAGTATTGATCCTGCCTTCTTCCACGCCGGAAACGGGATCCGGAGTATTCCGAATCCCGCAGGAAGAAACTGCCAGGAGCATGAGCAATGTAAGCAGACCGCACTTTATTTTGTTGGTTAACGGCATAACTGACATAGGTCTCCTCCTTTTTGTTCCTGTAATGATATTTTTAATTGCTAATCTGCTGCATACCTCGCTACAGAAACATGTCTTCTTTCTGTTGTAGGATGTGTAACTGCTCTAAAATAACACCCCTCTGGACAGGAATAAGTAATGGTCACATCATGAAAAGTCGTAATGAGTACACAACCCGCCGAAGCATGTTCTGGTAATGGACACGTTTCACTTTCATCCCATGATTTTATTTCTGTAGTCTCAGTTATAGTCCCTCCGCATTTTCCACATACCGCCGCCGCCATCACCGGCATCACACTCTGCACCGCTATCACCAGACCCATAACAGCAGCAATCGCCAGATTCTTAAATTTTCGCGTACTTTTCATACTAATACCTCCATCTTCATTTGTATTTTTTGAAAACTTCCCACGAAAAGTTTGTATCTATAGAATATCAGATACCTCCTTCTCTGGTCAAGGGACAGAGTTGTTTAAAAATTGAGATGTTTTTACAACAACTCTGTCCCTGTTCAAGCTGCTCTCATTATGGTACAATTCTTACATGAAGAGTCCTGTTCAGAACAGAAAAACGAAGCTTTCTACAAATGATAAAGCTGCTCTGAATAGGATTCTTCACAATATATATTCTAATATTCCAAGTCAGGCCCGGTATAGCTGCCTGATCCTGGACTAGAAACGGAGGTATGCAAATGAAAAAACGCTTTGTTAAACACTTAATCCGATTTACTGCTGTCATGTCCCTGTGCGCTGCTGTTCTTACAGGCAATCCGTCCGGCGTTACGCCTGATCCGGAACCGGGAGACGGAGAGCCAAAGATCACCATTGAGAATCCTGGGGCAAATGATATTCCGGGAAATAGGCCGGGGATTGCTCCACATGACGACGATATACCCCAAAAACTTGTTGATGAATGATCTATTTATCCCCGCAATCTTCTTGACATAATTTTTTTTGATAAAATGCCTCATGGCATTTTTTCTTACCTAATCTGCAGAGTACAATGCACCTGGTAAGCTCGCTCTTGTAATCGTAAAAAGGTTCTTTCCGAAGGCTCTTCCGTTTCCGCGCTGCATCATTCCAGCATCGACCGTATAAAGCACTTGGCAAAGGTGATAGTCTACGGAAACGGAGACTTTCGTCAATTATATTTTCAATATATTGATCAGACTTATCAAAATAACCCAAATTGCCCCATTCACTGCCTATATATCTCATAATAAATTCATACATATTATTGACAGTCCCTATCAAGCAGTTTTCCTCAAAAGGCTGATATATCTCTTCAAATCGTTTCATACAAAGCATAAACTCTTCGCTGCCCTTATCCATTCCATGCATCATATTATTGATACACGACTGTTCCTCATGTGTCAGATACTTCTCCCCCTCTTTCAAAAAGGCCTCAAAAGGCAACGTCAGTTCCAGCGCACTTCGCAATGCGCTGCAGCAAGCTTGGGCATCAAGTTCGCCCTGCTCCTCCCGCAGAAGAATCTCGCTATGCAATAATGTCTGCTGGTTACATCGTATTTCCAGGGGCACCAGCTCTTTCAGCCTTGCATACAACCCTTGTGCCTTATCCATCCGCCGATCATTGATACACTTCCTCAATTCTGTCATCAATTCCCTCGCCTCCGGCTTCTCCGTGACCAGCTCCGTCCTCCATCTCTCCCGGGGAAGCCCCAGGCGGTCAAACAATCCTTCCACAATTGCATTCTGGGGTACTGTCTTCTTGTTTTCCAGGCGTTCAAGGGTTTTCACATCACAGAAGCCCTCACACAGCGTCTGCCTGTCTATCCCCAGCATCCTGCGGCGGATTCGGACGATATCATTGATACAGACCACTCCTTTTTCCACATAGAGGTAGCAGTAGGAAAAGGTTTCCTTCCGGACACCGAATTCCTCATATACAGATTCCAAGGCCTCCTTCCATTCTGCATTTTCCCTCAATACGGACTTCAGAGCTTCCGCTTTTGTGTATTCCTCTCTTTGGACGAAATCCTCTATCATGCGTCCCAAAAGCTGTCCCCGCATATCCAGAAGCTCCCAGAGATAATACATCCTGGAATGATCCCGCAGACACTCTACCGCAAGATTACAGTATCTCAGCAACTGTTGAACCGTAATTTTGCGTTGGTTTCCTGCGGTATCCTGTCCCTGCATTACGATAGTATTCCCCTTCCCGCAGTGTCCGTCCTCAGTCTTTTCCAGCAGACGGCATCCCAGAAAGTATACCGCTTTGGGATAAATCTTTGCCCTTCCCACACCGTCCAGACCAATGGTATCTATGTAATCAATCACCGCCAGATAGTCTTCCGGGCATCCCCCGTCCTCCCGGGCATGCGCACTCTCCAGGATCAGGTTCAGTTCCTTGATAGAAAGGACGCATTTCTCAAGCTTTTTCTCCCTAAGCACGGGTATGGTCATACGTGCCGCCTCTTCCAGAAGGGGCAGGAGTTCCCTCCTGTCCGCTCCTTTACAGAGTCGGATCTGCGCCAGCATACTGAGATAAAACTGCCATTCCAGCCTGTCGCTGACGTTTCGCCTGGATGCTTTGATATAGGTCATCCGATACTGTTCCAACAGCTCTGCCGCCTGCTCCGGCTCCTCGCTCATGATATAATACAGGATCCGCTGCCTGGCTTCCCAGTGGGCATACTCTCTGTAATCCAGATAATGCTCATAATCCTCCGCCCCCACACCCAATACTTCCTTATGCACTCATGTTTCTTGAGCGGACTTTCGATTTATACCTATGGACCGGCTTATGTCCATTATATCGTAAATTTCCCATCAGTACAAGAAATGCCGTCGCGCACTGCTTTATCACCACAAAAAACAGGAGCCATGCCCGACAGTTTTGTCCCTTGTCCAGGCATAACTCCATTTAACCCTGCATTCCCAATATTGATAAGAATTGCCGGTCAGCCAATCAGCACCGTCTTCCCCTCAAAAGCAAATCCGTAATGCCGGATCCGCTCCTGAGAAATCCCCTTCGCTAACAGCTCCACATCATATGCTTTCTCCTCGATCTGCCGCAGCGCAGCCGACACGGTATCCGCCAATGTCTTCTCATCCTCCGGATCTCTCACCTTGAATTCCAGCACAAAGGCTGGATCCCCGGCCTTCAGAGGATCCAGTATCACATCATAGCGCCCGAACCCGCTCTCCCGGTTGGATGTGATGCGGTACCTGTCCGCCAGGTCTACCATCAACCCAAGTACAAAACCATAGTAGAACCGCTCCGGTTCTGTGGCTTCCGACGGCTTATTTCCTGCGTCAAAGAAACTGAAGGTTGCCAGGGCTGTCCTGTTCACATAGACATTCATCGCCTTTTTGTCATCAGTCAGCATTGCCTTGACAAATGCATTGTAGGCCGGTGTATAGTCTGCGAACCAGCTATTTATCATCCGTCGAAACATCTGCCGTACTTCCTTATTTGTCAAAGATAACGCGTATACTGCTTCGCTGTAATCATTGTCTGCGGTACAGGCATCCACCTTAAGATAACCGCTGGCCAAGAGCAGGCTCCAGATAGAGTTGATATCGCTGTCCAACTGATTAAATATAATCTGTTCATCAATCACCGCATGGAAGGCTTTGCCCTGCAGCAGGTCTTCCATAACCGTCTTTACCTCTGCTTCTCCCTCCCTGATCAGCTTTCCCACAAGGCTGTTGGAGCTGGTATTTGCCCAATAGGCCGCGAAGCGTCCTTTCCGATTCCCTGCCGCCATATCTGCTTAATCTACCCCAGCTGGCTCTCCAGCACCTTCGCGGCCTCTGCGATACAGTCCGGGATGCCCGCCGGATTCTTGCCGCCGGCCTGGGCCATATTCGGGCGGCCGCCTCCGCCTCCGCCTACCTTCGGGGCGATGCCCTTGATCAGGTTCCCGGCATGAGCCCCCTTTGCCAGCGCCTCCTCAGTGGCCATGGCCACCATGTTCACCTTGCCTCCCGCATTGGACAGCAACACGATGACCCCTTCTCCCAGCTTACTTTTAAGCTGGTCTCCCAGGTCACGAAGTCCGTTCATGTCCACATTGTCCACACTGACAGCCAGCAGCTTCACACCCTTCACATCCGTCACATTATCCATGACGTCGCCCATGGCTTCCCTTGCCGCTTTTGCCTTCAGGAACTCCAGTTCAGAGGAAAGGGCCTTAATCTGTGCCTGCATATGCTCGCATTTTTCCACCAGGCTGGCCGGGGTTGCCTTCAGTACTCTGGCAGCCTCCTCCAGGATATGCTCCTGATTTTTATAATAGGCAAAGACACCGTTCCCCGTAAGGGCCTCGATCCTGCGGACGCCTGCCGCGATACCGTTCTCGGAGAGGATCTTGAAAGCCGCAATGGAGCCTGTATTTGCCACATGGGTTCCGCCGCAGAGCTCAGTGGAGAATTCGCCCATATTCACCACACGGACTTCCTCCCCGTATTTCTCGCCGAACAAAGCCATGGCTCCGGTCTTTCGGGCATCCTCGATATTCATCACCTGTGTAACCACAGGCAGATTCTCCGCGATCTTTTCATTGACAATCTGCTCTACCTTATCCAGCTCTTCTTTCGTCATGGCTGCGAAATGGCTGAAGTCGAAGCGCAGTCTCTCCCCGTCCACATAGGAACCGGACTGTTCCACATGGGTACCCAGCACTTCCCGGAGGGCCTTGTGCAGCAGATGGGTAGCACTGTGGTTCTTACAGGTATCCCCGCGCTTTCCGGCATCCACAGTGAGAGTCGCCATATCTCCGACTTTTATCATGCCCCTGATAACGGTCCCGATATGGCCTACCTTTCCGCCCAAAAGCTTCACGGTATCCTTCACCTGGAAGCTGCCGTCCGCAGTCGTAATGATACCTGTGTCTGCATTCTGTCCTCCCATGGTGGCATAGAAAGGTGTCTCCTCCACAATGACGGTACCCACCTGTCCGTCTGTCAGAGCCTCCACCAGCTCGCTCTCCGTGGTCAGTACGGTGACCCTGGACTGGTGCTGTAATCTGTCATAACCCACGAACTGCGTAGTAACGGCGGCATCGATGGATTCGTACACCGTCACATCCGCTCCCATATAATTAGTCACCTTCCGGGCCTTCCGGGCCATATCCTTCTGCCGCTGCATGCAGACGCCGAATCCGGCCTCGTCGATGGTAAATCCCTTCTCCTCCAGGATCTCCCGGGTCAGATCCATGGGGAATCCGTAAGTATCGTATAATTTAAAGGCATTCTCTCCGGACAGCTCCGTGATCTTGGCCGTCTTCATCTCATCTTCCATCTGCCCCAGAATACTTAAGCCCTGATCGATAGTCTTGTCAAATTTATCCTCTTCCTGTGTGAGGACATTGAGGATAAAGTCCCGCTTCTCCATAAGCTCCGGATAGCCGTCCCTGCTTTCATTGATCACCGTCTCACTTAAGTTTGCCATGAACTTGTCCCTGATGCCCAGGAGTCTGCCATGTCTTGCAGCCCGGCGGATCAGGCGGCGCAGCACATAGCCTCTTCCCTCGTTGGAGGGCAGGATACCGTCGCTGATCATGAATGTAGTAGAGCGGATATGATCTGTGATCAGGCGGATAGACACATCCTTCTCCGGATCGATCTCATATTCCGTCCCTGCGATCTGGCAGATCCGATCCCTGATGGCCTTCATGGTATCGATGTCGAACACAGTATCCACATCCTGCACCACCACGGCCAGACGCTCCAGGCCCATGCCTGTATCAATATTTTTCTGCGCCAGCTCCGTGTAGTTCCCATGTCCGTCATTGTCGAACTGCGTGAACACATTGTTCCATACTTCCATAAAGCGGTCACACTCGCATCCCACCTTACAGTCAGGCTTTCCGCAGCCGTACTTGATACCTCTGTCGTAGTAAATCTCGGAACAGGGACCGCAGGGACCTGCGCCGTGCTCCCAGAAATTATCGCATTTTCCGTTCTCGTCCCGATAGAAGCGGGTGATTTTTGACCCGGGCACGCCGATCTCCTTCGTCCAGATATCGAAAGCCTCATCGTCCTCACAGTAGATAGACGGATAGAGCCGTTCCGGATCCATGCCCACCACCTTCGTCAGAAATTCCCAGCTCCAGGCAATAGCCTCATGCTTGAAATAATCTCCAAAGGAGAAATTGCCCAGCATCTCAAAAAAGGTCAGATGCCTGGCGGTTTTGCCTACATTCTCTATGTCGCCGGTGCGGACGCATTTCTGGCAGGTGGTGACCCTGCGCCTGGGCGGAATCTCCTGTCCGGTGAAATAGGGCTTTAAGGGAGCCATGCCGGAATTGATGATCAATAAGCTGTTGTCATTGTGAGGCACCAGGGAAAAGCTCTTCATTTTCAAGTGCCCTTTGCTCTCGAAAAAATCGAGAAACATTCTTCTTAACTGGTTTACGCCATAGGGTTTCATGTATTTTTCCTCCAAAATCCGTATAAGTATGGGACTGCCCGGGGCAGTGTTTCTCCTTTAATTGTAGAGTCTATTACAGGAACCGCTTCGCGAACCCTGTAATCACAAAATCTATTATATCATGTATTTTCATTTTGTATAGTAGAAATTATAGATGAATCCTGTAATCCTGAAATATCAATCCAGTAAAAGTTCTTCAATCACACAGCCATGCTTTCCCGTTCTGGTACTATAATTCACTCCTGTCAGAAGAACCTTTCCCCTGAATCCGATTTAATTCAAAAATTGCACATAGTCTCTTTCCTGTATCTGGGTCACAGCGCCTTTCGCACTCCTGTTCCACCTGTCCCGCCAAAACGGTATCCGTCATACCATCTGCAGGCTTCCTGAAAGTCCAGGCCTCCCTTCCTGCACAGTATTCCGACCTCTTCCTCCATAAAACCTGCATATTCTGCCAGAATCCACGGCTGAAGCATGGTGTATTCGGCAAAATCCGTCAGAGCCGACTGTGTACCATACTTTTTAATTGGAAGGATTCCCGTCATATAGGCCCCCAAAATAAACCGCGACATTTGCAGCCCTTTAAATAAGCCGCGGAGTAACTGGATATAAGCCTTGTGTAATCCTGTAATCTTTGGCTTCCCGAAACAGCGCGCCCCATTCGTCTATGATGATAAAGAATTTTCTGCCTGTTTTCATGCTGACCTGTGCCAGCGCTGGACTTTGCAACTCGCCTGGGGCATTTCCTCCTAAGAGCACCTGGCCAGCTCATAATAAAGTCCCTTCTTCGCCATCAGTTCCTCATGGGTACCCTCCTCCGCGATTCCCTGGTTGCCTATATAGAGGATACGGTCCGCATTCCGGATGGTGGACAGGCGATGAGCCACGATGAAGGAAGTCTTACCCTTCAGCAGGACCTCCAGGGCTTCCTGGATCAGCAGTTCTGTCTCCGTGTCGATGGCGCTGGTGGCCTCGTCCAGGATCACTATGGAAGGATTTTTCAGCACGATCCGGGCAAAGCTGATGAGCTGCCGCTCGCCCGCGGACAGGCCGCTGCCCCGCTCCTCCAGCATATGCTCATATCCTCCGTTTAAACGCATGATAAATTTATCCGCGAAAATCATCCGTGCGGCCTCCCTGCATTCCTCGTCGGTGGCGTCCCATCTCCCATAGCGAATATTGTCCAGGATCGTTCCTTTGAAAATAAAGGGATCCTGCATCAGCACACCTACCTCGGAGCGCAGAGAATAAAGACTGGCATCCCGCACATCCACATCGTCTATCCTGACGCTTCCCTCTTTCACATCATAGAAACGGGTCAGCATGCTAATCACCGTGGTCTTACCGGCGCCGGTAGGGCCTACCAGGGCAATGATTTCCCCGGGCCTGACATGTAGTGTGAAATGCTTCAGGATGTCCGTATTTTCCTCATAACAGAATGTGACATCCTGAAAGTCTACCTTCCCCTTAACATCCTTCAGGATAACCGGATTTTCCTTATCCTGAATATCGGCAGGATAGTCGATGGTGTCGAAAACCTGCTCCAGGTTGGAGCTCACCTGGGCCAGCTCCTGGATAATGGTGGACAGCTGCGCCAGAGGGTCCTGGAACGCGCCCATATAACTGGTAAAAGTGATCACTACCCCCGCGGTGATTCCCGCATCCCCGCCCAGAATCAGCGCCAGGGCAACACCGAAAATACACAATGTCCCGGTATGCCAGAACAGCTGTACCACAGGGCCGTTGAGCCGGGAACGTTTTACAATATTCCACCACATATCCACGCTTTCCTCATGGATTTGCCGGTAGATATCTTTGTTGATTTCGATCCGGTTGTAATTTTTGACAATCTGCTCTCCCATGATAGATTCCACCAGAAAAGCCGTCCGGTTGGAGTTCTTCGCCCGGTGGGCCGCATACATCTTCCGCAGGCGGGAACGGAGCCTGAAGATGATCGCCATCATGGGCACCACGGAGGCGAACACGATCAGCGTCAGCATGGGGCTTAAGGAAAGCATGAAAACCGTCACCACCACCAGTTTGACGATATAGATGGCAAACATCATCACATAATTTGAAAAAAAGTCTGCCAGCCCGTTGATATATTCCGTCACCCGTACTACAATCTTACCGTCTGGGCGGTTGTCGAAATAATCGAAGGAAAGCAGCTGCAGCCGCTCAAAGATATCTGTCCGTATCTTTGTGATAATGCTTAAGCCCATCTTTCCCATGCTCCTGGCCTGTACGAAGGAGGAAAGTATCTCCGCGGCGGCAAGCAGCGCCAGACCGCCGCTTACCAATGCCAGCTGGCGATAATCCTGATTTGCCACCACCTCGTCCACTACCAGCTTCAGCAGGCGCGGCGGAAGCAGGGAAACCACTGCTGCCACCAGCATCATGCAGCTGACCAAAGCGAGGAGCCGTTTGTAGGGCAGTATGTAGGCCAGCGTCCTGCGAAGCTGCTTTAAGTCAATCTTTTTTTCGATTTTTTCGTCCTCAAAATAAGTATTTCGTGTTGCCATCGCGTTTCCTCTGTTTCCGGCCCGGGCTTCTTCAATCCGGAAACTTCTTTCTCTATTTCTGTTCTTTATACATTTCTGCTTTGCTTTACATATCAAATCCATGTCCTGAGCGTATCTTCATTTCCATTCGCTGTTATCAAACCGGTCAAATACCAGTTTACTGGCTTGAGAGATATTCCTTTTTCATAGTCTACTCCAAATGAACCTCATCTGCCGCCTGCTCCTGCTGGACCCGGTAGATATGGGCAAAATTTCCTCCCAGCTCCATCAATTCCCGGAAAGTTCCCCTCTCCGTAATAGTACCGTCTTTCATATAAATAATTTCATCACAGTCCACAACAGAGGAAAATCGGTGGGCAGTGATAATCAACGTCTTCTCCGCAAAGTGTTCATAAATATTTTTCAAAACCACGCGTTCCGTATTCACATCCAGGGCGGATGTGGAATCATCCAGGACGAAGACCGGGGCATTCTTTAAAAAAGCCCTGGCAATGGAAATCCGCTGCTTCTGTCCGCCGGAAATTCCCAGGCCCCGCTCTCCTACAATCGTCTTGTATCGTTCGGGAAGGGCATCAATAAAACGGGCTGCCTCCGCGTCTGTAGCCGCCCTAGTCACCATGCGCTCATTGATATCCGCCCGACTGAAGGCAATGTTGGATTCAATGGTATTGGAAAACAGGAAGACCTCCTGAAAGACATAGGAATACATTTTCCGTAAATTGTCCAGGCTGAATTCCTTAATATCATGCCCGCTTATGGTAATCTTCCCGGCTGTGATGTCGAAGGCCCGCACCAGAGCCCTGAGGAGCACGCTTTTACCCGAGCCCGTCTCCCCAACGATGCCCAGTTTTTTCCCATATGGAATATGGAGATTAATATGTTTTAAAATCTCCTGCCCGTCCATCTCCACGGAAACATCTCGAAACTCGATATCCGGCGTATCGCAGCGTAAGTCTGCCGCTCTGTCCTCCGGCACTTTGCTCTCCTTTTCCATGAAGCGCTTCAAAGCCACCCCGGCTATGGCCTGCTGCTGCATATTAAAAATATGGTTGTTTACACCTGTTATATTATTCATCAGCCGCATCACATAGGTAGAGGATGACAATATGTAGCCCACCGTCAGACGCCCCTGCATGACCAACAGTGCCCCGATCACAATAGTGCTGATATAGGCGATCTGGCGGATTGTGTTAAAAGTCAGATCAAACTTAGAGGAGAGCCATATCTGCTTCATCCGCGCGTCCAGAAAATTCGTATTTACGCCGCGGAACTTCTCCTTCTCCAGCTCCTCGTTATGAAAAGAACGGACAATGCGGACCGCAGCAATATTTTCCTGGGTGGTCAGGTTCATCTCCGAGCTTTTCTGGCGGATGGTCTTGAAGTTTTCCCGAGCCTTGCGCTTGAAGCCAAGTACCGTCTTCATCAAAAAAGGCATCAGGAGCAGCGGGATAATCAAAAAGGAGAGGTCAATCCCTGCGATCAGCACCAACGTGGCTGCCAGCATGAAAATCGCGTCCCCCACATAGGGAATCCTGTGGCAGAACAACTCCTTGAACATGATGGTATCGCTGTTTAAGATCTGCAGCAGTTCACCTGAATTATACTCAGCGATAGTGGCGGAATCCAGTTCCATCAATTTTTCGTAGGTCATATACCGCAAATCCGTCTCCAGCTTCAGGCCAACCCATTCCTGCATCAAATCCCGGATATAGATCAGCACGATCCGCAGAAGGATCAATATTCCGAAGGCCGCCGCGATGGCTAAGAAGAGCTCCATGGTACGGGGCTGCCCAAAGCGTCCCGTGAGAAGGAAATGAAAGATACCTCCGCTGTCTTCCTTCACATCCCCCTCCCGGATCACAAAATCAATCAGGAGCCCGGACAGAAGCGGCAGCAGAAGCTCCGCAAAAATGCCCAGAAAGCTTAGGATTTCTGCCAAAACCGCCACCGGCATATTCTTTTTGAAATATTGATAGCCAAACTTTAGTGTCTCCATGATCCTGATTTTACTCCTTTTGATTGTTCCTTTGCTTATGCTTCTTTCGTTTTGCCGCTTTTTGCCGCCGCCTTTTTGTTTCCCGTTTTCTCGAAATACGCTCTTCATTATCCATCAACCGGGACGGAAAGTCAAGCATAAACTCCTACAAGAAAGAAAGGCAACGGACTGCCTACTCATTATTTGAAACAATTTAAAACAGCCATACTCTACGCATTCTGCAGATGAATCTGCTGTTCCCGAAACATAGGATATCTCGCGAGGCTTTCCCCGTCCAGTTCCTCCCGGTGCATATCCACTGCCGTAATCTGGCTGTTCTCATAAGTGGTGTAGTAATATATCCCCCTGTCTGCGTTACAGCAGGAAGTATAAATCGTTATTTCGTATTTTCCTTCCCCCGCAAGGCAGCATCCCCTCTGCTGCTCCACACTGCCCAGGATATGGAAAAACTGGCTCACGCTCTCCCCTTCCGAATCCCCGGAAACAGAGTTAAGCTTCGTAAAAGCGGCCCTGACAAAGCGGGACTGGGAAGATAAATCCCCGGGAAGCCCCAGCGCCCCCATCCCCCGGCAGTACGTATGAAGCTCCAGCCGGTCCGAAAAATGATTCCGGGGGTCTTCCGGCGACAGATGCATATAGTTGTTCAGTTGAAACATCTGAAGTTCGAATGACGGATTGTTTGTCAGGATGCCTACCGGATTGTCATACACATGAAGCCCCGTCTTTACGGACTCCACAGTCAGACATCCGTCCTTTCCGGCAATGATCCAGTGCAGCCCCGCAGGAGGAAGCGTACTGTCAAACGGAGTGTCTGTAAGATTGATTTTCCCAAGCAGACCCCGGGCTTCCTCCACTGTCCCGCACTGTCCCAGAATCCAGGGAATAAACTCGAATGTGGCCACATTATCCTTTCCCTCTGCCTCCTTCCCATATACCGCATTTCCCGGAAAGTTCAGTCCCGCCACACCTAAGCCCTTCTCGTTCACGGCATCATAAAAGAGAGGACAGCTCTGGGCCACATGAGCCATGCCGATCATGGCATAATGGCTCTCCCGTACTCCTGCCTTCCGAAAGGAAAGCGGGTACCTGCGGGGCATCACCACGATTTCTTCCCCATAGGAAAAATCATAATCCAGTGTGCGCCCAAAATAGAAATCTTTTGTCTGATAAGTTGCTGCTGTGCACATAGTTACCACCTTTCTGTCGCTAACCGCTCATTTCACCCGCGGCAAATCCCACTCAAAATGCGCTGCCAGAATACGGATGGCCACCACCAGGGCTGCCGCAAGCCACAGCGCTCCGGCTCCGCCGATAAGCCTGTCCGCGGTGTAGTAATACACCATGGCACCGGCCATGGCGGCCAGGGCATAGATTCGTTTCCGGAAAATCTTCGGCACCTCCCCGGCCATGGTATCCCGCAGCATGCCGCCGCCCACGCCGGTGAGCACCCCCACGAAAATGGAGAGAAAGCCGTTCTCTCCATATCCGCATTCAACCGCCGTCTCGACACCGATGACGGCAAACAGCCCCAATCCCAGGGAATCCACCAGGTTGAGAAACATTTCAAACCAGTAGCGGTCCTTCTCTGACCATGTATGACGCGCCAGGACAAAGGCAAGCAGCGCCGTCCCACTGGCCCAGGCCACATAGACCGGATTCTGAAACGCCGCCGGGGGCGTGATTCCTAAAAGCAGGTCACGTATGACCCCGCCGCCCACTGCCGTCACCACCCCAAGTACCACCACGCCAAGAATGTCCATTTTCTTCCGGATTGCCGTCATGGCCCCCGAAATGGAAAAAGCCACTGTTCCCAGGATTTCCGTAATGGAAACCATATATTCCAGCCAGTTCATAAAATTTTGTATCCCTCCCAAATCCCCAGCTTTCTTTTGCCTGTAACGCCATATCTAAGGCGCCATCAATTCTACCCGCACGTCTCATTTCCGATATTTTTTTGGAATAATATCTTTGTCCATATCCCTATCTCCGCAGCCGGAATGTCTTCGGCGCCAGTTTGTACACCAGGACGCAGGCCAGTATACTATAAATCACACAAAAAACGATGGCCATGGCCCCGAACAGCAAAGTAGGCATGCGTATCTGCATGAGATAAAAGCAGCCAAAGTACGTCAGGATGCACACCAGGCGGTAGGTGCCGCCTTTCATCTGGGTCCCTGCCGTATAGGGTTGGAGCAGATAATAAATCGTCAGGTAATGAATGGAAAAGAAAACACTCATACACAGCACCGACACCACCAAAACCACATAATTCATGGGCTGCGCCGTTCCCCCCGAAACAAAAAGAAGCAGGGCCAGACCGACTCCAATTACCAGTGCCGGAACCGCGTTGATTTTCATGATCTCACGCAGCCGTATGCGGAACAGCTTCAGCACAAAGCCGGGTTCCTTGTAAAAGGAATAGGTCAGCAGGCTGTGGTCACAGTTCATGAACAAAGCTTGGGTAAAGCCGGTTCCCCGGTTAATAGTATACAAAATAAAGGTAAAATACGGAAGCCATGTCAGCACCAGTTCATTCACCACCGGTTTTAACGCCGGCTTCAGGTACAGGAGCAGCATGGCGCCGCAGACCAGAAAAGCGCAGACACAGGAAATCTTTTCCGCGGAATTCCAGAGAATCCTCCGGTGCCTTTTGATAAACAGCTCGTTCAGGTACTCAAAGCCCCTCCGATCACTGGTAATGGCGGTATCCGACGAAATTTTCTTTTCACTGACTGCCTTGGCGTTCTGCTTTATGCTGTCCATCTGGTACAGGAAGTCCGCCAGAAGCTGTTGATTGACTTCCCTGTAATCCCGGAAAGAATAGATTCTGCCTGCGGACAAAAAGCCCAGTGGAATGGCGGCAAGCAGCGCCACAGCGGAAACCGCTTCGGGAAGCAGGATTCCCAGGGCAGGCAGTCCATAAGCTATTCCCAGAAGCAGAGCCACGCATAACCATCCTGCTTTTCCCAGCTTGTTTTCATTGTAAACCCTGCCGCTGCGCTCATAATCCCACAGGGAGCACGCCGCTGCCGCCAGTTTACAGCCGCAGACGGAAAGAGGAAGCAACAGGCACAACCACAGCGGAAGCCCTGCCAAAAGGCCGAATCCCACCATAAGGGGCCAGAAACCAACGGCGGTTTTCAGGATGGAATAGGCATAGTTCACAATTGTGTACTCCCTGGCATCCATCCGCATGAGGATCATGGCATAGTATTTGTCCCTGGAAGGGTTGAACAACGCCGTGTTGGCATAGCTGCCGATGATGGTCAGGGGCAGCAGAATGTGCAGAAACGCCGCTCCCGGATCCAGGCCCTCATACAGAATCCCGGGTCCAAAAACCATCAGCAGAAGATACAGTAATTTTCCCAGAAATATGGTACACAGCTCCCACAGGACAGACAGCACATTGGCGAAAATTTTCAGTCCCCAGACCCCGTAAAGGGCATCCGGAAGCAGTTTTTTCACCAGTGGAATCTGCTTCAGGGAATAGAGAATGCCGTTGACCCGGTAGGTATTTTTAAGGGCAAAGGATATTTTCAGTGTTTTAATCATGTTCTTCCTCCCGAAGCGCGGCGATAATCTTCTCCCGGAACTCTCCCACATCCAGATGCTGCTTTTCCACCACTTCCAGTTCCCCGTGATTCAGCAGGACGATCTCATCGCACAGATCCAGGGCCAGATCCATGATATGGGTAGAAAACAGGATGATGCGGCCGCCTTTCAGGGAGCGCAGCAGCTGCTTCATCTCCTCCGCCACCACCACATCCAGGGAGGTCAGGGGCTCGTCCAGAAGCAGCAGATTAGGACGGGCAATGATGTTCACCAACATCTGCATCTTGTTTTTCATGCCGTGGGAATAGTCCTTCAGCAGCTTGTCCCTGTCCTCCGGGGCAATGCTCATGTAGTCAAAATATTCGTCCAGGGGTCTGGCGGCTCCCACAGTCTTCTCGTTTATGTCCAGGAAAAATTTCAGGAATTCCCTTCCGGTGAGGAATTCCGGCACCGTAGGTGTGGAAAGCACATAGCCGATATCCTGGGGCACAGTCTCACGCCTGCCTGTCTCCGTCTCCAGAAAGAAGGCTCCCCCGTCCGCCCGGATATCCCGGTTAAGGCAGTTGAACAGGGTGGTTTTGCCTGCGCCGTTTCTGCCCAGGAGGCCGTAAATCCTGCCCTCCTCGAAGGTGAAGGTGATATCCCGCAGGACCTCCTTTTTCTCGAAATGCTTGGATAAATGCTCAATGATAAATTTCATGCTGTCTCCTCCATAGCCGGCAGTCCTGTAGCAGGGGGACTTCCGCGCAATATCTGTCGTATGCTTCGCTCCCCGCGCTGCCGCTGTAATACACTTTGCCGTCACATTCTGTTGTTGTAATATGTCTTATCAGAAGCAATCCCTACGCTTCTGATAAAAGGCGCGTTTTTGCACTGCGTTCGATTATAGGAAGCTACATTTGCTTCCTATAATATGCCGTCAGCAGCATCTCTAGGATCAATTTCCCGCAGAATGCACCGATTGCCCCAAGGGTAACCCAGAGCGAGCCGTCCAGAAAAATAACAATCCAGGCGAGCCCGATCAATGCCCACTGAAGCGCCTGCCCCGCAGCAGCCTGTGCGCGGAGACGAATTTCTAAATTGCGCTCGTCATTGTATTCAATTTCACTTTTCCGCTTTTGGGAAGGGTATTTCTCCTCATAGCGGCAAATGCAGAACCTGACGATGCCCAACGCCGCGGACATGCTCCCCAGGCCAACCAGAATTCCTGCCGCCCTGTTTGAAAAGCTTTCTTTCCACAATATGGCTGCGGTAACCGCGAGAATCCCGCACAGCACCATTGCCAGATATCCTGTTTTCTTCCATGCCATTTTATCCATGTCACCTTCTTTCATCCCATCTTCTCCCATCCCGTACTCTTCCATCTCATCTTCATTCTTCTCCCCGCTTCCTATTCTACAGACTTTCTTCTGTAAACCCATATCTTTATCCCCGCCCAGACAAATCGGGAGCAAATTATTTGCGGATTTCCTTTCTGTCTTCCTTCGGCTCATATATAAAAATATCCTCAATCAGCATATCAAAATACCGTGCTATCTTAAACGCGAGAATAATGGACGGATTATATCTTCCGTTCTCCAGGGAGCCTATAGTCTGCCTAGATACCTCCAGCGCCTCCGCCAATTCCTCCTGGTTCATACCATGCTCTTTCCGAATTTCCTCCAGACGGTTCTTCATGCCCGCGCCCCCATGTATGTTTTCACGCATATTTTCAAATATATTTCCATGCATATACCAATCACAAGTTCCCATCGGCAGGCAATCTTCACAATATCTGCCATTTTAAAGCAATTACTCTTCAGAATCCTTATGTAAAGTTCACTTTCCATAATTTGATTATATACCAGCTTCACCCGGATGTCAAGCATGCTTTCCATTTTTCGGTCTATAATGTAAAGATCAATGGGCGGATAAACCTGCATCAAATCCTTATACACAGCGGCGATTCCCTCATCGGACGGCTTTCTTTAAATAAGCAATTCCGAAAACACTCCTTTTTGATAGGAACATTATAATATACCCTTCCAAAAAATCAACTTTAACAGGATAATCCTCTGTAGTCTGTTGTAATCTTTCTGCCCAGGTGGTACAATTGTTATGCAAAATATCCGTTTCCTTCCCTATATTTCCGGAGGGGAATGGACATTTTCCCGAAAAACAGCAAACAGGCTTAAACCAGGAGAGCAATCATGAAGAAGACCACAATCGTCAATATTTACAATTTTATCCGCATGTCCCATGTGGAGCCAAGCATTTTCATTCCCGATGACTTCGAAACTGTCCGAAACCAGATTACTCTGATAAGGCAGTACGGTTTTCCGGCCACATACGCATTGAAATACGACGCCCTCATGGAGCCCCGCTATCAGGAGCTGCTGAAGTCCTATACCGGAGAAGAAGACGAAATCTCCGCCTGGTGGGAAATCACGGAGCCTCTGTGCCGGAAGGCCGGCGTGGCTTTCAGGGGCGGCGCGCAGAGCGAAGAGTATGATGAGCGTGTCAACAGTGCCTACAGCATCGGTTATACCCCGGAAGAGCGCCGAAAACTGGTGGACGCTTATATGGATGATTTTTACCATGTTTTCGGATACTATCCCGGGACCATCGGCTCCTGGGTACTGGATACGGTAACCATCGCCCACGCCGCGAAAGAATACGGCATACTGGGAAGCGCTATCTGCAGGGACCAGATGGGCACCGACGGTTTTACCCTGTGGGGCGGTTATCCCAACGGCATCTACTATCCCAGCCGCAGCAACGAGAATCTACCCGGCAGTACTCCTGAAGGACAGCTGCCCGTTCCCATGTTCCGGCTGCTGGGGCCTGACCCTATCTATAATTTTGAACAGGATGTGCGTCCCGGTCTTCACGGTGTCTACACATTGGAGCCTTCCTGGCTGATTGGACGCAGCCCGGAGTGGATTTCCTGGTTTTTCGGATGCCTGACACAGGAGGACACCCTGGGCGCAGGCTATGCCCATGTGGGGCAGGAGAACAATTTCCTCTGGGAAAATATAAAACCCGGCCTGGAGCCGCAGCTGAAAAAACTCCGGGAACTACAGGAAGAGGCGGAAATCAGGATTGAGACCATGGCAGAGTCCGCGGCATGGTTTGGCAGGACTTACCGCCTTACCCCGCCCATGTCCTTCCAGGCTTCCCGGGACTGGGATCAGGAGAGGAACCTCTCCGCCCAGTGGTATGCCTGCGCAAATTACCGCCTGGGCTTCCTGGGCGAGCAGGGCCATCTGCGCATCCGGGATTTCTTCCTGTACCGCCAGGAGTACCCTTCCCGGTACCTGAATGCCCCCATGGACAATGCGAAAAGTACCTTTGACGCGCTCCCTGTGCTGTTCCCCCAGGCCTGGATCCGGGCAAATGGCAGGCGTCCTTTTATCCGGTTGTTAGACGAGAGCGGAAACGAACCCTGCGGAAGCATCTGTTACAAAACTTTGGATGAGCTTTCTGCCCAGGCAATACTCTACACTCCCCAGGCAGTGTCCTGCACTCCCCAGACAATGCCCTGCGGCGAAAAGGACGGGCATATCCTGGCCTGCTTTACCCTTTCCCCTGACAGGCTCACCCTGGAAGGCGGATGCCGCCTGTACTTTGATACCCTTCCGGTATTTCAGTCCTGTGAAAAGGGAAGAATCAGTATGAGGCATGAAGGGTTTGACTACAACTTCGAAGTAGAAAAGGGCCGTATCACCCGGGCAGGAAAGGACGGGGTGGAACTTTATCCGGAAGAGGGAAAAATATGCCTGAAACTTGGAAAACAGATTGAAAAAGAGACAATTTTTGTAAATCCGGAAGAAAAGGAAATATGCCTGAAGCTTGGAATGCAAATTGAAAAAGAAACGTTTTGGGCGGAAGTAACGGATAAATTTGCCGGGAAAGAAACCGGTTCTAAAGGCAATTATTCTATGAAAACACCGACAGCAAAAACAGCCGTATCCAGTAACGGAGAGCAGAAAAACCCCGCCCGCCCGGCTGCCGCTGTACGAACAAGCTTCCCGGTCCCGCCCAAGGCTCCCGAAATAGAACCAAAATCCTGCATCTTCCCGGCCGGCAGCACAGGCCAGATTCGGATATACGCGGAGAAAGAAGGAGAAATCCACTTTACCCTGGACGGCACGGAGCCTACGCTGAACGCGCCCCTTTATACCCGCCCCATTGAACTGCGCTCCGATACCCTCATCCGGGCACGGCTCTTTCTTCCCGGTCAGGAAATGAGCGAGATCGTGTCATCGGAATACCGGTTCGGCATCCAGGGCATACGCCTTACCAGCAATACGCGCTTTGACCCGCGCCCTGTGTTCCGCGGAAACGGCATTGCGGACTTTCTCGAACCCAGGCGGGGCTCCCTGGACTATCTGGACGGGCGCTGGCGGGGAACCCTGGAAAACCTGGAAATCTGCGGACAGCTTCCCGGACTTATGCCTGTGGAACAGATAACCGTGGGCTTCCTCTCCCACCACCGCTCGGGGATTATCTATCCGGAATCCCTGAAGCTTTACACCGGGCCGGATCCGGAGCACCTGGAACTTACTTCAGAACTGGCTCTTCCCTGTCAGCCCTGCGCTAGGGAGATCGCCAGACAGGATTTCTCCCTTCCTGTAGGGAAAGAAATAGGGGCTTTCCGCTTTATCGCCTGCAGATATGCGAAAATGCCCCAATGGTGCTGCTATAAAGGCTCCCCGGGAGTATTCACCATGGCGGACAATATCATCGTCTCGCCTGCCTTCGGAAGCTCCTTATAATTTATACTCACGGCCACGAAAATTTGCCAGGTCACCCGGTTTACGAGCGGAACGCGCTATTTCTGTTTATGCTTTCATTTGCCGGCGGCCCTTCCGGACTTTTTTTCCAGGTACAGGAGGACTGCAAATACCAGGAAGAGCAGCAGAACCGATGCGGCGATTGTAATCCACGGATTCCGGACGAACCCGGCCACCAGGTAGCCCGCAAAGCATACCGCGGCCACCAGAACCGCATAGGGCAGCTGGGTTTCCACATGTTTCAAATGTTCACACTGCGCCCCGGTAGACGCCAGTATGGTGGTGTCGGAAATCGGGGAGCAGTGGTCTCCGAACACGGAACCCGCCAGGGTAGCCCCCAAAGACGGAATCAGCACGTCGGCACCCTCCGCTCCGACGCAGATCATGGACACAATGGGGAGCAGGATGCCGAAGGTGCCCCATGCCGTCCCCATGGAAAAAGACAGGAACGCCGCCACCGTAAATACAACGGCCGGAAGGAGGCTCAGGGAGAGATCGGCTTTCGTGACAAAATTACTGACAAACAGTCCTGTCCCTATCATTTCCCGGCATACTCCGCCCAGAGCCCAGGCCAGGATCAGAATCAGCAGCGCCGGAATCATGGTTTTAATACCGTCCACCACCCCATCCATAAATTCCCGCAGGCTCATCAGGCGTCTCGGTATGTACAGGGCCATAGCTGTCAGCAGGGCCGCAAAAGTACCCAGGGTAAGGCCCGCCGTAGGATTTTCACCGATGGCTTCCGCAAAGGACTGCCCTTCAAAATAACCGCCTACATAGGCCATACCCAGAATGGAACAGACGATCAGCGTCAGGATCGGCACTGCCAGATCCGGCACCCGGCCTTTTTTTGCCGCAACAGCCTCCCGAGCCTCAGAACGTATATTTTCCTTCGAACGTATATTTTCCTTCGGCTGCATGCTTTCCTTCGGACGTATATTTTCCTCCGGACGCATGCTCTCTTTCGGCCGCATGCTTTCCTCAGCCTTTTTCATCGGCCCGAAATCCAAATCCGTGACGCTTAAGAAAAATACCATGGCAATGGTCAGAATCGCGTACAGGTTATAAGGGATAGTCCGTATAAAGGCATTCAGCCCTCCGGCCTCCTCCACCTCTGACGCCACCGCCACCGCCCAACTGGAAATCGGAGCAATGATGCAGATAGGCGCGGCCGTGGCATCCAACAGATAGGCCAGCTTCTCTCTGGACACTTTACATTTGTCCGTGACAGGGCGCATGACGGTTCCCACCGTGAGACAGTTAAACCCGTCGTCTACAAAAATCAGCAGCCCCAGCAGAGCAGTGGTCAGCTTTGCACTGGTTTTATTTTTAATCCGCTTTCCCGCCCACTCCCCATAGGCATTGGAGCCTCCGGATCTGGATACCACTACCACCAGGGATCCCAGGAGCACCAGGAAAATGATCATGTAGCCGTTTTCCCCAATCTTTGCCGCAATCATGTCAAATACGTAAGTGATTGCCTGCAGGACATTTCCGCCCGTCCCCAGGCAGTAAACAAACATGCCTGTCAGAATCCCCAGAAACAGGGAGGAATACACCTCTTTCGTGAGCAATGCCAGTGTGATTGCAATCAGCGGCGGCAGGAGCGAGAACCATCCCGCCTCTATCATTTCCAGATTCATCTTTTCCCTCTCCTCTCATCGGCCTTCCGGGCGCAGTTCTCTGCCTGAGCAGACCCTTTTATCTTTCCAATCTTACCACGTCTCCTTCCATTGTGCAACTCTTCTCCTTGTCTGATGGCCTCTGTCCGAAAAAACAGATTGCCCGCACACCGGCTATATCATTCTGCGGTCAGCCCGTTTCCCTTGCGTCAGCCGAAAAAAGAACCGCAGTTTTGCACCAACGGTTCTTTTTCTGCACAAATGGCAATCATTTTCTCACAAGTTCCTACAGCTTCATAAATCCTTCATTTACCGCCCCGTACATCCTGCGGCTCACCGGCACCGCTCTGCCGTTATCCATGATAATGTCCTGCTTCCCCACCTTGGAAATCCTCCGCAGGTTCACCAGATAAGAACGGTGGCAGAACATGAAATTTCCATATCCCTCCAGAAGCCGCGCCGCTTCCTTAATCCCCAGTTTCAGGGAAAGTGTCTCTGTCATGCACACTAGCTCGCAGTAATGCCCCACAGCCTCCGCGTAGAGAATTCCGTCCGCATCCGTTTTAACCAGTCCCTCATCCGTGGGCAGCAGAATGAGCCGTGAGTCCTGCGCCTTCCTTGAAAAACACTTTTCCAGGCATTTCCATACTTTTTCCCGTCCAATGGGTTTCAGGAGATAATGGAGCGCCTCCACCTCGAAACCTTCCTGCATGTAATCAGCTACCCCGGTGGTGAAAATAATGTTCACTGTCTTGCCCTTTTCCCTCAGCTTCTTCGTCAGGCTGATGCCGTCCGTGCCCTCCATGCAGATATCCAGAAATAATACGTCAAACCGCTGATCTTCGCACCATGTAAAGTAAAAGGTGTCGCTGCCCTGGAATATCTTCACTTCCACGTCCACAGCCTTGCGCTTTTTTCCATTCTTCGATATATTTCACCAGAATATCCCTGTGCACCTGTTCGTCATCCACTACCGCAATGCTGAACATACTCCGTCATCTCCCTGTCCGGACAAGCCGGATACGTTTTTTACCAAAAATGGATACTTTTGTTGTTAAGTCCATAAAAAGAATAATACACTTTTTCCCTTTTGACAACCGTCTTTTCCATAAACAAAATTTACAAATATTAAAAAAACATAAAAATTCCTCAATTCCTTGACACCGGGAACATTTCGGCTTATACTGAAAATCAGAAACAGGAAATGTTTCAGGTGGACTAACACCTTAATCCGAATCTCTCACCGGACAAATGTGCCGGACGTTGGCGGACAACAGAAAAATCCGAATCTCTTACCGGACGAATGTGCCGGACGTTGGCGGACAACAGAAAAATTAGTCATTAAAAGAGAGTTGATGATACTGCGGTATTGCAGCTCTCTTTTTTCATCTATATCCTGCCGCTGCAGGTCACTTTTTCTTATCTTTTGATTTTACCGCATTCCGTTCCTTCCGATTCTTATCGCATCCCGCTCCTGCCATATAATTACTTCTGAATTTCTTGAAAGGAATATCTATGACACACTTTACATACAGCAAAAAAGATGCCATACGGATTATCACCAAAGCCGCAAAGGACTATGAGCGCCTGCTTGAAAACCAGAACTTCCTTTTTATATACAGAAACCGAAGCACCCGCCATATTGAGCACTTCCAGACCCTCTTCACTGCCCGGAATTTCCAACACCTGACCGGGATTCATCTGATGGATAAAGACGGCAGACAGGTTAAAAACAACATTCAATTCTACGCAAAATGCATCCGCAACAGGCTTTCGGAAACGGAAATCCGTTTCAAGCCAGACGGCACCACCCCGTTAAAATTAACCGCCCTGCCACGGGTCATCAACTTCCTCAGTTCATCCAAAATGGCTGCCGTCTATCACGAAATCAGGCCAAAGCTTGCAGTGGACATACTCGCCGGAACTACCAACTTCTGCCTGGGCTTCACCTGTGACAAAAGGGGATATTACATGCCCAGTTCAGCTCTCCTGGAAGACATCCGCAAGTTATCCAGGGAGTCGCACCAGATTCTTGCCATCCTCTCAAAACCGGCCTCAGCCAGCACACCCCGATATCAAAACATCCGATACCTGGCAAAAGGAGTCCAACTGGAAAAGCTCCCTCTTCTGCCCTGCTTGAACGCCCTCCTGGAGCTTAATCTGCAATATAGTTACCAGTTTGAGCCGCAGATTAACCACAATTTAGTCTGCTGACCGGCCCGCTGCTTCAGCCGCGGCTTAGCCCACAAACAGGCTCCCCACCTGGAACACAATTGTTGACACCGTCCAGGCCAAGATAATCTGAAATGCCATCATCTTCATCGTAAACTTCCAGGAGCCACTCTCCTTTTTAATGGTGGCCACCGTCGCCACACAAGGGACATACAGCAGGCAAAACAGCATCAGGCAATAGGCGTTCAGCGGCCCGAAGCCCGGGTTAAACTGATGAATATTGTCCACAATGGCAGCCATGCCCGCATCGGAATTGGCGTTGGCCACGCCGAACAGTACCGCGAAACTGGACACCACCACTTCCTTTGCCGAGATTCCCGACAGCAGCGCCACACCGATCTGCCACATGCCAAGCCCCGCCGGAGCCAGAACAGGCACAAGCAGCCGTCCCAGGCCTGCGCCGAAGCTGTCCGCCGGATTCTCCACCATGCCCGTGAACCCGAAATTCAGCACAAACCAGATCACAATGGACGCGATAAAAATTGTAGTCCCTGCCTTGGTGAGATAGTCTTTCAGCTTGTTCCATACGTAAATACGTATTGTTCTGGCATTCGGCCGCTTATACTCCGGCAGTTCTATCAGAAGGGAATCGTTGGCCTTCCCTTTCTCCAGGCGGTTTATCACAAGCGCCGCCAGTATGGCAATGGCCATCCCCACCACATACATGGAGAATGCCGCCACCGCAGCACAGTCCGGGAAAAACATGTCGGAAAACAGCACATACACCGGCAGCCTGGCGGAGCAGGACATAAAAGGCGTCACCAACATGGTCTTTCGCCTGTCGTGTTCGGTCTCCAGGGCCCTTGTGGCCATAATGGCGGGTACCGTGCAGCCGAAACCCAGTATCATGGGCAGAAAGGCTTTGCCGGATAACCCCACCTTTCCCATGACGGAATCCATCACGTAAGCTACCCTGGCCATATACCCGCTGTCCTCCAATATGGCCAGAGCCAGAAACAGGATAAAAATATTGGGAATAAAAGTAAGGATGCCTCCCACGCCCGCTATGATGCCTTCCACAATCAGGGATTCCAGCCACCCGCTGACCCCGATTCCCTGCAGGATGGCCGCCGCGCCCCCGGACACTGCGTCAAGCCCGGTCTCAAACACTCCCTTCAGAATGTCTCCCACGGTAAACGTGAGGAAAAACACAAAGCACATAATCAGCAGAAACACCGGAATTCCCCACACGGGATGGGTCAGAAGCCGGTCTATTTTATCCGTGGAGGCCGCCTTTTTACTCTTGTTGAAAAGGGTTTCCTTCATCACCTTTTCAATATAGGCATACTTGCACTGTATAATTTCCTTCTCATAACTCCTGTCCGCCACATGGATCACAGACATGGGATGTTCCTTTTTTACCTCCTCGTCATCTTCCAGTATCTTGATGGCATGCCATCTGGCGGAAGAATGGTCCGGATAGCTCTCCTGCATCATGCCTTCCAGTGTCTGGATCTTCTCTTCGATCTGCGGCGGATAATCCAGAATGTAGTCCTCCATCCCCTCCTCGCAGTGGTGGATCACCGCATGAAGCAGAATATCCAGTCCGGTGCGCCTGGCCGCCGAAACAGGCACTACCGGAATATTTCCCAACATTTCGGGCAGACGGTGCATGTCGATCTCCATCCCCCGCTCTTCCACCACGTCCATCATGTTCAGCGCCAGGACGATGGGCTTCCCAAGTTCCAGAAGCTGCAGGGTCAGGTACAGGTTCCGCTCCAGGGAGGACGCGTCCACCACGTTTATGATGGCATCAATGTCGTCATCCATGGCACATTTCCTGGTGACCTTCTCCTCAATGGTATAGCAGGTCAGGGAGTAGATTCCCGGCGTGTCCACAATGGTGATATCGGTATCCTCATAGCTTGTCTCGCCTTCCATCCGCTCCACTGTAACCCCGGGCCAGTTTGCAACCTTCAGCCTGGAGCCGGTAAGGGCGTTGAAGAGGGTTGTCTTGCCGCAGTTGGGGTTGCCGATGCAGGCTACGTTGATGTGTTTTTTCTGATTTTGAGATTTCCTGTTTTCTTTGCCTGTGTTATCCGCGCTTTCTTTTCTGTTTTTTTGATTTCTGTCATCCTGTGTATTGTGATTCACGGATTTCGCCTCCTGATTCTATGAACTGTAAAAATCCCCAATTATGCCGAACAGCTGCTGACCTCGATACTGGAAGAAATATGCTTCCCCAGAGCCAGGCGCGTACCCCTCACCTGGATGATCAGCGCCCCCTTGTTTTTCCGGTTTAACACATTCACGATGGTTCCGTCGTTTAACCCAAGCGCCTGCAGCCGCCTGGTAATGGCAGGCTCCACGTAAAGCCCCTCTATACAGTAGCTGCCGCCCTTCTGTGCCTCATATAGCGTCATATGCATCCACTCTTTTCTGTTGTTTATTTGCGGATTCCCGCAATGGTTTTATTTTCATTCAAAATCCCTTCAACCAAAAATATCATAGCACGAATGAAGACTTTACGCAACTGATTCCAGTTTGTCCTGCCTGTAATTACACAGCTTAACAGCTTTGCAATTGCCCTGGCCTGCAGTCACAGGCAGATTACCTGACAGGGCCGGATATCCGTGTCCTCCCCGGGCAGTTTATCCACCATCTGGCATCTGTAGCCCACCGCTATGGTGCGCAGCCACAGCCCCGGCTTATCCGCCAGATACCTGTCATAGAATCCCCGGCCATATCCCAGGCGGGTACGGTATCTGTCAAACGCAACCCCCGGCATCAGCATCAGTGTCTGCTCCGCTGTCTCCCCGGAGTACACATAGATTTCCGTGGTTCCGGCAGGCTCCGGAATTCCCCTGTATCCTGGTTCCAGATCCCCTGGGGATGTGATTCTGTAAAATTCCATATAATGGGGTGCCCGGCACTCCGTCCTTCCGCCCTTTCCGGCAAATTCTTTCCGCAGGTAAAGCCGTCCACGCTCCCCAATAGCTTTCTGATGCTCTGGTAACTTCTTTTCAGAATCCGGCTGTGTATCAAAAAAACTCTGCCCCGCTCCCGGCTGTATTTCAGGGAACCCGGAAAGTACTTTGGGCACATAAACCTTCTTTCCCGCCTTCCACGCCTCCTTCATGATTTCCGTGGTGGATATCTCGCTTCCGTAGCTGACGAAACACAGCAGTTTGTCCGCCCTGTAATACCACTGGTGCCCCAGAATCCGCTCCGTCAGCAGCAGGGAAGCCCTTTTTTGTTCCCCGCTGTCCAAATCGTCCCTTATGGCCAGTATTCTTTTTCTGATGTTCCTTTTCTCTGCCCTGATATCCATTTCCGTCTGCAGCCTCTCTTCCTGATTTTCATCATACCACGAGGCTGAATGAATCACAATTCTTTTTTTATTGACATCCATAATCTATTGCCGCAACGACATTCTGTATTTCCAACTTACAATACACTTTCCAATATGTTAAATCAGCATTACTAAAAAATGTGCAAATGCACAGAAAGAAGAAGCGGTTCTATGGAAATCAAAAGGGACTCCTACCTGGAGCAACTGAAAATAAGAAGAATGAAATCTGAATTGTACGATTTCAGCAACATGATTAGCTAAAACATATAGGAACCCCGGCCCGAAAGCCAGGGTTCCCTTTATCACATTTCCTGTAAAATATCTTGCCTGCACCGTTAACTGTCTTCCCATCCCCTCACAGGCCAAAGGGCGGTATCTCCATATAGGAACTTCCGGACACCGCCATATGCCAGGTGGTAGTCACCTTAAACAAATCACCGTCCACCTCCAGTTCCAATACACCTCCCTGGAGCTCCGTGAAGCTCTTTGCGATGGCAAGCCCCAGGCCGCTGCCCTCCGTGTTACGGGAGGCGTCCCCACGCACGAAGCGCTCCGTCAACTCCGAGGAATCCACCGTGATTTCCTGAGCGGAAATATTCTTCAGAGTTATCACCACTGTGTCGTCAATCCGAAAACCGTTCACATAGACCCGGGTGCCGGGAAGTGCGTATTTTGCAATATTTCCAAACAGATTTTCGTATACTCTGTAGGTCTTCTGGCTGTCCAGGGGCAGGATGACTTTCTCCTCCGTCAGGTTCATCCGCACGTCCAGCCCGGACTCCCCCAGTTTGTCGGACATTTCAAAGGCCACCTGCTTCACCAGGTTCATGATGTCCACATCCATGATGTTCAGGGTGACATTCTGGGAACTGGCCTTGCTGAACTCAAACAAATCTTCTATCAGGCCCTTCAGGCGCAGGGATTTCCGCTCCAGTGTGGCCAGGTAGTCTCTGCGCTGTTCCTCGGTAATCCCTTCCACTTTCAGCAGGTTCACGTAGGTGATGATGGCCGTCAGGGGGGTCTTCAGGTCATGGGACATATTCGTCACCAACTCTACTTTCATGCGCTGGCTCCTGACCTCCGCGTCCACCGCCTTCTGCAGCCCGTCCTGAATCTTGTAAACCTGTTCCCGAAAGGGTTCAAAGACGCCGAGGTCTTCGTTTATGACCACATCCAGGCGTCCCTCCGCAATCTGGTCCACCGCCTTCAGGAGAATCCGGTAGCGCTTCTGCAGCTCGCTGACATATCTTCGTAAAATCACATACAATACCAGGGAGTACACTACCGTGATGCCGAATCCGCCCACCCAGAAGCAGCTGATTACAAACAGGATAATCCCGTTGAGCACTAACAGTTTGATAATGGTTCTATTGGCATTCCGTGTCAGATCCATATGGGCCACCGCCTCATAAATATCCGCCGCTTTTCCCTTCATAAAAGGGAAAAAGCGATAAATCAGGCATCTGCGGCGGATATAGCCCCTCAAGCCGAACTCGCCCAGAGCTCTGGCACAGACGCCCACATACCAACAGCAGAAGAAAAACGCAGTGAGCGCCGACAGGTTGCACATATATACCAGGAAATCCGCTACATCTGGCGGACAAGCCAAATACTCCTGAAACGCCCCCCCTGCCTCGCCGCTGGCCACATGGGCAACCATGTTGACCACAGGCTCCTCTATGGCACAGAGCAGGATACCGAACAGGAACAGCAGCTCAAAGGGAACGCAGCATATTTTCTCATCCTTCCAGGGCTTCGTCTTCCCCATTACCGGCAGGAAGCATCCAAGCAGCGCCAGGAACAGCATACCCAGAATCAGAATGCCGCCCAGGCCGGAGTCCAGGTAAGCGGATGTGTCGTTCCCCCAGCTGCGCCTGCAATTATAAAAATACAGTCCCATTTCATTATTGTCAACAGTGCCCGCATGAAAATAGTTCTTCCTCTCCTTCCAGTCCTCCGCGCGGATGGAGAAGGTCACCGTGCAGTCCGCAGGCCCCCTGATGCCGCCGTACTGGCAAAACACCTTCATGGCACTGCCCAGCATACTCTTCGCCAGATTGTCACGTATCACCTCATTGCCGGCTTTGCGCACCGTACTTTCGTCTCCTCCCCGGACAATATCCCCCACGGTGGCGTTTCCTGCACTGTCAAAGCGAAAGCTGATGAGGAACTGCTGAAGGGCCGGATCCAGGTTTCTGTCTTCCTCGGACATATTGGTAAGAAACTTCCCTGTCGCATTGTCTACAATCAGGTAGTCGTAGCACAGGTTCAGCTCCCGGAAACTTGATTCTATGGACTGGAAATAACTGTCGAACCGCTCCATCTCGCTTTCCAGGGAGTAGCATTCATCCCTGGTCAGATTACAGGCAAGCATGCTGTCCACATATTCCTCCGGCCATTCCCTCACCGCCACACCCATGCTGTCTGCATAGGCCCGCAGCGTCTCTTCGTCCAGGCTCTCCGCCTCCCCGGCATCTTCCTGCCAGGTCTCGGTCCGGCTTCCGTTGTCGGCGTTCTCCTCCATGGCGGATTCCTCCACTAAATCCAACAGGAAAAGGTAATCGTCCCGTTTCTTATCGTCCGAAATCCACTGGTAACCCTCATCCCCCTCAAGGTAAATATCCCTGTATCCCGCGGTTTCCTTCTGACGGGAATTGTACAGATCCCGGTAGAGCAGGTAACAGCTCTGGTAGAGCCACCCGATGCTTTCCGTGCTGTCCGTGGGGCTTTCCTGGTATTTGTCCGCCCTGGCCCGGAATATGCCGTAGAATCCGGAGAAAACCATCCCACAGGCCAGAGAGACCACAAGCCCCCTTGACAGCCAGGGCTTCTCCTGCCAAAACCTGCCGGGCAGGCTCTTTTCCGGCTTTTTCTGTTCCTGAAGAGGTATCCGCTCCAGGAATTCCGACTGATTTTTGTTCTTCTTAAACAGACCCATATTCCCCTCCCGACTGTTCCCGGCCATTTTACGGCTCTGGCGCAACAATTAAGTTTCTACCTGTGTGAAGCTGTATTGCCGTGTCGGCTCTTCTGCGGCTATCCGCACTGACCGTTTAGATATCATCTTCTGCGGCTGTCTGTTAAATTTCCATGGCAATTTATCTGCATCATTCCACGGCAGCTGTTGTATATTAACCTCTGCATGCTGTTTGCTGCATTTCTGCTTCAGCTACTGCCTGTCGATTTTATAGCCCACACCCCAAACCACCTTCAGATACTTGGGGTTCTTGGGGTCTATCTCAATTTTTTCCCGGATATTCCGCACATGGACCATGATGGTATCCGTGTTCACGGCCTTCTCATTCCAGATCCGTTCATAAATCTCGTCCGCGGAAAACACCCTGCCCGGATTCTTGATGAGCAGCTGCACAATCTTAAACTCCATGGGCGTGAGCTTCACCGGTTCCCCGTCCACGCTGACCTGCACGGTGTCCTCGTTCAGCTCCAGGCCGCCGATGGTATAGATATGGTCTTTATTCCCGTCCTCCTTCAGGGCGGACAGGTACTTGGAATACCGGCGCAGATGGGAATTGACCCGGGCCAGCAGCTCCAGGGGCGTGAAAGGCTTGGTCACATAGTCGTCCGCCCCCATGTTCAGTCCCATGATTTTGTCCACTTCCTCGGATTTGGCGGACAGCATGATGACCGGAAATTCGTATTCTTTTGAGCGCAGCTTCATCAGCATGGTGACGCCGTCCATGACCGGCATCATGATGTCCACGATGGCCAGGTGGATTTCCTCCTTCTCTATCACCTTCAGCCCCTCCGCCCCGTTGGCAGCCTGGTATACCTCATAGCCCTGGTTCTTCAGGTAGATTTCAATGCCCTCCCGGATAGCCTTGTCGTCCTCCACTACAAGGATGTGGTACTTCTGTTCCATATGATGTCCTCCCTTATTCCGTCATACGGATTCCGGCTGCCGCTGTCCTCCCCCAGGTCAGCATACGTCCTGCTTTTCCCGGGTAACTGCCGACTTCCGGGTATCGCCCAGAGGTTGGTATACATCCTGCATTTCCAGGTTACTGCCAATTTCCGGGTATCGCCCAGTAGCTGCTGTCAGGGTTCGGTTATGTTCTGGCTTTCCGCTGCATTCGTTTTTCTCAAAATGAAATACATGCTGATACAATCTGGCTTCCCGACATACTCCATCATTCAGCCTGTGAGCAGCAGCCGGATATTCCGCTTTTTCTGCATTGCGTTTTCCGCAATAACACTATTATAATAATGAACTGCTTTTAACGCAACTGCTTCTTCGCGGTAAAGGGTTCCTTTTTGATATGCGTTCCGTGACAATTCCCGGCAGGACAGCCTGCGCGGCATGGTCTCCCCGCACTGTTTTGCCGGCCTTTCGCCAGATGCAGTGTCAGCCATATCGGAAGATGCAGTGTCACTCATATCGGAAAATGCGCTCGCCGTGCAAAGCTCCTCCTGGCGATCCACTCCCTGTGCGGAAACATAGCTTCCCATATAGATTCCCATTCTGTCGCTCTCTGCACAGAACTCCCGCAAAAAGCCTGTCACAGCCGCCGCATATTCTTCCCTGTCCTCCCGGGTCAGGATGCCGTTTACACCGTCGTCCACCAGATCCTCCACCCCGGAAGCCTTCACTGCGATCACCGGCGTGGCACCCGCGAAAGCCTCCAGTACTACGATACCCTGGGTCTCCGTTTTGGAGGCAAAAAGGAAGGCATCCGCCGCCCTGAAATAAGGAGCAATCTCCTCATTGGCAACAGCGCCGGTAAAAGTTACGAAATCCCCAAGCCCCAGTTTAAGGCTTTGCCGCTGCAGGGCTTCCCTGTCCGGCCCGTCCCCCACCATCAGCATCCGGAAGGGTTTCCCGTATTTCTCCTTCACCAGAGCCAGGCTCTCCAACAGGAAGCTCACATTTTTCTCACCGGCCATTCTGGATACGGTGAGCAGGAAAGGGATGTGCTCCGCACCATACTGTCTGCGGATTTTTCGGTCCGTCCCATAGTCTGTATCAAAATTTGACTTCTCAATACCTGTGGGCAGCACGCCCACCTTCTCCGGCCACACCCTGCAGGTGTCTGTCAGATATTCCCTCATCCCCTCCGTGGGCGCGAAGACAAAACTACAGTGCCGCAGGAAGCCCCGCAGATACAGCGGCATGATGTGCTCCATCTTCAGGAGCCCCTTCGTGTAGGCGGCAACATACTGCTCATACCTGGTATGATAGGTAAATACCAGTGGAATGTGATATTTCCGGGACAGATACACCGCCGTCCTGCCGATCAGCATGGGATGGTGCACATGGATGATGTCATAGGGATGCTCCCTGAATTCCCGCTCAATCCGCAGGTCAAAGGGATTTGGCAGCACAATACCCCCGATAAAATGATTCAGGCAGGTGGAGTAACGGAAGATATTTCTCTCCGGATCCATATGCCTATCTGCCGTCACGTCCCCGGTCTCCGTATCCGTACGCCTGTCCATCCCCATGTCGCCGCTTTCCGTATCTGTGCACCTGTCTGCCGCCATGTGCTGCCGTTCTTTATAAGTGGGCGCAAAAATCGTCACCTCGTGCCCCAGCTCCTCCAGTCCCCTGGCAAGCCTCTCAATGGAAATGGGAACGCCTCCCACTATCGGTTTATAGTTATTTGTCATCAGCGCTATTCTCATCTCTCCACACCCTTTTCTCTGCTTCCTGATTCTAAACTCATGCCCTAAACAGGCCGAAACTCCGAACCTTTTCTATGCACACGACTTGTTCTCAGACACCTAATAACACACTATCCGGAACGAAAACCTTATTGCATATACAACATTTCGTTACTTGTCAACTCAATAATCGTCTCAAGCAAGCATCTCACCCAGACAATCCAGAGCAAAAACCTTATTGCCTGCCCGCTAACGCAGCATGTCATTTTATACAAAATATTGTTCTTAATCGTTCTGTATTACTTACAGCCACAGCACTTTCTTTTCCAACCCACCATACCGCAACGCTCAAGCCATCCCCAACAGTTTGAACACCTGGTCTCCCAGGACGTATCCTGCCCCGATGAAGGCAAAATTCCAAATCAGGATCCCGCAGGTTGAGCTGACGATATACTTCATCAAATCCATCTTCACCACGCCCGCCGGGATGGATACAATCGTCCTGACCATGGGCAGGAGCTTCCCCACAAAAACGCCGACACAGCCCTTCTGCCGGATCCACTCCAGATTCTTCTCCAATACATCCTTCTGTTTGGGAAATTTTCTGATATAGGCGTTCAGAAACACCTCGCCGCCTTTCCGCCCCAGTGCATACAGCGCCAGGCTTCCCAGAAGCCCCGCCGCCACCGAAATCACCATCACCCAGAAGAAATGGATATTTCCCTTCGCCGCCATGATGCCTGACAGGGGCATGATGATTCCCGCCGGAAATCCCGGCAGATTCAGATATTCCAGTAATACAATCACAAAAATGGCTATCGCCCCGTATCTGGTAAAATAATAGGTAAGTGTAGTCAAATCCATATTTTTTGTCCCCCTGACCTTGTCTTTTTCTTGTTGAAGACAGTATATGTGGAAAAAATAAAGTACAATGACAGAGATTTCGGAAGAAATTCTAAAGATATTTGAAAAAAAGAAAAAGGAGCCGTTGCAAATCATAAGCGGGTATGCTCACAATTTACAGCGGCTCAAAAGCTGTCCTACAATTTTATCAATTCTTTGCTGTATGTGTTGTCAGACACATAATGACCGAATTCCGTTGACGCAGTACAAAGGAAGATTCACCATCCATTCTTCCTTGCGGTAATTCGACATGGAAATGCGGACGGACACTTCGGGACTGTATTTTTCCCGGAGGCTCCTGGCGCGGAGATTTTCTTCCGCTTTTACCTCCACAGGAACCACTCCTCTCTCACCCTGGAGCAGAAAATCAACCTCTCCACTGGAATTCTCCGTGGAATAATAGTACGGCGTTAAATCTGTCTCCGAAATCAGCTGCTGCAGTACATACTGTTCCGTCAGGGCCCCCTTAAACTCCGTAAAAAGCCTTTCCCCGCCCACAATGGCCTGCAGGGGCAGTTCACTTTTCGCGGCAAGCAGCCCTACATCGTTCATCTTCCACTCGATGAGATTCTGCAATGCAAAACGTTCCATGTGGCCCCCTGAATTTATGGTATTTCCCGGTATCCGTAGAGGAAAACGGATTATAATACGCTCATGGCAGATTCCATTCAATGGTTTTCTGCCCGGGATAGGTTTATTATACCACGTTTGCTTTGCTACACAACATATTTATGGCGGCAATTTCGCGTGTAGATGTAATTTTAAGGCAATAAATCTGTATTGATTTTCACTTTTAAGGTGATAAATCTGTGCTGAGTCTTTTTAATGCTATTTGAAGGCATACTATTTATACCCTATTGCCCTAGTTACTGGTAAACTGCTGCAACACAACAGTATTTTAGTGCGATTTTAACCAATGGCACATATTTTTGCCAGTCAGCTTGCTTACGGTTCCGCTACAGGCGGATCGGATGGGTTCGAAACAGAGTACCACTTCCCATCCATCAACAGATAACAGTCATCCGTTCCGTTAATAACATAGGAAAAGCTAGGATTATCCCCTTCCGTCATGGTAAAAATGTAGACTTCTCCGCCGTCGCTGTCACCTGGCGACTGCCCTTCTTCATACTTAAAAAGCTCATACTCCAGTCCGGAAGCCCATACTCTTAGATTATCAACCTCCTGTCCTTCTGCCGTCCATTGAATAGATTTTCCGCCGATGTAGTGTATCATATCCACTTTAGTTACGTCGCCGCCTATATCGACGGAAATTAACCTGTCCCGGCCTGCCGGCCGATTACAGCCTGCCAGGCTAAATGCACAGATGATTGCGACTATTAATACTGCCCATTTTTTCATTTATATCCTTACCTCCTCGTCCGGACAATGCAATATTTCGATTTTTATCGTTTTGCCATTGGTATTACGCCGCCATGCTACCGGCAGCAGTCACCACACCAAATAATGCATTCAAAAATTTATATCAGCTAATAATTGCGTTCATGCGCATAATACCACTTCGCCTGCTCCCCCCAGATCCGGGCGTACTCCCCGCCTGCCTTTCGCAGTGCTTCATGGGTGCCGCACTCCACCACCTTTCCCTCCTTCATAACCACCACCTTGTCGGCATGTCTGCAGATGCCCACCCGGTGGGAAATTATCACGGAGGTCTTCCCCTGGATCAGTTTGAGGAAATTGGTGAGGATTTGATACTCCACCAGGGGGTCAAGCGCACTGGTGGGCTCATCCAGTATCATCAGGGAGCTTTCCCGAAAGAGCCCCCTGGCGATGGCCACCTTCTGCCATTCTCCGCCGGAGAGCTCGCTTCCGCCGAACTCCCTGCCCAGCTGGGCATCCGGGCCGCCGAGCCCCCGGAGCAGTTCCTGCATTCCCACCGCCCGGGTTACCTTTTGGAAACGCGCCTCCTCTTCCCTTTTTCCATAATCGCTGACAGTGATATTTTCCCCTATGGAAAAATTGTAATGCACGAAATCCTGCGGCACGATGGAAATGTCCCTGCACAGTTCTTCCTTACGGATATCCGTTATCTTCTGATCGTCGTACCATACCTCCCCGGAGCCTGCACGGTAAGCGCCGGTCATCACCTTGGACAGGGTGGTCTTGCCGGAGCCGTTGACTCCCACGATGACCACATGTTCTCCCTTTTTGATGTCCAGGTTCACCCCGTCCAGGGCATCCCGGTTCCCGCCAGGATAGCAAAAATGCAGATCCCGCATGACAATTTCCCGCTGAAAGGGACGATACCCTTCCGTTCCGTCCGCTTCCTCTTCCGTCTGGAAGAAATCATAATACTCCTCCACATGATGCCAGGACTGGAGAAAGCTTACCACAAAGGTACTCAGCATGGCCAGGTTGTCCTGCAGCAGCCCGAAGGCGGTAAGGCAGGCGGCAAACTGTCCCACCGCCAGTTCCCCCCTGACCATCAGGAACAGCGCGATGGCCACATTTGCTACATAACAGGCATTTTTCAGCAGCACCCCCGCAGCCGTTAGGCGGATGGAGGCCAGCTCCAGTTCCTCCATCTCCCGGACCACTTCCACGTTGGTTTCCACCCATTTCTCCTTCAGGAACCTGGCAAAGCCCATAGTACGCATCTCCTTCACCGGCTCCCTGGTGCAGAACAGCCGCCACAGATAGGCAAGGCGCCTGCGTTTTCCCGCCTGCCCCCGGTAGGCGCCGCTTCTGCGCTTTTCGAAAAAGATATCGATGGCAATATGGGGCAGGACGCCGAACACCGCTCCGGGCAACAGCCACACCGAAAAGCTGCCCACCACGAAAAAGGTGCTGATGCAGACCAACACCGACTCCACATCCATCAGCAGATAGGAAAACATCCTGCTTGCCGCCAGATGCCGTGAATACGCCGCATCCGCTTTGCGAAAGCCGTCCAGTACCCGGGGCTCCTCCAACGCCTCAAGCTTAAGCCTCCTGGCAAAGCCGTACATTTTCCAACCATAGCAGATTTCCTTTTTCCCTTCCCCGTACAGCCCAACGGCCCTGATCATCATGGTGCACACCGCCGGAAAGCCGATGCAGATGCAAAGAAGTATGATTTTCCGTTTGAAAGCATCTATGTTCCCATCATTCAGTCCTTCCGCCAGCTGGAAGATTTCCGCAATCAACAGCGGCTGCCAGACCTGCAGCGCCGCCTCCCCGATACTGGTGAAGAGTTTTCCCCACAGCAGAAAGGGCATGAACGCCTGCATGTCCCGCATCGCTTTTACGAAGTATGCCAAATGTTTTCTGATTCGTTTCATCGTGTGCCTCCCCCGTTTTTCCCTGTCTTGCCGAGGCAGGAGTTCTCCACGGCTTCCCCGTTTTTCCTCACTTCCCCAGGGCAAGGGCTCTCAGCGACTCTCCCACTTTTCCTTGCTTCGCTAGGGCAGGAGCTCTCTACGGCTTCCCCGTCCTCCGCATACCAGGAACTCTGTGCCAGGTACATCGTCCGGTACAGCCCCTCCGTCTCCATCAGCTGCTCATGGCTGCCGTCCTGGACGATCCTGCCCCCGTCCAATACCAGAATCCTGTCCGCCAGTCTCGCGCTTGCCAGGCGGTGGGAAATCATGATGGTACCGTTTTTATGGAAAATCCGGGCAAAATTCTCGTACATCCTGCTCTCGGCAATGGGATCCAGGGCCGCGGTGGGCTCATCCAGTATGCAGAAGGCCGCGTCCGCCAGGAAAGCCCTGGCAATGGCCACCCGCTGCCACTGTCCACGGGACAGGTTCCTGCCGTCCTCCTCCAGATGCCCCAGGCTGCAGTCCAGTCCCTTTTCCTCCCGAAGGTACAGCTGCGCCCCGCCGGACTGCTCCAGCGCCCTCCTGATCTCCTCATCCGCCCCAAGCTTTGCCACATTGCCCAACGCCACATTTTCCCGCAGGGTCAGCTCATATTCCTGGAAATCCTGGAATACCACGGACAGGCACTTTTTCCGCAGAGGCTCGGATAAATCCCTCACATCCACGCCCCCGATGAGGACCCGCCCGGCATCCGGCTCATACAGGCCGCAGAGCAGCTTCACCAGAGTGGACTTCCCTGCCCCGTTTTCCCCCACGAAAGCCACCCGCTCCCCCGCCCTGATGCGGAAGGTCAGGTTCTTCAGCACCTGCCTGTCCGTGCCCGGATAGGTAAAGCTCACGTTCTCGAAGGCGATATCCCCATGGGCCAGGGATTCCACGTTCCGCCTGTCCCCGCGCTCCGGAAGGGCCAGGAATTCCCGGTAATATCCCACATCCAGGGCGCTTCGCATGGTACCGGTCACCGTCCAGGCGGCGGAATGCATCTGCCCCGTTATGGAATGAAGGGAGCCGATCACCGCCGCGAACTGCCCAATTGTAACGCTTCCCCGTAAGAATAAATATGCCAAAGTGATTACCACAAAGACAAAATAGGTGATGTTCAGGAACCGGCTGCTCCCTTCCAGAAGCAGGACGCGCCTTCCCGCCTTCCTGGTCTCATCCTCCACGCCACCGCTGAACCGGCGCCATTTTTCCGCTATCAGCTCCTGGCTTCCGAACACCTTCATTTCATACATGGCGTTCCTGTCCTGAAGCAGCCTTTTTAAGTCTTCCAGTCTGCGGGCTTCCATGGTAGTGTCCATCAGAAGGGTCTGAAGCCGTTTTGTGGCGGTAAAATTCAGCATCAGCATGGGGACCGCCACCAGAAAAATGCCCGCCCCGATCCAGGGCGAAACCGTTGCGTAGACCCCCAGGGTAAAGAAAATGGATACCAGTGCCCGGGCGCTTCCGATGCTGCCGATAAAGCAGCCTTTCACATTCAGCCAGGGTTCCCCGCCGATGCGCTGCAGCACGCCCTGCACTTCGGATGATTCAAAGGCGCCGTACTCCAGTCGGTCAAGCTTCGCCAGGATATCCGGCGCCATCTTCCGGATCAGGCCGATTTCCAGTACTTTATCCTCATACCCCTGCAACCGCTCGAACAGAAACCAGATAAAAAGCATGGCCACCAGGATACACCCTACGCCCAGGACGCCCGCCATTCCCTGTCCCGTCCTTCCGTATTCCATCCCGCCGTCCACCAGTCTCTGCACCAGGATTACCCGCAGCCCGCTGAAAATCCCCGGCATCAGGCATACCAGGATGTACAGCAGGGCGTTCCATGACGCGTATTTTACCGTCAGGCGGACGGAGAGGATGCAGCTTCTAAGTACTTTCATGATAGTTCCTCCGCGATTTATAGTCATAACCGAAAACATTATTGATCTGGACATTATCATAGCATATCACGGAGCGTTTCGGTACATTCCTGTTCTTTTTTGCATGGTTTTTGTTATTTTTGACCCTGAAACTGCAGTAATTGCAAAACGCAATAACTACAAACTACTATAATTAAAAGCTACAACAGTTACAAGCTACAATAATTACAAGTTGCAATAATTACAAGTTGAAGTAGTTACGGACTACAATAATTACAAACTCCCACAACAATCGGTCTGCAGACGGCAGGACGAAACTTTTATGCGCAGGCCCGCATAAAGCGCATCCTATGCACTTGGAAGTTTGCTGCTGACGCAGCATGCGGGCCGCGCGGCGAGTAGCGGAGAAAGGCATTCCTCTACTCGATTCAAACCGTAACAATTTAATCAGGCAACTCATCAGACAGGACTGTAGCAAAATTGGTTTTCTTATCTGTCCGCGCCCTTTTCAGCCATTCTTGTCTTTCTTCTTTCGTCATGTAATCAACCACAATCGTAAAGCAGGAAACATTATCTGTTTCGTAATATTTTTCCGCATATTGATCTCGGTCATCCGGCTGTATATAACCCAGGACAACGGAAAGGAAATTCACCTTTTGGTCCCGGTCTGATTGGTCCGCATACAATGTCACTAAATCCCTGTCCATGTACGGCAGGATAGACGAAAAGAAAGCAATTTTATTTTCATCATATATCTTTTCGCAATATTCCTTTTGAAGTTTTCTGTCTAATTCGGGAAAAATTGCCGAAAATTCAGTCAAACTGCTTTTTTGAAAGTATTCTTCTGCAAGTATTGATAGATTCTTTTCGCTGACATAAGTAATATTTGTAATGAGCGGTATTTCTATCATCGGGTTATTTTGCATATCGCCGTTGTTTAAAGAGTAAATCAATTTCCCTATTGCAGAAACAGCGTTGCTATCCTTCAGATAATCTGTTGCTCTTTCATCAAAATACGCCTTAATTACAGAGTTGTCTTCCAAGGTTATTTCTTTGCTGACTGCATATTCTTTGCTCAGCGTATCGCTTAGATTCCACCCCATTTCAATGATGTAGGAATTGCAATAATATCCTTTTTGTGTAAATGTGTATTGGGTTGATTTGTCATTTTTAACAATTATTGCGGCAGTATCCATGACTAATTCCTTTTCTTCCTGCGTAAGCGTATTCATATTCTCACACTGCCCGGCAACATCCTCCATAAGCGTTTCCATATTGCCAAAAGGTCCGACAGAGGTATAGCCATCTTTTCGTACCAATACAAACATAATGTTTCCAGTAGAAACGGAAGCAAGGGGCTTGTCATCTTCTTCTGCACCGTCACAGAAGATATAGTATACTCCGTCTTCTGTCAATATTTCATTCCGTATTTCACTGTTCTTCCACATTTTCCTGTCATTCACAGCAGATGGGGCGGCGTATGCGCCGACTGCAAAAAAGCTGACACAAACGACAGCCGTAAAAATAGCGGTGACAGCAGTAATCGCTTTTGATTTTTTCCTGAATTTCATAATCGCACCTAACCTTTCTTTTAACTGTTCCGCTCCCTCTGTCAAAGTAAGGGAAGCGAAAAAACTTTTGCAGGGATTGTCTGCCTTTAAAAAGGAAATCAGTGTGTCTCCATATGCACGCCTTGCGTTATCGTCAAGCACAGATATGACTTTTTCATCACATGACAGTTCACAAGATTTATTCACTTCCTTTTCCAACAGGTATATAAAAGGATTGAACCAATGGACGCACACAACAAGCTGTATCAGCCATTTATAAAACATATCCCTCTGCTTATAGTGAATCAGCTCATGCATAAAGATATGAGACAACTCTTTATCCTCCAATTCGCCGACTGGCAAAATGATTCCCGGCCGAAAGAAGCCAATCAGCATAGGGGAAGCAATCAGAGGATTACGAGACAATTCAATTCCTGTTTTGATATTGAGTTTTTCTTCTCAGCCAGACAGCAGATTCAGGATTTCGATATCCGACACCTCCTTGTTTCCCGCTTTGATGTATCGGATAAAGCCCTGATAAACCGTTACCTTACGGACAAACAGAACCAGTGTCAGTGCTGACCAGATAAAAAACAGGCAGACATATTTGTTAACTGGCTCACGCATGGAGGCGGCCATATCCCGGTTTGTCTGTATCGGCCCTGCCTTGCCGTCACCCGTGCCTGCCGGAATGGCTCCATGGGGGCTTGCAGTTTCATTCACTGCCGCCGTGTCGAATTTTCCGAACAGGCTTCCGACAATCGTCGTGTCGGGAGTAAAGGGAATCAGAAACCGCAGGGCGGCAACTATCCAGATATAATACTGCCAACGCTTGCTGAATCTGTTTTTATACAACGGCTTCAATCCCAAAATGAGAAGCAGTAACAGTGTGCCGGAAACAGACAGCGACAATAATATTTTCATAAATTCATTCATT
>CAJUCE010000007.1:0-110711 GCA_910584865.1 uncultured Acetatifactor sp.
TATCTGAAACATTTCTTTATATCGTTTGTAGCCCCTTGTACACTGATGTTTCTGTAGATTATTACAATTATGAGATTAAGGGGTTTATGGATGAGTTCTCCGAAAATGCTGAGCATTTGGGATATCCAATTGTTGCACATAGTCTGGATGATATACAAGAACCGGAAAAGTATTTCTATTTTATAGCAATTGGTAATAATGAGAGAAGGAAAACCTGGTATGACCGCCTTAGGAGCAAAAAGTTAAGGTTAATTAATGTAGTGGACAAGTCTGCAATTGTTTCCGGCAGGGCTTCAATAGGAACGGGATGTTTCATTGGAAAGATGGCAATTGTAAATAGTAAGGCCGTTGTTGGAAATAACTGTATCATAAATACGAAAGCTTTGGTAGAGCATGGCTGTATATTGGCAGATCATGTCAATTTGTCTACGAATGCAGTATTGAATGGAGATGTAAAAGTTGGGACAGGGAGTTTTATCGGAAGTACATCTGTTACAATAGGACAGATTGTCATCGGTGAATGGTCAACAGTGGGTGCTGGAGCCGTTGTAGTAAAGTCGTGTGGAAATAATATCACGATTGCAGGCGTGCCGGCTAAAATAATCAGACAAGGGGCATCACTGGGATGAGTTAACAAGGACATATGTGAGGGAATTATTATGGAGCATGTATACATTGTTGCGGAAATAGGATGTAATCATAACGGTAGCAAAGAACTTGCCAGGAGGATGGTTTGGAAAGCGAAGGAATGTGGAGTGGATGCGGTAAAGTTTCAGGCGTTTAGGGCAAAGGATTTGATTTCCTGTTATGCGCCTAAGGCAGAGTACCAGAAAGAAACCACAGGTACGCAAGATTCGCAGCTTGAAATGACCGCAAGGCTGGAACTATCACAGGAGGCTCTGGTAGAACTGAAAGATTATGCGGAAGGCCTGGGGCTAGGCGTATTTGCGACACCGTTTGACATGGGTTCAGTTAAATTTTTAGAGTCTATTGGGCAAAATATCTGGAAAATCCCATCCGGTGAAATAACTAATTTACCCTATCTGCAAGAAATAGGAGCATTTGCCATTCCGGATAAGAAAATTATTTTGTCTTCAGGAATGGCTACAGTAGAAGAGATTAAGCAATGTATTCAGATATTGGAGCAATCCGGAACGCTTGGTAATCAAATTGTGCTGCTTCATTGTAATACGGAATACCCGACGCCGGATGAGGATGTAAACATACTGGCAATTAAGGATTTAAAGGTACAGTTTCCGGATACTCCTATTGGATTTTCAGATCATTCAGTTGGATATGTGGCTGCTGTTGGTGCAGTCCTGCTTGGGGCTACGATTATTGAAAAACATTTCACTTTGGACAAAAATATGAAAGGGCCGGATCATAAAGCTTCTGCAACACCAGAAGAGATGAAGGCTCTTGTAGAAAATGTAAGACGGATAGAGATTATGGCCGGCTGTGGCAGGAAAATTGTTACAGATTCCGAACGGAAGAATAAGGTAGTTGCAAGGAAGTCCATCGTCGCTTTACGGGACATAAAGGCGGGCGAGATATTTACGGAGGGAAACATCGCATGCAAGCGTCCCGGCAATGGAATTAGCCCAATGGAATGGTACAATATTCTGGGGAAGAAGGCAGAAAAAGACTTTGGGGTTGACGAACTGGTAACGCAGACTGGCTTCCAGTGGCAGGAAAATTGAAACGGTAGGTTTATTTACCAAGGAATAAAGGAAATTGTGGGGACATTTATGGGAAGGGTTTTAAGGGGCATTGTTGATTGCAGGGTGGATCTGAAATTAGAAAATGATTTTCTTGCATTAAACCTGTGGGGAAAGCCTCTTTTTGTTCATGTGGTTGAGGAAGTGCTCAGGTGTAAGGAGATTGCAGGTGTCAGTATATTGACTGATTCAGATTATATTAAAAAACTGGCGGGTGACTGGTTTAAGGATACAGACATTTCAGTTATTGGCTCGGTGAGTATTTGTCCGGGTGTGCCACAGGTGCTGGTATCCGGGAGAGCGCCGTTTCTTAAGGGAAGCAGCCTGGATAGTGCTGCCCAAAGTTATGTCGGGGGGATGTTGCATGCGGCTGTTGGAGAAATGCAACTCCAGTATTCTGCAGATGGATTAGAAGTTGTTCACACCGTAACCAGGAAAGAAAACCTGGCATTTGTGATATATGATGGGTTGGAATCAGGTATTTCATCTGTATATAAGTTGGATAATACAGAAGGGTTGGTCATAAATACGAAAAATGATTTTGAACTGGCCCTGGTGCTTAAAAAGAAGGAATTGAATGTTTCTGTCCTTGCAGAGGCAATTATAAACAGGGTTGAAGAAAAGAAGACCATATTGAGAAATGGGATATCAGGAGGAATATGTCTGGTGGGGCATTCTCAGATAGATAATTGGGAAATCGGAGCATTATGTGGCATTCCTGCCCGCAATTGCGGGATAAGGGGTATTTCCAGCTTTGAGTATAATGAGTATATTCTGGAAAAGGGGTTACTGGATTGTGTGGAAGACTGTTACATAGTGATGCATGGAACAAATGATTTTGTGCATGGGTATTCTTTTTTGGAAATAGCTATGAGTATTATGAAGACGGTGGAATACATTAGGACAAGGAAGGGTGAAGCTATCATATATTTTTTGTCCTGCATTTCCGTGAATGGCCGGATGGATCGAGATAACAGGACAATCCGAAAACTAAATGATTTTCTTAAGGGAGAGTTGGAAGGTGTAATATGGATAGACACAGAAACCATGAATGATGAGTTTGGAAATCTGGATTCAAGATATACAGAGGACGGGTTGCATTTGTCTAAAGACGGATATGACAGATTGAGGCAAATTGTAGAAGCGGAGGTTAGGAAAGGGAATTATGGAGAAGATAGCGGTAATTCCGGCTCGCTCAGGTTCGAAGGGGCTGAAGGATAAAAATATTTTGGATGTGTGTGGAAAGCCTCTTATAGCATATACGATTGAGGCGGCAGTAAAAAGCGGATTTTTCAGTCGTGTAATTGTTTCGACTGATTCCAGGGAGTATGGTAGGATATCTGAAAGGTATGGTGCTGAAGTAATGTATCGTGGCAAAGAATTGTCGGATGATAATGCTACGTCTTCTGTGGTGGTGGATGATGTGCTTCGCAGAGTTGGACAGGATATAGATTATTTTGTATTGCTTCAGCCTACATCGCCTATGAGAGATGAAAAGCATATAAGGGAAGCGGTTGCAAAATTTGAGGCTAATTTTGGGGAATATGACTTTCTGGTATCTGTAAAGGAAGCGGAGCATAGTGCCTTGTTGGTTAAGCCTATAGAAGAGGATGGCAGTCTGAAGCATTTTGATGCAGATTTTTCGGGATATAGGCGACAGGGATATAAAGAATATAGTCCAAATGGAGCAATTTTTATAGGAAAACCGAAGAGTTATATTGAAAAAAGGCATTTTTTCGGAAGTAAGAGTATTGCATATGTGATGAGAGATTTTGATTCACTGGATATTGATACCAGGTTGGATTATGAAATAGCCTGTTTTTGTATGGAAAAGAAGATGCAGGGTGAATGGATATGAAACATATTGTTTTTGCAACTGGTTCGAGGGCAGATTACGGTATCATGCGGAGATTTCTCAGGCTGGTTGATGATGATAAAGAGATGAGACTGTCGATTCTTGCGACGGGGGCGCTTTTGGATGATAGGTTCGGGTATCAGGTGGAGTTGATATATCAGGATGGATTCCATGTGGATGGAGAAATTAAGATTCCTATTAATACTGCTTCGGATTTGGGGGTAATCCATGCCATGGCAGTGGCACAGGATCAGTTTGCTGAATATTTTTCAGGAAATGTCGTTGATCTGCTATTGATTCTAGGGGATCGTTATGAAATGCTTTCTGTTGCAGTGGCAGCTGCAATGCAGAGAGTTCCGATCCTACACATACATGGTGGAGAGGCAACTTTTGGCAATTATGATGAATTTATCCGCCATGCTATTACAAAAATGAGTATTTACCATTTTACTACTACAGATGAGTATAGAAATAGGGTTATCCAACTGGGAGAGGCGCCGGAGAGGGTGTTTTGTTTAGGGGCTTTGGGGGCGGAAAACTGCATGTACATAGAGGAAGGGAATGTTCCTGATATAATAAAGGCTCTTTCCGGAAAAAAATATTTTGTAATTCTTTTCCATCCTGAGACGCTGACAAATGTTGATACGCTGGCACAAGTGCAGGAACTGCTGACAGCAATAGAGGCGATTCAGGAATATAGTTTTGTTTTTATAGGTTCTAATGCGGATACTCACTCTGACGTGATAAGGGAATATGTCGAGAGATTCGTCGAGGAGAACCAGAATGCGGTATACTTTGAAAATCTACATACAGATGCATATCATTATTTACTAAAAAATGCAATCTGTTTATTGGGTAACTCATCATCAGGAATTATTGAAGCGCCTTCTCTGGGTATTTATACAATTAATATTGGCGATAGACAAAAAGGACGAGTCCGGGGGAACAGCATAATTGATGTAAGATGCAATGCCTTGGAAATCAGCGCAGCCATGAGGAAGGTATTGGAAATTTATAGAACTGTGAAGCCGGAGAACCCATATTATAAAGGGAACAGTGCAAGACTATATTATGAGACATTGAAAAAACTCGTTGATCGACTTGAGCATGATACCAGAGAGCCGAAGAATTTTTTCGATTTGGCGGAGGGACAGTAAATGAAAAAGATAGCAATCATTGGCGGGGGGAATATAGGGGGAAGATATGTAGAATCCCTGCTCAATTCAGATTCTGAGTATATTTTATATATCGTCGATACTTCTACACAGGCGCTTATAGCGCTGCAAGATAAATTTGGTGAAAGGGAAAACGTAGTATATTTATCTGATATTAAAGAATTGCCAGTTCACCTTGAGGTTGTGGCTATTACCACAACCTCCGGAGTGCGGAGGGAGGTTGTGGAGCGGCTTCTGGATTATGTGGATGTGAATTATTTGATTTTGGAGAAACCCCTGTTTTGTGATTTGGGTGATTATGAAGTCATCAGGGCATTGCTTGAAAAGAAACATGTAAAAGCATGGGTAAACTGTACGAGAAGGGAATGTGAGTCGTATCAGAAGTTTAAAAACCAATTAAAAGAGGAAAACTTTGAATTCATACTGTCAGGGAGTAATTGGGGATTGGGATGCAACGCAATTCATTACTTAGATTTGATTTGTTTCTTGGCAGGAACGGATAATCTGGAAGTTAACGTGGACGGTCTTTATAAAACTATTTTGGACAGTAAACGAAAACCTTATAAAGAAATTCTGGGCACAATTACCGGAAGTGCTGGACGGTGCGTTCACTTTTCACTAACAGCTCACGGAAGAGATGAAATTCCGGTATCAATAATGGTTAAGACACCTTCAAAAACTTTTTTCATAAACGAGGCTAGGCAGTTATTGAGCGTATGGGAAGATGGTTTATGTGCAAGTGCTAATTTCAAGTTACCCTATACAAGCCAGACTATGGGGAGGATTATTGGAAAGATTATTGAAACCGGAAATTGTCAATTGGCAGAGTATTCGGAGTCAACAGTAATTCATAAGGTGCTGCAGGTTCCATTGACGGATTTTTTTGAGAAAATGGGTGGTAAAAAAGGGATATGTCCAATAAGTTAGGGAGGTTTCATGATACAGACAATAAACGATACAGAAAGGTTTATGAAAGAAGGCAATGAGGCAATTTATATTTACGGTGCCGGTAACTGTGGAAAGTGGACTGGCAGGTATATGCAAAAATGTGGGATTGATTTTGAGGCATATATTGATAAAGCAGCAGATAGAAATTGTTCTTTATATGGGAAAAGAGTAATACATCCACGCAGTTTGACTTTGCAGGCAGGAAAATCAAATGTTAAAGTTATTGCTGCAAATGCAAAACCGTGGGATACGATTTCGGATTTACATTATTACGCAGACAGCTGTAATATATTATGCCTGATTCCTGTTTATGGGAATGTGGAGGGACCCCAGACTGTTAATGTCAATAAGATGTTGGGATATTTTCGTAGGCAAATGATAACAACGGATATACCAACTATTATTGCCAATAGTTGTGCGGCGGCTGTCATATATAGCTCATTGGGGTTACCAAGATTATCCCCGACAATCAATTTAAATATTGAACCGGAAGACTTTATAAAAATATGCAAAAATCCAAGAAAGTATCTATCAGAGGATATTAAATTTGACCATTGGACGATTTCCGGGGGCGGGGGGGTAGTTCCTGTAGGAAAAATAAAGGATGTGGAAATTATATTTTCGCATGCATCGGATGCAGATGAAGCGGTTAACACATGGAATAGAAGGCGACAGCGTATAAACTGGGACAAGCTTATCTATATCATGGAAGATGATAATTACAGTAGGATTTTAAAAGCAACGGATAAGGTGGAAAAAGAATTTAACGCATTACCAGAGAAACATTTGAGAATCATATGTAAAAGATATAGCATAGACCTAGAACGGGCGAATGCATTATATATACAGGATAATTATTTTTATAGACATGATTTTGTTATGGAAAACTGGTTTGATTTGGTGGAATGGATTAATAGAGAATAGAAATATGGCACCATAGAGAGGGACAGGAGTGATGAAGGAACCAAAGATTTTGCTGGCAGGCGTGGGATATATGGGGAAGGAATATTACAAAGTATTGAGAGATATGAGATGCTTAACGACTGTGGTGGGAAACAGTGCATCAGGTACACAACAATTTGTAGCCGATACAGATGGAGCGGCTTATCCAGGAGGAATTAATGCTAATCGGGAAATTATAAATAGTGCTGGAATTACGCATGCAATCATTGCAACCCCCATCCATACACTAAAGGATGTTGCATTTGATTGCTTACAGCTTGGGATAAAAAATATTTTAATTGAGAAACCGGCAGGTAGAAACCCTGATGAGATTGCTGAGCTAGAGAAATTGGAGAAAGAATATGGGGCAAATATATTTGTAGCATGCAATAGAAGATTTTTTGCTTCGGTAGAAACTCTGCTGAGGATGATTGATAAGCAGCATGAGAAAATATCAAGTGTCAAGTTTGAGTTTACAGAATGGCTGTCCCGGACATATAAAGCACATGGGAATGACAGAATCCATAACAATATATTTTTCACCAATTCAATCCATGTCACCGATCTTGCTTTTTTCTTTGCTGGAATGCCGAAGGAAATCTCTGCGTATACAGCAGAACACAATGATTGGACAGATGATAAACTCCGATATGCGGGAGCCGGCATTACAAAGAATAATGTGCTTTTCTCGTATTTGGCTGATTGGAAATCGCCTGGCAGATGGGCAGTGGAAGTGATAACAAGTGATACACGATATTATTTGCAGCCAATGGAAACATTACAAATTCAAAAGAAGGATTCGGTGAAGGTGGACCTGGTAGAGATTGAGGATGCTCTCGATCGACGGTATAAGCCTGGATTGTATGCAATGGTAGATACATTTTTGCATGGAGGAGAAAAGAAGAACCGGCTATTGACATTGAAAGAACATAATGACATGATGTGGGTTTATAAAAAGATGATGGAGTAAAAATATGAATCAGCTGCATATAGTCATGTATCACTATACCCGCGATTTAAAGCACAGCAGATATCCGGAAATAAAGGGATTGGAGGTAGCTCTATTTCGAGAACAGATAGAATTTCTAAAAACAAATTTTCAGATTGTTACGATGGAAGAAGTAATTGCAGCCTGTTTCAGAGAGATAGATTTGCCGGAAAAGGCAATGCTGCTGACTTTTGATGACGGCTATATTGACAACTATACATTTGCATTTCCGATTTTAGAGGAATTTGGCCTTCAGGGCTCTTTCTTTATTCCCGGAAAGACATTTGTATCTCACCAGCTTTTGGATGTAAACAAAATCCATCATATCCTTGCTGTGGCAGACATTCGCGATTTAGTGACAGATTTAAAAAAGGAGATGGATTATTATCGGGGGCAAGAATATGCCTACCCGCCTACAGAGGAACTGTTTCAGAAATATGGAGTTGCCAATCGTTTTGACAGTGGGGAAATTATTTTTGTGAAGAGGATGCTCCAGACAGTGCTGCCAGAGAGGCTTCGTAATCAGATATCAAGCAAGCTTTTTACTAAGTACATGGGAATTACGGAGGAGCAGCTTGCCTATGAGCTTTATATGACAGAAGAACAAATCCGAACAATGAAACGCCGAGGGATGTTTATTGGGGTGCATGGGTACGATCATTACTGGCTTGGGAATCTTACGCCGGAGCAGATGAAGGAGGATATTTCCCGTGCACTGGATGCGCTGGATGAATTTATAGATCGGCAGTGTTGGGTTATGAATTATCCATACGGAAATTACAGTCAGGAGGTGGTACGGTACATTAAAACGCAAGGAGCCTGTGTTGGATTAACCACAGAAGTAAGAGCTGCTCAAATAGGGAAGGATGAATCATTGCTGCTGCCAAGGTTTGATTGTAATGATTTCCCGCCGAAGAGTGAGAATTATTTGATAAAACAAGGGGAATAGCATGGGACGGTATGATGAGAGATATGATATACGATTAGCAAGATATGACGAGATTCCTCAAATTATGGCATTTATAGAGAATAACTGGAAAAAGGGGCATATACTTGCGAGAGACAGAGGATTCTTTGAATATGAGTTTTTGGAAGAGGACGGGACCGTAAATGTGCTGCTTGCGATAGATCGTAAGAAGCAGACGATCGAGGCGATGCAAGGCATTTTAAAGGCGTCCAGAGACAAGAATCATCTTGACATTTGGGGTTCCTGTTGGAAAGTATTGCCCGGCAATCTGCCGATGCTTGGATTTGAGGTATGGGATCAATGTACAGTTCAAACGGGAGCGCGGTATCAGTTAGGGATAGGGGGAAATCCGAACACGGCAAAAGTAGTAGTGGAAAGAATGCTCCATACGAAATTAATTAAGATGAAGCAATATTACATACTTAATGATTTAAAGAAAGAATTTCATATCGCTAAAATAGTATATAAAGAAAAAATGCATAAGATTAGCGCGCCGTACTTTTTGGTGGAACAGATGTATGATGAAGAACAGTTTTTACGCTGTTATCCGGATATCGATAACCCGGCAGCAGTACCCTACAAGGACGCGTGGTATCTGACAAAAAAATACTTTCATCATCCGATTTATGATTATGAGGTATATCGGATAAGCGATCAGAGAAAAACGCAGTCCTTTTTTGTAATTCGGATACAGGAGTATGGCACAGGCAAGGCTGCACGCATGGTAGATTATGTTGGTGACTGTTCTGCAATCGCGTACACTGGTAACTTTTTTAGAAATTATCTGGAAGAGACAAATTGCGAATATATAGATTTTTATAACTATGGATTTAAGGAACAATCCCTTTTGTCTGCAGGCTTCATTGAAAGGACGGAGGGAGATGCAAATATTATCCCAAATTATTTTCATCCGTTTGTTCAGGAAAATATCGATATATGGATACAGCCCATAGATGGAGTGATTTATTGTAAAGCGGACGGGGATCAGGACAGGCCGTGCTAATAGCAAGCATCAGTAAAAATATAAGGAGAATATTTCGATAGGAGAGAGTCATGCTTGAAGGGAAAAATGTAATTATTACAGGTTGTTTGCAAGGCATTGGAAAAGAAACCATGGCTGTTTTTGCTCAAAACAGGGCAAATATCATTGCGTGTTCCTATAGGCAGGATGAGGAATTTGCCGGCTTCTGTAAGCAGATGGCAAAGGAAAACAATATAGAAATTCTGCCGGTATATTTTGACATGAATGATAATGAGGCAGTTAAAAATGCTGCAAAACAAATTATTTCATGGAAGAAAGAAATTCATGGTCTTGTAAATATTGCGGGTATGAATCGAGATGCCTATTTTAATATGTTATCATATCAGGATCTGTATGATACTTTTCAGGTGAATTTTTTTGCACAGATTCTTTTTACACAATATATAGCTAGGTGGATGCAAAGGAAAAAGACAAAGGGAAGCATTGTTTTTACTTCCAGTATAGCTGCCCTTGTTGGTGCCGAAGGACAAGTTGCTTACGGAGCTTCCAAGGCAGCCCTTATTGGCGCAATGAGGAGTATGGCAATCGAGTTGGGGAAAGACGGGATCAGAGTGAATGCCGTAGCTCCCGGCGTTATCCATTCTCCGATGACGCAACAGTTGGATGATGCTCTGATCTGTGACAGGGTGATGAAAATGGATATACCCAGGCTGGGAAATGCAGACGAAGTTTCCAACCTTTATATGTTTCTTGTCTCTGATTTGGCCAGCCATATTACAGGTCAGGTGATGCGTATAGACGGAGGAATGTAACGATGAAAAAAGTTCTGGAAAATAAGACGGTTTTTATCACAGGGACTGCGCGGGGAATCGGGAAGTCTTTGGTAGAAGTGTGTGCGGCACACGGTGCAAATATTATTGCGCATGCCAGAAAGGAAGATGTCGGACACAAAGAATTCTGTGAAAAGATTTCAGAAGAAAATGGTATCAGAATATTTCCAAGCTATTTTGATCTAACAGACCAAGGCGCGGTCAAGAATGCATTTAAAGAGATATGCGCCTTGAAAATATCTGTGGATGGACTGGTTAATAATGCAGGAATTGGGGGAAATTCACTGTTTCAGATGACACGAATGGAAGAGCTGAGAGAGATATTCGAGGTGGATTTCTTCGGGCCGTATTTTCTGACGCAATGTATTGTCAAACTGATGCTGCGTCAGAAACGTGGAAGCATTGTCAATATCTCATCGACATCTGCATTAGACGGGAATTCCGGAAAAACGGCATATGGTTCGGCAAAGGCTGCGCTCCTGACTATGACAAAGTGTGTTGCGGAAGAGCTGGGAACCAGCGGAATTCGGGCCAATGTGATCTGTCCGGGTGTTACGGAAACGGAGATGATCAAGGAAATGCCGGAATATATCATTGATATTGAAAGAGATGCGACATATCTTGGCAGCCTTGCAAAGACTGATGACATTGCAAAGACGGTGGTCTTTTTATTGTCAGATCTGTCAAGTTATATTACGGGCCAAGTAATCCGCGTGGATGGGGGGAAGACATTATATCGTAAACGAAAGAATTAAATGAAAATGATTTATCGGTTCAAAAACATGGAGTGAGAGGAGCTAAGATTCATGGATAGAAGAACGGTATTAGTAACAGGCAGCAATGGAGGAATAGGCAGGACAATTACAGAAAAATTTGCTGAGAATGGCTATCATATAGTGGCACATTCCAGAAGAAATACCGAGGAGATTGACGGATTTTTAACGAATCTACAGAAAAAGTATGGAATCAATACCTACAAAGTGATCTTTGATGTCACGGACTCCTGTGCCATGAAATCTGAAATTAAAAGAATAAGAAAAGAGAAAGTAGAGATTGACACGTTAGTTAATTGCGCAGGGGTTGCAGGAGGAAATTTGCTGGCTATCACGCCCATGAAAGAGATAAGGCAGATTTTTGACGTAAATTTATTTGCCTATATGGAGCTTGCACAGTTGCTCATTAAGCCAATGATAAGGAAAAAACGGGGGAGTATCGTTAATATAGCATCTTTTGAAGGGATCAATCTGTATCCGGGAAATTCGGCTTATGGGGTTTCCAAGGCGGCTGTAATAGCCTGGACGAAGGTGCTAGCAAAAGAAGTGGGAGACTTTGGCATACGTGTCAATGCCGTAGCTCCGGGATTTGTAGATACGGAGATGGCTCGGCATACGGGGGAGCAGGAGAGAAACAGAATGTTGGAAAACAGTGCGTTTAAAAGGCTGGCTGAGCCGGGAGAAATAGCAGATGCAGTGTACTTTCTTGCATCAGACAACGCTTCGTTTATTACCGGCGAAGTGATGCGAGTAGACGGAGGAATGATTTAAGGGATGGGGGAATTGACATGCTTACAGGAAAAACCGCTATTATAACGGGAGCGAACAGAGGGATCGGATTAGAGACAGTTGAAGTTTTTGCAGAACATAAGGCGGTTATTTGGGCATGTGCGCGTACGCAGTCGGATGCGTTTGAGGATAAAATAGCGGAGATAGCAAAAAGAAATGCAACCATAATAAGCCCTGTCTATTTTGATGTAACGGATAAGGCTGCAGTGAAAAGCGCTGTCAACATGATGGGAAAGAACACCAAGCCTATCGATATTCTTGTCAATAATGCAGGTATTGACGCACAGGCACTTTTTCGGATGACATCACTTGAAACAGTGCAGGAGAGCCTGAATGTCAATTTTTTATCCCAAGTCTATCTGGCTCAGCAAGTATCACGGTATATGATAAAAGCGAAGAGGGGGAGTATTATAAATATGGCATCTGTTTCAGGAATCGTAAATAGCCAGGGCGACATTGCTTATGGGAGCAGCAAAGCGGCCAGTATATTCTCGACAAAAACAATGGCTTTAGAATTGGGTTCATATGGCATAAGAGTGAATTCTGTTTCGCCGGGATTTATTGCTACGGATATGTGGAAAGACAGAAAAGCCGAAGTATACGATAAGGTTTTGAGCGAAACGCCGCTTGGACGGCAGGGAATACCAAGGGAGGTAGCGAATGCCATACTGTTTCTTGCGTCAGATATGTCGTCATACATTACAGGGCAAAACATTGTGGTAGATGGCGGGAGAATGAGCGGCAGGGTTTAGGATTATGGTGATATGCGCGGTCTTGAATAACCGGAGTCTATTGTAAAGGAGATCGATATGCTGCTGAAAACCGGGAGAAATATATCAAACGGCGGTGAGCCGTATATTGTGGCTGAGTTGAATTCAAGTCATAATGGTAAAATTGAGATTGCAAGGGAAATGATTGACGCGGCAAAGGAATGCGGCTGCGATGCTGTGAAATTCCAGTCTTGGTCGGCGGAGTCGCTGTACTGTCGTGACTATTACGAACAGAATCCCATTTCTAAAAGAATGGTCAGCAGGTTTTCACTGAAACCGGCGGTATTATTAGAATTATCCAAATATTGTGACAGTATCGGCATTGATTTTTCTTCCACGCCGTATTCTCTTGAAGAGGTGGATTTTTTAATTGATCAGTGTTGTGCGCCGTTTGTTAAAGTGGCCTCTATGGATATTAACAATCTTCCATATTTGAAATATATTGCAAAAAAGAACATACCGATTATCCTGTCGACAGGGATGGCGACGTTAGAGGAAATAGAGATGGCGGTGGATGTGATTGAAAACTCAGGCAATACCGATATTTGTATCTTGCATTGCGTTTCCATATATCCGGTAGAGGCACAATTTGTTAATTTGCATAATATGGTCATGCTGAAAGAAAAATTCCCTGATTATGCAGTCGGATATTCTGACCATACGATAGGCAGTGAGGCGGCATGTGCCGCTGTTGCCCTTGGAGCAGCCCTTATAGAAAAGCATTTTACTCTTGATAATAAAAAAATCGGATGGGACAATCAGATGGCCACAGAACCTGCCGACATGAAGGCGTTGGTGGACAGATGCCACAAAGCGCATAGTTCTTTAGGGAAATATGAGAGAGAACTGACATTAGACGAATTGGATCAGCGAAAGAAAATGCGCAGAAGTATTGTTGCCGCGTTAGATATGTCAAGAGGACACGTAATTGAAGAGGATGACATTACAGCCAAACGTCCGGGGGAAGGGATACCGGTGGATCAGTATAAAAGGATAGTCGGCCAAGTGTTAATACAAGATGTGCATAAGGATCAAATGATTCTCAATGAATACTTATGTGAGAGGGGAACGGAATGATTGATAATTTTCATAAGTTACAACCTTATTCCCTGGAGAAAACGGAAAAAGCACAACTGCTGTTAGGAGAATTAAAAGAGCTAACTGAAATACACCGTACAAAATGCGTTGAATATGCTAATTATCTTGATGCAATTGGATATGATTTTGACCGGGCGCAGGCATTAGAGGAAATACCATTTGTGCCGATTCGAGTTTTTAAAGAGCTGAAGATGAAGAGTATTCCGGATGAAGCTGTGTTTAAAGTCATGATGTCATCAGGAACAAGCGGGCAGAAACAGGCAAAAATATATTTAGATAAAGAAAACGCAATACTCCAGCAGAAGGTATTGCTTCGGCTTCTTGGCGATTTTGTCGGTCCTAAGCGTCTGCCCATGCTTGTGATAGATTCCCGTGCAACGATACGTGACCGCCGTTTATTTACTACCAGGGGCGCCACTATAATGGGGCTTGATTTTATGGCTAAGAAGATGGTGTTTGCACTTGATGATGAGATGGCTTTAGATGTGGATACTTTAGTAGATTTTGTAAGTACCTATGGAAACGATAGGTTTCTGATCTTTGGTTTTACATTTATGGTATGGCAGCATCTTTTTGATGAATTAGAGAGAAGAAAGGTTAAGCTTGATTTGTCGAATGGATATTTGCTAACGGCTGGAGGCTGGAAGAAATTAAGAAATGAGGCCGTATCGGACAAAGACTTTAAAAAGCGAGGAGAGAGAGTTTGCGGAATTAGACATTATGTAGATCATTATGGCATGGCAGAGCAGACAGGGTGCATATATGCAGAGTGTGAGTACGGCCATCTTCATGCGAGCATATACTCAGATATTATTGTGAGGAGATATAAGGATTTTATGCCATCTGAATATGGGGAACAGGGCTTTATTCAGGTATTGTCCAGTTTGCCGCATTCTTATCCGGGACACTCTATATTGACGGAAGATGAGGGCATTATTCTTGGCGAGGATGATTGCCCGTGCGGACGAAAGGGAAAATATATTCAGGTTCTTGGAAGAATGAAAAATGCGGAGATAAGGGGGTGCAGCGATACCTATGCAGCTATGTTTTAGTCATATGGATTTTCTTGTCGGCAATAGAGAAATTCTTGAGCAGATGGAAAATGTGCGGGTGCTTCCTTTGTTTTCAGATAAGGTATTGCATTTTTTCGATTGCCTTTCCAAAAAGCTGATACAAAGCAATGAGGCAAAACGGTATCCAGATGTGATCGCATATGCGTTCTGGATCAGAAGGTCATCATTGGAAAGGGTAAGGAATCAATATAAATCAAACAAACAAAAAATGGGGAGAGGAGTCGCATTTCAGATAGCGCCGTCCAATATTCCGGTTCAGTTTGCTGTTTCCATGACCTATGCTCTCACAGCCGGCAACGCATCGATTGTACGAATATCTGATAAAAAATTCGAGCAGGTAGATATTATTTGCGGAGCTGTTCAAGCTGTTTTAAAAGATTCGTGCCCGGAGCTGGCGCCGTATATATGCGTTGCCCGATATCCGCACAACGATGAAATAACGCAAATCTTAACAAGAATGTGCGATGTCAGGATGATATGGGGAGGAAACAAAACGATAGCGAATATACGCAGAGCAACTATCAATGCCAGATGCATTGATCTTGGCTTTGCGGACAGGTATTCCATAGCGGTTTTTGATGCGGACAATTATTTGAAGAAGGATGCAGGGCAGGTTGCAGATGATTTTTATAATGATACCTATTTTTCTGACCAGAACGCATGTAGTTCTCCGCGGCTGATCATATGGACAGGCAGCAAAATATCAGAAGCAAAACAACAGTTTTGGAGCGAATTGGAGAAAGTGGTATCCGAAAAATATCAGATGGATCCGATATGCAGTTCTGACAAACTGCTAAAAACAGCAATTTGCGCCGCTGAACATCCTGACATTAGGGAAGTGAAGGAAAGTAATTTGCTTGTAAGAATACAGCTACCTTCCTTGTATGATGACATTATGGACTATAAAGGAAATTGTGGTTATTTTTTTGAATATGGCGTGGAAGACCTGCAGGAAATTGTTCCAATATTAAAAAAGGAATGCCAGACAATTGCATATATCGGTGATATAGAAGACAAACTTCGAAAAATAATTAGTGATAACGGAGTTAAGGGCGTTGACAGGATTGTTCCTGTGGGACATGCGGCGGACATTGCATTTGTGTGGGATGGCCTTGATCTGCCCAACATTTTGTCACGTCAAATTGGCAATGTATAGAGTTATGGGAATAGGACAAGGATGTTTCTTCAAAATTATGATGCTAAATCAGATATGTTTTCCATGCTATCTGATATGGACATAAAAATAAGAGAGGTAAAAGAAAATGACTAATTATGAAAAGTATGTAAATGTATTTGTTGAGACTTTTTCAGTTTCTGCCGAGCAGGTTGAAAAGCTGGAGTATCAGGGGATTTCTGAATGGGATTCCGTAGGGCACATGGGGCTTATTGCGGCGCTTGAGGATGCTTTTGATATTATGATGGATACAGATGACATCATTGATTTTAGTTCCTTTGAAAAAGGAAAGGAAATTCTTGCCAATAATTATGAGGTTGAATTTTAAAGTGTGGATAACGCTCCTGTGAGAAGAGGAAAGAAATTCTGAAAAAATGAGGTTGAGCTTTGAGGTAACATTGTCTGTGCCTGCGTTCTGCTGTAAAGGAGATTACACATGTGGTGCTTGGAACAACATAAAGAAAATACAGCATTAATAGATGAGAGCGGCCGCACACTTTCTTATAGAAAGCTGGATGAGGAAACAAAAAGAATTGCGGAGGCAGTCGGCAGAAGAAGTCTCGTGTTTTCTCTGTGCCGGAATACAATTGGGTCAGTTCTGGGGTATGTGGCTTTTATAAACGGAAATATTCTGCCAGTGCTCTTAAGCAGCCATTTGGAAGAAACTTTGCGGGCAAGTCTCATGCAGGCATACCAGCCGGCATTTCTCTGGATTCCGGCGGAGCAGGCAGATCGGTTTGCAGAGATGGAGCCTGTATATAGCTGCTATGACTATGTACTTTTAAAGACTGGATATAAAACAGAATATCCTCTTTATGATCACCTTGGCTTACTTCTTACAACCTCCGGTTCTACGGGGAGCCCAAAGTTTGTGCGCCAGTCCTATGATAATATTCTTGATAATGCAAAGTCAATCGTGAGCTATTTGGAGCTTGACGCCACAGAGCGTCCCATTACCACGCTGCCCATGAATTACACATATGGTCTATCCATTATTAACTCGCACCTTCTAGTAGGGGCCACATTACTTTTAACAGAAAAGACACTGATGCAGAAGGAATTCTGGCAATTTTTTAAGGAGGCCGGAGCGACTTCTTTTGGCGGGGTACCCTACACATACGAAATGCTGGACAGGCTGCGTTTCTTTCGGATGGAACTGCCGAGTCTGCGTACGATGACGCAGGCGGGGGGAAAGCTGACACCCGAGCTGCACAAAAAATTCGCAGAATATGCGAAGGAAAAGGACACGAAGTTCATTGTAATGTACGGTCAGTGTGAGGCAACCGCCCGGATGGGCTATCTTCCTGCAGAAAAGTTGCTTGAAAAGTGTGGTTCTATGGGAATTGCAATACCCGGCGGGAAATTTCATTTGATTGATGTGAACGGACAGTACATAACGGAGCCACATGTAACGGGGGAACTGGTTTATGAGGGGACTAATGTTACTTTGGGTTATGCGGAATGCGGCGAGGATCTGATAAAGGGAGACGAACGGCATGGCGTTCTGCAGACCGGAGATATGGCACAGTTTGATGAGGACGGATATTATTATATTGTCGGAAGAAAGAAAAGATTTTTGAAGATATATGGAAACCGGGTGAACCTTGATGAAATTGATCGCCTGGTCAAAGCACGTTTTGACAATATAGACTGTGCCAGTGCCGGTGTGGATGACCATATGTATTTGTTTGTGACTGACGGGGCGGTTGCAGAGGATGTGAAGCGGTTTATAGTCAGTAAGACAGGATTGAATTCTGCAGCATTTAAAATGATAGTTCTTGAAGAAATACCTAAAAATGATGCGGGGAAGACATTGTATAAGAACTTGGCAAGGTATTATCAATAGATTGAAGGAATAGCCCTTATCAAGGTATAAGGAGACGTAGATGCAGCTATTTTGCTTTACCTATGCGGGTGGGACGGCAGCCTTTTTTAATCAATTAGAGGCAGCCTGTGCCGGAAAGATTGATTTTGTAAAATTAGAGTATCCCGGGCATGGACTGCGCCGCAAGGAAAATCTATGTGATGCTTTTCAGGATTTGGTGGCAGATTCATATGTACAGCTAAGGGAAAACTACTTGGGCGGCGACTATGCTCTGCTGGGATATAGTATGGGAAGCATTGCGGCACTGGAATCGCTGCGCTATCTTATGGGAAAAGGAGAGCTTCCATGTCCCCGGTATGTCTTTATGGCGGCACATGAACCCAGAATGATGCTCAGCTTGAATGAATGTAGTTCGGAAAATATGGATGAATATGTAAAAAACAGGACGATTCTCTTTGGAGGAGTACCTGAGCAGCTGCTTGATAATGAATGTTTCTGGCGGATATATTTGCCGCTTTATAAAGCGGATTATCTGATGATGAGTAGATATGATTTTGATAAGCTGGCGTTTTCGACGGAGATTCCCGCGATGTTTTTCTATTCGGAACAGGATACTCCAAGGGCAGCAATGGAACTCTGGAAGAAATATTTTACCGGAAGCTGTGAATTTGTTGCGTATAGCGGGAATCATTTTTTTATCAGGGAGCATTACAGAGAGATGGCTGCGTTGATCAGGGAAAGATTAGGGGTGTAGGTCGTGTCTTTTGAAAGTTTATTGCAGGTTTCGCCTTATTCGTTGGATAGAATGGGAAAAGAAAAACTGCTTACTGACAGATTGGCGGAATTAACGGAATTCCATAGACGGAACTGTCCTGAATATGCGGATATTCTGAACACAATGTCTTTTGAAGAGCGGAAGATCAGTTCGTATAAGGAGATTCCGTTTATTCCGGTTCGGCTTTTTAAGGAGTTATCATTAAAAAGTGTTCCTGACGGAGACATAGTGAAAATTATGACATCTTCAGGAACATCCGGGCAGAGTGTTTCCAGGATTTATCTTGACCGCACAACCGCCTCCAACCAGCAGAAGGCCATGGTAAAAATCGTGTCGGATTTTACCGGCTCCGGACGGATGCCGATGCTGATCCTTGACTGTCCGGGAGTCGTGAAAAATCGGACCATGTTTTCGGCACGCGGAGCAGGAATCCTGGGATTTTCCATTTTTGGGTCGAAGAAAATCTATGCGCTGGATGATGAAATGAGACTGGACGTGGATACTGTCCGGGAATTTTTGGATACTTACAAGGGACAGAAAATCCTCTTGTTTGGCTTTACTTTTATGGTTTGGCAGCATTTTTACAAGGAGCTGCTGCGGCTGAAGGCGGAGGGAATCAAGCTTGATTTGTCAAATGGGATTTTAATTCACGGAGGAGGCTGGAAAAAGCTGCTTGCGGAGGCGGTAAGCCCGGAAGAATTTCGCAGCCGCCTGAAGGATGTCTGCGGGCTGGGCGCAGTTCATGATTACTATGGCATGGTGGAACAGACCGGCTGTATCTATATGGAATGTGAGTGCGGACATTTGCATGCAAGTATTTTTTCGGATGTGATCGCCCGGCGGGCGCTTGATTTTTCAGAATGCGAAATCGGTGAACCAGGTATTCTTCAGGTGGTTTCAACGATTCCGGAGTCCTATCCGGGACATAGTCTTTTGACGGAGGACGAGGGTGTGATTCTCGGCGAGGATGATTGCCCCTGCGGAAGGAAGGGAACCTATTTTAAGATCCTTGGACGGCTGAAGAATGCGGAGATAAGGGGGTGCAGCGATACCTATGCGGCAAAATTTTGACGAAAAAATTTTGGATCCGGTATCTTTTGTTACGGGGGAAAAGGAGGTGGTTTACAGACTTCCCGATATCCCGGCAAGACCTCCGTTTGAAGAGTGTGCCATCGCGTTTTTAAACGAAGTATCCAGGGTGTTGCTGGCGGATACGGAGACGAAGAAATTTCCGGATGTCGTTACCTTTGCCTTTTGGATTCGAAGAGCATCCTTAATGAAATTGAAGGAACGCTTTGAAGAGACAGACTCATTTCGGCTGGGACGGGGAGTGGTTTTTCACATTGCCCCCTCCAATGTTCCGGTAAATTTTGCTTATTCTCTTGCAGCGGGAATCCTTACCGGTAATGCCAATATTGTCCGGCTGCCTTCTAAAGATTTCGAACAGGTAAAAATTATAGCCTGTGCATGGAATCGGGCGCTGGAACAATATGAGGATATGAAACCTTATGGTTTGTTAGTGCGTTACGGAAGACAAAAGGAGATAAACGATTTCTTTTCCTCTATGGCAGATGTACGCATTGTCTGGGGCGGGGATGCTACGATTGCAGAACTCAGAAAGTCGTCTTTACCACCGCGTTCCGGCGAAATTACTTTTGCGGACCGGTATTCTCTGGCTGTCATAGATGGGGATTGTTACCTGGAACAGACAGACAAGGCTAAGGTTGCGGAAGGCTTTTATAACGATACTTTTTTGACGGATCAAAATGCCTGTACGAGTCCGCGTATTGTTGTGTGGAGAGGGAGCAGAATTGAGGAGGCAAAGGCAGAATTTTGGAAGCATTTGCATTCTCTGGTAAAGGAACGATATGTAATCCAGCCAGTTCAGAGCGTGAATAAGCTGACAAGTGCCTGTCTGATTGCAGCGCGGATGCCGGGATGCAGGGTGGCAGGGGCACAGGATAATTTGATTGTTCGCGTTGCCGTACCGGAGATTTCCCGGGATTTGATGGATTATAAGGATAACAGCGGATATTTTTTTGAATATGACTGTGCAGATATCATGGAGTTGAGGGGGTTATGTGATAATAAACGCTGCCAGACGATTGCCTATATAGGAGACAGAGATATGTTTCTTCCGCTCATTCGGGCAGGGGTTAAGGGGATTGATCGGGTGGTGCCTGTGGGGATGACGCTGGATTTTGATTTGATATGGGATGGTTACAATCTTCCTGCCCTTTTAACAAGGACAGTTGCAATGAAGTAGCAGGGAGCAGGAGGGTAGAATAAGAGAGGCATTAAACGAAATGGAACGAAAAGAATGGAAGTGACGGCGCAGGTGACAAAAGCAGCCATTTATGGCCTTAGTACGGAAACGGAAAAAGAACTGCCTGGCCTGATTAAACAATATCAGATAATAGGTCTGTTAGACGGTTTTCGGACGGACGGCGAGTTATATGGGCACCCCATTCTTCCTTTTGATAAGGCAGTTGAGGAAGGGGTGGAGAAGATTATTGTCGTTGCCCGCCCAGGTTCCTGTAAGGCGATAACTAAGCGGATAGGAGATACTTGTAAAGAGCTTGGGATCGCCTTATTTGATATTCGTGGAAAAGATTTGCTTGCCGAGGTGCGAGTCGTATATGACTTTAAGGGTATAAAGGGATACCGTTATGCGGAGCTTCTGGAGCAGATTAAAAAGGCGGAGGCGGTCAGCTTTGACCTTTTTGATACACTTGTGATGCGCCGTGTTTTTTCAGCGGACGATGTAGCAGAGCTTGTGTCTGCACGGATGTATGAGCGAGAGATGAGGCCTGGAGATTTCGCAGATCGGAGGATAGCGGCGGAAAAGCGGCTTTCTCAGAGCTTCGCACCTAAGTTGTTGAAAATCTATGAGGAGGTTCTGCGGGAATTCGACGTGGTAGGAAACTGTGTGGCTGCTATTTCATCCCCATCAGAGCTTGCGGCATTGGAGTTTGAGACAGACAGAGGGATTATCGTTGCGCGCAGAGATATGATAACGCTGTTTAATAAAGCAAAAGCGCTGGGAAAGTATGTCTGTATCACGACAGACACCTATTATAGCCGGGCACAGATAGAAAGAATTTTACACGATAATGGAATCTCGGGTTATGATGAATTGTTGATATCCTGTGAGTACGGTAAAAGCAAGCAGCAGGGATTATTTGAGAAATTGAAAGAAGCGGCTGGGACTGACAGCATTTTACATATCGGAGATGACCCTGTTTCTGACATACAGAGTGCAAAAACGTGGGGAATTGATTGTGTACAGATATACAGCGGAGCAGAGTTGCTTGACTTGCTTGGCGGACTTGGTATGTTGGGGCATTTTCACGGCCTTTCAGATCGGATTAAGATGGGAATGGCTGTTGCCCGGCTGTTCAACAGCCCGTTTCAGTTTGAGGACGAGGAGCGCAGGCTGAAGATTAGGGATGTCGCTGAAGTAGGGTATCTGTTTTGTGCGCCGATGATAAATGATTTTGTCCAATGGTTTGGTACTCGGACGAAGGAGCTTGAATGCAGAAATGTGTGGTTCAGTGCGAGGGACGGGTTTATGGTAAAGAAGATTTACGAAAAGATGTTTCCGGAATCTGATTCCGAGTATTTTCTGACATCGAGGATTGCCGCAATCCGTTCCGGCGTCGAGACAAAAGAGGATATAGCCTATGTAGACAGTATGAAGTTCAGCGGGGAAACATCAGATAGCCTGAAATGCCGTTTTGGATTGGAAGTGGCGGATATTCCGAAGTCAGAGACGGATGAGAATGCGGAGGGACTTATGCAATATTGCAGGGCGCTCCTCCATACCGCAGAACAGAAAAGGGAGAATAACAGAAAATATATAGACAGTCTGCACATACAGGAGGGGCGTATTGCTTTCTTCGATTTTGTTGCAAAGGGGACAAACCAACTCTATACTGGACGTCTGATAGAGAATCCGATCGTTGGTCTGTATTTTCTTCAACTGGAACCGGAGTACATGAAAGACATGCATTTGGAAATCAAGCCTTTCTATACAGAGGAGGAACGGGAAAGCAGCGTGATTTTTGACAGCTATTACATTTTGGAGACGCTTTTGACTTCGCCGGATCCGTCTGTGGAGGAATTTGACAGTAAAGGCAGGCCGGTTTACGCAGAAGAGACACGATCTGAAAAGGATATTGCATGCTTTATGCGGGGGCAGGAGGGCATATTGGAGTATGTGGATGTCTACCTGTCAATCTGTCCGGAATCAGAGCGCGCGGTTAATAAGAAGCTGGATGAGGCTATGCTGATGCTAATCCATAATGTGGAGATATTGGACAGGGACTTCCTGGGGTTGACGGTAGAGGAACCATTTTTTAACCGAATGACGGCGATAACGGATGTGCTGTGACATGAGTGCCGCCCTTGTTACCTTTTCAGGGGGACTGATTTTCGAGAGCTGGGATACCGGGTTCAACCAAGGCGGTAGGAAACTCATAGAAGCCGGGTATATGGGGGTGGAAGAGGGGGAACAGAGAAGGATAGTTTTGAAATCGGGAGGTAGATAGATGAATTTTGAATTAATGGCGTCCATGATGTGCGCCAACTTCGGCAATCTGGAGCAGGAAATAAAGGATCTGGAGGAGGGTGGGATCGATTCTTTTCACATTGACATAATGGACGGCAGATATGTGTCAAATTATGCCATGTCCTTAAACGATATGCGCTATATTGCCAGTGCTGCTGCAAAGCCTCTGGATGTACATCTGATGGTAGAACACCCAAACAATACAATAGAGCTGTTTATCAAGCGCCTGCGGCCAGGGGATACCATATATATCCATCCCGAGGCGGAGTACCACCCCTCCACAACGCTGCAGAAGATTATCAATGCGGGCCTGATACCAGGCATTGCTATCAATCCCGGAACCTCCGTGGAGACGGTAATGGAAATGTTGCGTATTGTGAAAAAGGTTCTTGTTATGTCCGTGAATCCAGGTAACGCCGGACAGATGTATCTCCCTTATGTGGGAAAGAAAATAACAAAACTGCTTTCCCTGAAGGAGGACATGGAATTTGAAATCTACTGGGATGGCGCTTGCAGCGCGGACAAGATATTGGAATTTGCCCCCAAAGGGGTGAAAGGGTTTGTGTTGGGTACAACGCTTTTATTTGGAAAGAATACGACTTATGGGGAGACTCTGCGTAATATTCGGGAGTTGAGGTTTTAGCGAAACGGTATTGGTTTGTCGATGCATATCGGAGGGATGGAGATAAGATGAATGTTGCGCTCATTTTGTCAGGGGGGACAGGTGCCAGGCTGGGGGCAGATATTCCCAAGCAGTACATAGAGATATGCGGCAGGCCGGTTATTTCTTATTGTCTGGAACGACTGGCAATCCATGACAAAATTGATGTAGTGCAGATTGTGGCGGACAAGGTTTGGCATGAATTTATCATGGAGAGTATGAAACAATCTATACCGGGGGAATTATTGGGTAAGTTTAAGGGGTTTTCTGAGCCGGGACGGAATAGACAACTCTCTATCTTGAATGGCCTGGACGATATTATGAGATATGCGTGTGCTGCGGATTATGTTCTGATTCACGATGCGGCCAGACCTCTGCTTTCGAAACAGCTGATTACCGAATGCATAGACGCTGCGGTAGGGAGTGACGGAGCTGTGCCGGTTCTGCCTATGAAGGATACTTTGTATGCCAGTGCAGACGGAAAACATGCGAACATCCTGCTGAAGCGGGAGGAGATATTTGCAGGGCAGGCACCGGAAGTCTTTGCTATGGGGAGGTATTATGAGGCAAACAGGCGGCTGATGCCGGATAAAATACTGAAAATCAACGGTTCGTCAGAGCCTGCAGTCATGGCTGGGATGGATATTATTATGATACCCGGTGAGGAGGATAATTTTAAAATTACAACGAAGGCTGATTTGGAGAGATTCAGAAAGATAGTGGGGGAGGGATGAGTGAGAAAATGGCTTCCTTATGGATAAAAACCCAAGAAATAGCCTGACAAAGGGCAGGGCAGATAACTTAACCGGCGGCAGGGCAGATAAACCTCCAGGGCAATAGTGAGCCCGGGGGTTTTAAGATGAAGATGCGTTTCCGGGCCGGGAAATAACTATTCCGCAGCGATTTCCGGGGATGCCAATGTAGATTTTGCATGTTATTTCATATGTAATTTCGGATGTATGGGTTTTCAGGCAATGCCGGGGGAGAGAAGGAGTTGACAGAGCATCTGGCAGGAATTGATGCGGGTATTTTGTCTGCGATTATGACTATAAAACGCTCCGGCCGGCAGGGATCTGAAGGCCCCCTGGTTCTTCTTGCACAGTTTCGGCACATCGTAATACGCTTCTGGTATCTTGACATATCAGTCTTTTTTTCATGATAAACATTACAAGGGAATGAATGGGTTCTCACCATGGTAAAGTACCCGATTTCATATTTCCCAGAGGCCGCGCCGTTTCCTGCTGTCACAGCCGTGATGAAGCGGTCAGGAACAGGGAGGAGGTGGTAAGCCTGAGATTGGAAAAAGTGAAATTCAATAAGAATTTATTGAAAAACAATAAAAATATATTGACAATCGCTATTGTAGGTGATAATATCTATGTCAGAAACAAATGGAAAATACAGATTTGCGAGGTGTCTTATGAAGGAAGAGAGGGACTATGCTGCCAGTTTGAAGGCGAAGAAGAAAGCAATTACCGTCTGCACGAAATATCTGTTGGATTTCATGTTCTATGCCGGGATAGCAGTAACGGTGACGCTGCCTTACATCATAAGGAAAATCGGCGAGCTGCTGCCCCGCCTGGTGGAGCATTATGAAGAGACAGTGATTATCTATTTTGTACTGGGAATCGCGGCGCTGGTGTTGGTCAGGGAGCTGCGCAAAATCTTCAGGACAGTACTGGCGGAGGATTGTTTTGTACAGGAGAACGTGATCAGTCTGCAGAAGATGGGGAACTGGAGCTTCTTCATAGCGGTGATGTCGGTGGTGCGGAGCATTGTCTATATGACCGTAGCCATGGGGGTTGTGATACTGGTGTTTGTGATAGCGGGGCTGTTCAGCAAGGTTCTCGCCTGCGTGTTTGAGGAGGCCGTGCGGTTTAAACAGGAGAATGACCTGACAATCTGAGCAGGGCGGAGCGGTCTGTCGGAAGTCCGCAGGGAAAGGGTTTGCGGATGAGGGATGGATTTGCTGGATGTAAGGCGGTGCGGGGAGTAACTATATGGGAATTGTGGTGAATCTGGATGTGATGATGGCGAAGCGGAAAATGAGCCTGACGGAACTTGCGGAAGAGGTGGATATTACGCTGGCCAATCTGTCTATTTTAAAAAATAATAAGGCGAAGGCAGTGCGTTTTACTACTTTGGAGGCGATTTGTAAGGCGCTGGACTGTCAGCCCGGGGATATTCTGGAGTATGTGCCGGATGAGGGCGAGTGAAAGGGTATTTTGGTTTTGGAAGGTGTGCGGATCAGTTGGGGAGAGTTGAAGATGCCGCGGCATAGTTTGAACAGATATAAAGGAAGGGAGTGACATGGAATATGGATATAAAAGAACAGGAAAAAATGGATAGGAATATCCAGGTGCCAGGCAGGGAATCAGAGGGTAAGCAGCCCGGGGATGCAGCAACAGTAACCGGAGCGCAGGCTGTGCAGGCGGCAGTAACGGAAAGCGGGGAGCAGGCTGTATGGGGGGCAGCAAGGGAAAGCGGGGAGCAGGCTGTGCGGACGGCAGCAAGGGAAACCGGGGCGCAGACTGTGCAGACAGCAGCTGCGGCTTCCGGAATCCGCGGTCAGAATCAGACGGCAGGGACGCCGGGACAGGCGGTTATCCCCGAAACGGAAGAGACGAAGCGGCTGAAGGAAAACTTCTGGCCCATTGCGCCCTGGGCGTTGGCCTACTCCGTGTTCTATGCATTCTGCATGTACAGAAACGGCTCAGGAATTACATTCCCTTTTTTCGTGACAGGCAGCCTCTTGTTTTTCTGCTCCTCTTTTACAAAACTGGGGATTACCTTAAAAAAAGGAAGCTGCTTTTACATGATTGCCATGCTTCTGCTGGGGATTTCCACCTTCTGCACGGATGACGGAGTTCTCATCTTCTTTAATAAGCTGGGTGTATTTTTGCTGCTGTTGAGTTTTTTGCTGAGACAGTTTTATGATACTTCAAAGTGGAAGCTGGGCAAGTATCTGGGAAGTATCTGTATCCTTATTTTTGCAGGCTTCGGGGAACTGGGAAGGCCATTTTCGGACGGCAGCAGTTATAACAAACGAAGAGATAAGAAAACGGACAGAAGGGTGTGGTATTTTGCCATAGGGCTGGTAATCGGGATTCCGCTGCTGTTGTTGGTACTTTTGCTTCTGGCCAGTGCGGATGCCGTGTTCCGGCAGATGACGGACAGGCTGCTGCAGAATATAAACCTGAGCGGCATCCTGAATATCCTGTTCCGCATCACGGTCCTGTTTTTCGCGGCCTATGCACTGACGGCGTATTTGTGCAAAAGGAAGATACGGGAGGATGTGCCGGATACCCGCAGGGGGGAACCGGTTCTGGCTATTACGGTTACGGGGCTGCTGACCTTGTTGTATCTGCTCTTTTCGGGTATCCAGATCGCGGGACTGTTTCTGGGACAGCTGCGCCTGCCGGAGGGGTATACTTATGCCATGTATGCCAGGGAGGGATTCTTCCAGCTTCTGACGGTCAGCCTGCTGAATTTGGTGATTGTGCTGTTCTGTCTGCGTTTTTTTCGGGAGAGCAAAGTCCTGAAAGGGATACTGACAGTAATGTCACTTTGCACTTTCGTGATGATTGCATCCAGTGCCATGCGGATGATTATGTATATACGTTATTATTATCTGACTTATTTAAGGATTCTGGTATTGTGGGGGCTTGCTCTGTTGGCGCTGCTGTTTGCGGGGGTTGTGGTTCAGATTTTAAGGGAGGATTTTCCGCTGTTCCGTTATCATATGGCAGTGGTGGCCGTGTTGTATCTGGCGCTGTCCTTTGCCCATCCGGATTATATCATCGCAAGGGTAAATCTGGCGAATGCGCCCGGGAATTTCTTCCTGGCAACGGAACCCTATCAGGATTATTATTATCTGAGGGGATTGAGTGCGGATGCGGCTCCGGTTCTGGTGCCATATCTGCGGGAACTGGACTATCAAATGGAAGCCTTTGAGGCGGAAGATGCGGTTGACTATGCAGTGCAGCATGATCTCTGGGAAGAAGGCTCCCGTTCCGGGCAGATAGGTTTCGGGTATTACTGGATGAGGCGGCTTCAGCAGAGTACGGAGGACTTTGGAGTGCGGACTTATAATGTGTCCAGACATATGGCGCTGCGGAGTATCGGTTACTCAAATTAGAACTCATTGCAATTTATGCCCACAAACGTAATTAATTGCCGTCTGTACAGTATAACGAGTGAACGCATCGGCAATCCAGAGTCGAAAGCGGCAATTAAGTGCGTTCACGAGTATAGCTGCAAATTTACAAAAATTTTCGGAATTCATGATTGTAAAAGTCCTCCCGACATGGTAATATAAATTCAGAGCAGGTATATTTTCTGGCAGTATTTATCTGAAAATCAAAAGTCACATCCTGTAAATCGGAAAATTCTTGCTTTTATAATTCAGAGACAAAAAAGGCGGGAGTTTCCGGAGAGGCTCCCGGATAGAGAGGAGGCTTTCATATGACATGGAAGGGGGACATTTCGCGGAAGGAAGAGACTCTTCAAAAAGAGGATACGTCCCGGGAAGAGGATATTCTGCAGAAGGAGGATACGTCGGGGAAGGAGAAAATTGTAGAGGAAGGTATCTCCGGAAAAGGGAAGATTGTCCAAAAAGAGGATACGGCGGGGAAAGAGAAGATTTCCTGTGAGGATGTTTTCCGGAAGGAAGAGGTTCCAGGGAAGAAAGACATTTCCCGGAAGAAAAACGTTTCGCGGAAGGACATTCCGGAAAAAATACTGTTATCCCACGGGGATGTATTTGCGGACTGTGAGAATGTTTTCGCGTACGGGGGAGAGCGGCGTTTGCGGGGAGAGGATCTGCACCCGGCTCCCACGGAGAGCTTTTACCGTGGAGCTGACGGCATGCATAACCAGTTTTGTGATGTGAGCTCTTATCTGGTGCGGGACGGACAGATCCAGATACAGTTTATCATAGGCAACGAAACTGGGTTAGAGGGACGGCAGGTACTGCGCAAGGCATCCTACCAGGGAGGAGTCTACCGGGCACAGTTGGAATCCGGGCAGCCGATCTATCCTGTCATTGGCATGGTGATAGATTGGACACGGAAGGGGACGAGGATTCCCTTAAGCCTCCATGAACTCCTGCTTCGGGAAGGCGTCTCCGGGGAGGTACTTTCCCGGGTGGACGACGTGAAACTGGAAGTCTACCATATGAATAATTTGTCCAGGGAAGTCCGCAGCCGGTTTGCCAGTGACATGGGATTTGTGGCGGATTTCCTCAACGAGGGCGGGTTTGAGAGCCGCCGGGAACAGAAAATCGTCCATCCGGAGGCGCTCTGCGAGATGATGAAGGAGCTCACCGGGGATACGCGCTTTACGGATTTGGTGGAGGATTTATTGAAACGGCAGGCAGAAGGAAAGGAGATCATTATGTGTGAATATATTGATATGTTGGAGGCAAGAGGCGAGGCAAGAGGTGAGGCCAGAGGAATAGAAATCGGTGAGGCTGCAGGTGAGGCCAGAGGAATAAAAATTGGCGAGGCCACTGGAGAAAACCGGATGGCAAAGCTGCTGCAGAGGCTTCTGCGGGATAAAAATTACGGAGAGCTGGAGGCGGTATCCAACAGCCGGGAAAAACGCCATGAGCTGTATCGGAAATACGGCATCTGAAGGAGGACATTTCCCGGTAATGAATGCACGTAGGACAGATTTGCAGTTATGATTGCCGGAACTGTTTCCGGCTTGTGTAGCGCTGTATACGCGTGGGCGTATTCATTCTTAATAATAGAGCACCTGCTTCTATTTTGGAAGCACCGCGTTGCGTCTATTGTATGCCATGCTTCCGTTCTTTATTACAGAAGTTTACTCACCATACCTTTACTTCGTACTTTGGCAAATGTTTTTGACCGTGGATATAAATTCCGGCGGTTTTGAACATGGAACAAAAACAGAGGTGCAATCACTACAAAGAAGTGTGGAAAATAGTAAGTCAGCATATATGAATTTCGAAAAGATAGGCCTGTAACAGTGCGGGTTTGATTTCGGGAAGCGGTAAAAAGGAGTGCTTTTACAGGTAACCGGGTAATTGCGAAAGAGCGTGGTGAGGAGGCAGAAAAAATGACAGTTCAGATTTTATCCATCGGAAACAGCTTCAGCCAGGATGCGCACAGGTATCTCCACGAACTTGCAAGGGGCGAAGGGCAGGATCTGCAGACCGTAAATCTGTATATCGGCGGATGTTCTCTGGAGCAGCATTTTCGGAATCTGAAGGGGGAAAAGAGAGGGTATACCCTGGAGATAAACGGGCATTCCGGAGAAGGATTTACCACCGGTATCAAGGAGGCGCTGACGGCAAGAAAGTGGGATGTGGTGACTTTGCAGCAGGCCAGTCATGAGTCCTGGCGGCAGGAGAGCTATCAGCCATATCTGAAAATACTGGAAGAGTATGTCAGGGAAATCTGTCCCGGGGCAAGGCTGTATCTTCATCAGACCTGGGGCTATGAAAGCGGCAGTGAACGGATCCGGCAGCAGGGATTTGAGACCTATGGGGAGATGTTTGCGCAGGTCCGCCGTTGCTATGAACAGGCGGCGGAGGAGATCGGGGCGGATGGCATTATCCCATGCGGACAGGCGTTTCAGCATGCCCTGGAGAGGGGCATTGGCAGGATTCATAGGGATACTTTTCATGCGGATTTCGGAGTGGGACGCTTTCTTCTGGCATTGGTGTGGTATGGATATATTACAGGCAGGGATGTGAGAAGGGTACGGTTTTCACGGTTTTACCAGGAAGTCGGCGAGAGGGAATATGAGATCGCGAAAGAGGCTGCAGAGGAGGCGGTGGCTGGTGAGCGCAGCCAAAGAAATTATGAGAAATAGGTTGCTGCAGCACGCCTTGCAAGGGTAGGGTTTAATCCGAAAGAGGGTTTAATTCCCCGCAGCTTGCTGCGGGGAATTTCAGTGGGGAAAATCTCATCTGGAAAGGCGTGAGGCACATTGCCGGCAGTGAACCTTGGGGCTGAGATTCTTCCTATTAAGAAAGATGGTTCCCAGTCTGCGATTTCGGATTTTAAGGAAGCAACCATTCTGGTTCCCGGCAGGTTTGGGGAATTTACAAGCTTTACGGAAAGCAATGTCCGGTCATTGTGCGGGAGATATGGGATGGATTTTGAGGAAGTCAGACGGTGGTATGACGGATATGACTTTTCCGGAGATGCAGCCATTTATAATCCCTATTCCGTGATGCGTGCCATGCAGGAGCAGAAGTGTCGCTCTTACTGGCAGAAGACTTCTGCGGCGGAAGCATAGCGGAAGTCCATGCTTCCGGCATTGATCGTGGAGCTGAAATGGGATACGCCATCAGAAGGAGCCATCAGGCAGATCAAGGACAGGAATTACCCAGCAGTATTACAGGATTATGGGGGCGAGATTGTGATGGTGGGGATAAACTATCATTCAAAAACAAAATCCCATTGCCGCTGACAGTCTACCGCTTTTTTGTGAATATTATATCGTGTTGCCTCTGCGCGGATGGAATCCATCCCCACCAACAGGTCGATGCTCGTCTCAAATATGTTTGCCAGTGCAGGCAGAAGCGTGATGTCCGGGTAAGACTCGCCGCGTTCCCATTTTGAGACGCTTTGCGGGGTAATCCCCAGGTACCCTGCAACGTCCTCCTGGGTAAGGTTTTTTAAGATACGGTATTTCTTTAAGTTTTCCGATAAATACAGCATGGCGCCCTCCTTATGGCTTTATTATAGTAATTCTTTCTTAGAATCAAAGGACGGATTCTATATTTCAAATTTTATCACAGGTATCCGTAAATACAATGACGCAGTAGTTGGTTTCAACTCAACAATATCCATTTTTCGCTTTTTGTGTCTTTTGGCTTGACATTGACGCAACGTCAAGTGTTATAGTAAGGAAGAGAAACAACCGACGCAAGTTTAAGCCGTACTCAATGTTTTGAAATTTACCGGAGGAACCGCGCTATGGACCTGATCAAAATCACAGACCTGACGAGACAGCTTGGACTGTCTTCCCGCACCCTGCGCTATTATGAACAGATGGGGCTGATTGAAAGTGTCCGCCTGCCGTCAGAAACCTATCGATACTACGATACGTTTTTCGTTCAGCGGCTGCAGCAGATTATCATCCTGCGGAAAATGCAGATTCCCGTAAAGGAAATTCTGCGCATATACGAAAATCCGGAAATTTCCACACTGGTGGATGCATTTACAGAAAAAATAGCCGAAATCGACAGGGAGGTGACGGCGCTTTCCGAATTGAAGGAGATCATCAGCACTTTCCTTAAAAAAATGACGGAAAAGGGCATCAGGAAGATTTCTGCCCTGCCGCTGCTGTATGAGGAGATGGAAAAGCAGGTGGACCACCTGCAACAACAGCTCTCTGCCCCCATGGACGCCACCGTCCTTATCCTGCCGCCCATGCGCGTCCTCACATCCTGCCTGAAGCAGGCTCCCGGGCAGACGGACAACACCGGCTTCTGGCACACGGTACAGTCCATGGGGCTTCCTCTGGGGCTTCCGGGCAGCCACGGACAGTTTGAATTCCAAAACGGCGCCCAGGCGGCGGTGATGCTCCGGGTGGAAGAGGGATTTAGAAATGAGACCGGCTACCTGGATGCTTCTTTCCCGGGGGGCCTGTACGCCTGCGCAAATATTTATGTGGACCAGGGTGTGGAGGAACAGTTCCGCCGCCTGGTAAAAAGCTTCGACGACAACCATCTATACGAAATCGACTATACCCACCAGGGAGGGCTGCAGCGCCCCGCCCTTCTGGAAAACCTGATTTCCCCTGACGAGGCCAGGGAACTGGTGAGCCTGTTGGTGCCCATAAAGCAGCGCCTGGCCAATCCGGATTATTTTGAGAAACCTGTGGAGCTGCCCGCCGGCTCCATTACCCTGGAGGAAATCCTGGCCGAAAATCCCGTCCTGTGGGAGAGGGAAGTGGCCCTGGAAAAAATAACGCCTGTCAACAGTCCCCACTACCGCATTCTGGAGAGCGGGGAAGCGGAATACACCGGATGGATCAGCACCCGGGTATTGAACACCAATGTGGCGGTGAAGCTGCCTTTCCGGGTGGATATGGAATTCCGCCTGGGAGAAAACGATGAGCAGTTCGGCTACGGCTCCGAGGAGGGATGCATTCTGTTTTACCACGGAACGGAACCCGGGCAGGGGACGGAACCGGACTATTACGCAGGCGGCGTCTCCCTGGAGAATTTAAGCCGGAACGGCTTTGGAGTCAACATGGGCAATCAGCCTGCGGAGGATCTGTCAAAAGCCGCCCTGCGCCGGGAGGCCATTGCTTTCCGGCAGCCTGTTTTCCACGATCTGTACGAGTTCCCGGGGCGAGGGAGCATCCGTGAAAAGGGCTACAACCGGGTTACCTGGATCCTGGGCCCCCGGCACCTGGCAGTGATCATCAACGGGGAAATCCGCTACTGCGGCGTCGGTTTCCCCTACATGTCCCTGGACTTAAGCCGGGCGGCCATGGGAGATATCATCATCGGCTCCAACGGGCAGGGCATGAAATATTTTAGATCCATCCGCATCTCACAGCTTGCCTATATCCCGAAAGTACAGTTAAAGAAGGAGGAACTTCTCATGATCACAAAACAGAGCAACAACATTCTCCCTCACATTCACCGCCTTGTGACAGATGAATACGGTGAGAATTACTGGTTCAACGGCAGCGCCAGGTATGTGATGGAATGCCTTGGCGAGACGGATTACGATTACAGCTTCTTCGCCGGAATCACAGGGGATGTGTTCACCCAATATTATCCCAAGGGCGAATTCCGGGGGGAGGGCGTCAGCAGCTACATGCTTGCCGAGGGGCCGCACAGGAATCTGCGGGAAACCGACACCTGTTTCACCTTGGTTTCCGAAGAGCCCGGGTACGCCGAGACTCTTTTTGAAAAATGCGGGTATGCCAGTACCTTCGTCTCCCGGAGGGAGCTGCGCAAGAACCCGGACATGTATCTTCAAACGCTTATTTCCTATATTGACAGAGGGATCCCGGTCATTGTCTGGGGTCTGGGGGAGCCTCCCGTGGGGGTTCTGGTGGGCTATGAGGAGTATGGCAGGACGCTTTTGTATCTCACGGGAAACAACAACCGTCCGGATAGCATTGCCCTGGAGAAGTTCCTGGAGGAGAATGAGTTCTCCAATCCCGGCTGGATTTTTATCGGCAGCAGGAAAGAAAAGCCTTCCCTGGCCGGGCTTTATCGGGAAACGGTCCGTATCCTGCCAAAGCTTCTGGCCACTGAGACGGAGAGCTTCTATTTCGGGGCGTCCGCCTTCCGGGCATGGGCGGAGGACATTGAAGGGGGACGCTTTGACTGCGTGAAACCGGAGGAATTTGACCCCTGGGGCGCCCACACCGCCTATGTATGCGGCCTGGCCACCAACGCCAGCTGCTGCCATGGCTTCCTGGAGAAGGCCCTGGAGCTGAACCCCGATCTCGGCTTTCTGAAGGAGGTCAGCGCGCTCTACAAACGCTGCGGGGAAATGTGGAACCATGACAACGGGACGGATCTGGAGGCTCTGGGCGGCGGCTTCAATGTGACACTGGAAGCCCTCCAGGATGGGCAGCGGCGGAGCCGCATTGCGGATAAGCTGCGGGAGTTTGCCGAAGTGACAGAGGATATCGAAAGGGCGCTGCGGCGGGGAGTGAAGGAAAGGATATTGTGATTGCCGGCCGGGCGCTGCTTCCAAGGCATGCTGACCGTTCAGGGACAGAGCGCTGTCCCTGGACGTAGATAGCAGATATTGCAGGAATCCGGGGCAATGGCAGTACGGGTTGGGTAAGCACTGTTCCCGGGTGCAGATATCGCGGGGTGCTTCCGCGAAGGCTTCAGACGAATTATTTTGGCTGTATAGTGTCGCAGCAAAAAAGTAGCGACACCACGGTACGATATCAATAACGTCATGATCATAATTTCAGTCTTTCTCCGCCACAGTTTCCGTCACCCATTGAAAAATTTCGTCAGCATACTGCAATGCCTCTTTCACATGTCTTTCCGCCAGAAACAACTCATTCGGATATCTTACAGCTACACCATACGGTGTCAGCGCATCGGCATAATCATGGAATTTCTCTTCGATTGATACCTTGTTTTTAATCTGATTCAGTAAAAATGAAAGGTCATGGAGTTTAGGCATTCCACCTCCTTCTCCAAAATACATAATCAGCGTTTTGATTGCCTTTTCAGCCGCCTGTTGACAATGATAACAGATAAGCTCTAACGGCTTGGGATAATAAGTTGCATCCAGATGTTTCGCTACTCCTAAATCTGCTGCCGCCATTTCATACCACTCTCTGACTTGTTTCGTCATACAAAAGCACTCCTTTTCTATACACCTCGTTTTCTATAGAGGGAATTTCCTTCCTGGCTTCAAAACGGCTTATGGTTCCTAGAACAATATCCACAGGACGCTGTTTCACTTTACGGATTGATTTGTATGCTTTTGTGGTTTCTGCGGGGATATCTGATACAGCATCGTGTACGATAATGTAAAAATCAAAATCACTTTCCTCTGTATAAGTATTGTCTGCGAAAGAACCAAATAAATAGATTCGGACAGGTAGAAGCTGTTCGACAAAACGGTTTGTCAATTCCCGGATTTCGCTTGTGGGCATAACCATCAACTCCTTTCCCTTGAAAAAAGCGGCTTTTTTTCATGTCTTCTTTTTCTATAGGTTACTTTCATTATACAAAAAGCTTCTCCTGTTTACAATAAAATTCCCATGAAATTTTTGTCAGCAGCGTAGAAGAGGGAACATTCGGAGATATACTCTCCCCAGCGTGCTAAACCCTTAAAACTCCTGTAATTTACGAATTTCCCTTCGTGCCCATTCCACTGTGTCGTTGCCATGCTTATTGTGGTCTGATGCTACATTTCTATCTTTATGATTTTCTTTCCGTCCGCACAGAAAAGGGAACTTGCAAGGTGGCTGACAGACCGCCATCAGATTGTAGTGTGCGACAGAGCGGTTACCGGATAAAAAGTTTAAATGATATTTTATGAAAAATTTATTCCTCTAAAGTGCAGGCTGATATATAATAGAATCAAAAGCAGATTCTATTATCAAAATTATATAATAGAATCAAAAGCAGATTCTATTATCAAGATTATATAATAGAATCAAAAGCAGATTCTATTATCAAGATTATATAATAGAATCAAAAGCAGATTCTATTATCAAGATTATGAAGTAAAAACGATCATTTAACAATTTCAAGGAGGTAACCAGAATCCGTGACCGCAAAGGAAACCCTGAAATCTTACTTCGGATACGACTCCTTCCGGGAGGGACAGAAGGATATTATAACATCCATACTGGAGGGGCGGGACGCCCTGGCGATTATGCCCACAGGGGCGGGGAAGTCCGTCTGCTATCAGATTCCCGCCCTGATGCTGCCCGGTATTACCATTGTCATCTCGCCGCTGATTTCCCTGATGCAGGATCAGGTGAAGGCATTGAACGAAGCCGGAATCCATGCCGCATTTATCAATTCCTCCCTCACGGAGGCGCAGATCGGCAGGGCGTTGGGCCGGGCCGCGGAGGGTATCTACAAAATTATTTATGCAGCGCCTGAACGTCTGGAAAGTTATGGTTTTATGGAGTTCGCTTCCAGGGCACAGATTTCCATGGTGACAGTGGACGAGGCCCACTGCATTTCCCAATGGGGACAGGATTTCCGCCCCAGTTATCTGAAAATCGTCGATTTTATCAGGAACCTTCCCAAACGTCCCATTGTCAGCGCCTTTACCGCAACCGCTACGGAAGAGGTAAAAGAGGACATTCTCTGCATTCTGAGCCTTATGAATCCAAATGTGACAGTTACCGGCTTTGACCGGGAAAATCTGTACTACAGTGTGGAGAATCGAGTCCGAAAGGACGATTTTGTAATGGATTACATAGAGAAGCATCCGTCGGAAAGCGGGATTATTTACTGCGCTACCAGGAAAAATGTGGACAAGCTTTTCGAGGCATTGACGAAGAGGGGCGTGCCTGCCACCAGGTACCATGCGGGCATCGATAATGATACAAGGAAGAAGAACCAGGATGATTTCATCTATGACCGTGCCCCTGTCATCGTGGCCACCAACGCTTTCGGCATGGGTATTGACAAGTCCAATGTGCGGTATGTCATCCATTATAATATGCCACAGAGCATGGAAAACTATTATCAGGAAGCCGGGCGGGCCGGGAGGGACGGGGAGCCGTCCCAGTGCATCCTGCTTTTCTCGCCACAGGACATGGTGATCAATAAATTTCTTCTGGAGAAAAAGGATTTCTCCGGCCTGGAATCAGAAGATATAGAGGTAGTAAAACAGCGTGACCTGCGCCGTCTTCAGACGATGGAAGGGTACTGCAGGACTACGGGCTGTCTGCGGAATTATATTCTGAATTATTTCGGGGAAAAAACTTCCCTGCCCTGTGACAACTGCGGCAACTGCCACAGGGATTATACAGAGACGGACATGACTGCCGAGGCAAAGCAGATCATCAACTGCGTGGCCGAGACAAGGGGACGCTACGGGCTAACCATCGTAACCGGAACCCTGATGGGGTCAGACCGGGCGAGGCTGCGGGAACTGGGCACCGTGCATTACAGGACATACGGGGTATTGAAGGATTACAACGAAGCGCTGCTGCGGAGCCTGATTGGCCAGCTCATTGAGGAGGGGTATCTCTATCAGACCGAGGAGCGGTACAGCGTGCTGCGGATGGGGAATATAGCACCCTTAAGGGATGAAAATACCCGTGTTATCATGCGGGTTTATGAGGAGAAGGAACCGGAGAGGAAGAAGGCTTCCCGCAGGAGAAGCACGGATTCCCTCACGGCGGCAGGCTACGATCTGTTTGAGGAGCTGCGCAGGCTCCGCCTGGAAATCGCAAGGGAAGAAGCTCTCCCTCCGTATATTATTTTTAACGATAAAACGTTGATTGACATGTGCGTGAAGCTGCCGAAAACAGAGGATGATTTTCTGGGCGTTTCAGGTGTGGGTGGGAATAAGCTTGCGAAGTACGGCGCGAAATTTCTGGCGGCGATAGCCTCATTTGTGGAATCCCGCCCTAATGCGGTTATCAGTATGCAGGGGACGGCGGATGAGGCGGATACCGGGATACAGGGGACGGCAGGCGGCGCAGGAAGTGAGATGCAGGGGACAGCGGATGGAACAGGAAGCGGAATGCAGGGGGCAGCAGACGGAGCAGGGAGCGGGATGCAGAGAGCAAGAGAGGGCGTAGTCAGTGCGGGTACCGATGCGGAAAAGCCGGCAAAATCTTCTGCCTCACGAAAAAACAAAAAGCCTGCCTTCTGCCTGTCCGAGAAGGACTCGGATCAGTTTGTATATCGGGATATGTGCTATATCAGTGAAATCAAAGACGAGCTCAACCGCATATGCACGGTAGAAGGAGTGAGAAAAGCCACCATAGGCGCTATATGGGAATATCTGGTGTCCCGGGAACTGGCCTATGAGGATAATACAAACGGCGTGTTTACCAAAAAGCCAACCCTGAAGGGAACGGTATATGGAATCATGCTTGAGGATAAGGTAAGCAAGTCAGGCGCTCCCTATCAGTTGATGAAATATCCGCCTGGAGTCCAGAAGATGATAGTGGATTATTTTGTAAGGCTGAGGAGGGCGGAAGGCGAAAGGGATTTTGAAAAAGAACTGCGATAGAAAGAAAATTATGGTATGATGAAAGGGTGATATGGGAATCAGGATTGTTATGGGTGACGGAATAGGGAGGAGGGATAGGGTTATGTATGAGGACGCAATCCGTAATGTCAGGGAAGTAGCAGATGAAATGTTTTAAAATTACTTTCGGTAGTGAAATTCAGGGACGCCAAATGAGGAAATTGACATGTAATAGAATAGGAAATGCATATGGATTGTGTAAAAAAGATTTATATGAGGCGGCAGATGATAGAAAGCAGTTCATAGGAACCTACAGACAACAGCGAGCAGAAAAAGACAGGATTTTTGCCGCCGGATAAGATATGATGGAAACATGCAGAACCCGCCCTGCATACTCTGCCCCGCTCATGATACGTTTTGTCCGGCAAAGCTGTCTGAGTGAGGGTAAAAATTGGCGCCAGGCGGGTCAGAGAAGCCGTCCGGGATCCGGAACCGGAGGGCAGCAGGGAGGAAGAATGGACTGGCTGACGGGTTTGAAGACGGCAATTGATTACATGGAGGAGCATCTGCTGGAGGACATCGGCGCGGAGGACGTGGCGGACGCGGTGTATCTCTCCTCTTTTTATTTCCAGAAGTGTTTTAAGATTTTGACAGGCTATTCCATCGGGGAATATCTGAGGAACCGCAGGCTCTATCTGGCGGCCCTGGAGGTGCTGAAACGCAATGTTCCCGGGGAGGAAGCCCGCAGCAGGAGCGGAGTCGGCGGAAGCGCAAAGGAAGCCTGCAGCAGAGCCAGAACCGGCGGCAGCGGGGAGGGCAAGGTCATAGACCTGGCATATAAGTACGGCTACGACACGCCGGAGAGCTTTACCAGGGCCTTCACGCGGTTTCACGGGCTGTCCCCCATGCAGCTAAAGTCACAGCCCCATCAGATCAAGGTCTTTCTTCCGTTGATTGTGGAAGTTTCAGTTAAGGGAGGCAACAGGATGGAATTTAAGATTGAAAAAAGAGAAGCCATGCGGATGATCGGTTTCGAGAGGATTTTTTCCTTTGAAACCTCATACCAGGAGATTCCCAAGTTCTGGGAGGAGTTCTGTGACAAGTACTGCAGGCAGAATGCGCCCCGGGAGCAGACAGTAGATGAAAATCACTATCGGGAGGAAGATATCCGGCAGACCATTGCAGAGTGCATGGTGGGGGAATTCGGCGTGTGCGTGGAGGACGAGGGCGATATGGAACATTTCCGCTACTATATCGCAGGAGTCTATCAGGGAGGCCAGGTGCCGGAGGGGATGAAGGTTTTCGAGATTCCGGCCAGTGAGTGGGCGAAATTCAAATGTACCGGGGCTATGCCGGACACGCTGCAGACGGTCAACACACGGATTTTCAAGGAATGGCTCCCCGGAAACCGGGAGTATGAGATGGCCTTCCACCTGAACATCGAGTGGTATTCCGGCGGGGATACGGACAGCGATACTTATGAGAGCGCTATCTGGATACCGGTGAGACGTCTGGGATAGCCTGGTAAGGGATGAAACACGGGCAGCAGATCTGGGGCTATGGCAGTAACGCCATGGCTCCAGGCATAAAGAGCAGGAACCATAGTCGCCAACTTCTGATAACGAATAACCACCGTGGCTCCAGGCATAGGGAGCAGGACCCTAGGATGAATAATTGAAATCAAGTCAGCGACACAGAATTTACCGAAAAGGCATCCTGTATCAAAGAAGGAAAGCTGCAAGGAGCGGTATCCCGCCGCGGAAAGGAGATACACGATATGGAAGTAAAGAAGTGCGTAAAAGAATCCTTTACAGTCATCGGCAAGGAGGGTTCCACGGAACAGGGAGACGGATTCATCCAGAAGCTATGGGAGGACGCCAATTCCCATTTCGGAGAGGTGGAGCATCTGGCAAAGCGGGACGAAAGCGGACATGTAGCCGGAGTCTGGGGAGCCATGTCGGATTTCTCCCGTTCCTTTCAGCCATGGGAGGCAGGCTTCAGCAGGGGATTGTACCTGGCGGGAGTGGAATGCGGGGATGATGCGGAAGCCCCAAAGGGGTGGACGAAATGGGTTATTCCCGGATTTGAATATATTTACACGGAATGCACAGACGATGAGACATTTCCCAAAATGATAGGCTATATGGCGGTAAAGGGTATTGAACTGGCAGGGGCAGTGCATGATTTCACCTGCCCACAGACGGGAAAGCAGTATATGTTCTTTCCGGTCAGGAGGCTTTAAAAGTTTGAAGGATCCAGTTCCGCCGCATAGTTCTCATCGATCAGAAGATAATTTGTCCCATATCGGAGGCACTGTTCCAGAAACCATGCATTGTCCCGGCGCAGTGTTTCCATGGTGCAGGCGTCATCGTCCATACGGTCTTCGATGACGCTTGCGTACTTTTTGATATCCTGGAAATGAGCCTCTATATAACGTTGGCTCATCACCAGGCAGTAATACCGGATCTGCGACAGATATTCCGGTTCAAAATCTTCCGCCCAGTCAAAGGGAATATAGCACCCCTCCACAATGAGATTCTGGCTGTTTTCGATGGCGGTCTTTATCATTTCACGCACCACAGGCCATAAATAATCGGTGAGTGCAGTGGCATCGCTTACCGGCGTCAGTGCTGTATAGCCGCTGCGGATCAGTCCCATCTTCAAGTGATCGATGGAAAGATAGGGATATTTATACTTTTCCAACAATTTCTGGGCAAGGGCCGTTTTGCCGATGTGTGACGCGCCTGTGAGTAATAGGATCATACCACGCCTCCATTTTGTTCAGGCAGTTGCCTGTATCCACGATCTAAGCCATGATCTATAATACTTCCTGAAGAAAGCTTTTAAGGGGATAAAGTGCCGCATTATTCCAGTCAAACGCACCTGCAGCAGCAGCTTCTCCAATCTTAAGCGATACATATTCATCTTGAACAGAAAAATAGGTATGTAGTTTTGTTTTAAAAATTTTTCCAAAAGGTTTTTGACGGCGTATTTCTAATTGTTTCAGAAATGTGTTAATGCCGTCCAATGTATCTGAGGCTGATGGATCAGCCAGTATGGATAAGCATAGATCCTCAAGTGTTCCATTTTGAACAAGATGATCACAGGTTGGAAATAATATAAAGCCAACTTTAGGTGCCTGGCCTTTCCAACAGTGTGGTTTTTCCGGAACTGGATAATCTGTTTTTTGTAAAGCAAGCTGTAGTTCATGACAGGCTGCCGCAGCATTTGTCTCTGCGTCTCGAATTATCATCAATGATTTTACATTCTCAAAATTATCCATATTTTTTAATATTGCCAGTTTTTGAATCAATTCGGAGTTTCCGCCAAAATCTATTACCTGGAAATCATTGGAAAACCCGGCAATATCGGAGAGCGCACTGCTGTTTAAATATTTGATCAAAAATTCCTGCTCATCCCGTCCCTCGCACAGAATAAGATTATCCTTGAGTATACGTGTATTGGTATTTCTAGGCATTAGCGTACCTCCATATCCGTGGCAACAGCTGTCTGAAGCAGTTCATTTGAATACCGGTATACGTGATTGCCTGCATTATTGTTAGCAAGGCGGTAATAACAAAAATCAGAATTCCGATCTGCCCGTGCAATTCCTTCTACTGCTCCGACAATACATTCATAACTGTGTGTAGTGGCAATAATCTGACAGCTATTTTCATAAGCGGTTTGTGCAACCAGTTCCCATAGCTTCGGGAACATAGTATAGTGAAAACCGGTTTCTATCTCGTCGATGAGAAGAATGGAATGGGGATTTACAGTAATAGAAAGAATAATAAATAAAAGTTTATTTATTCCATCTCCGGCGAGCCGGAGAGGCAGCAGCTGTTGGCCGATTTTGGCAAAAAGCTGAACATTCCCGTTAGCAACAATCGTGAGAAGGTCATCTATTGCGGGCTCGATCAATTTCAGTACTTCTATAATGGAGTGCTTTCTTCCGTCCAACTCCATTTTGCCAAGCCATTCTGCAATGAAGCTATCGCTGTTGTTGTTTATAATTGCCGCATTGATAAACTGTGTGAAAGGCATGATTGTATCAGGATTTGTGATCGCAGGCGCAGTCAGGCTTCGGACGATACCCATTGGGCCGGCAATAAAATGCCCCTCTTCTACATAAGCTTCTCTTTGGTACTTGAACTTAAGCGTATATGAAGATGTGGCAGAAGATATAATCTGTCCCATTACTTCTTTTGACATATTTATATCAACAGGTGGGATAAAGTTGTCATCTCTCTCATATTTCAATAGAGCCGGTACACCTGAGAATGTAATGGAAATCTGCATGGGAGTATTCACATTCATTTGGTAAAATACAGTTTCCCATAAATTTGCAGAGTCGACAGACGATACAAGGCCGCGGAATTTATTGATTTTTGTAAACGATTCAGGTACAAGGTGATCAAGAAAAAGGAATATCCCCTCCAGGATAGAACTTTTTCCCGCATTGTTTTTTCCGGATATCAGTGTAATTGGTTTAAGATCTAAAAGCTCCAGTTTTTTTAAGCCACGAAAATGTTCAAACGCTATCCGCTCAATCATACTTTGCCTCCAATTATCCAAAACAGTTATAGTAAACGACAATCTTTTTCTGTATCCGGACATTTTGTAATATCATGAAAGCGATATTGACAATTACTATAATAATCTTGGTTTATAGTGTAGCACAATTAAACGGATAATAAAAGCATTTGTATTGAAACAGTCTGTAAAGTTTTTATCATGTAAAGAACGTATGGAAACACCTTGCGGTTGGCACCGTGTGAACAATAACTCACAAATGATACTTTCGGCCGTCCGGGCTGTCCTGCCGGGCGGTCTGCCGTCTATGAAGCTGTAATGTGGCGGCAGGCCGCTCCTGCCTGCATCAGGTACTTGCCTCCGCCTCTCCCTTATCCCTGGCATAAAGCACCTTTAAGATAATCGGCGTGGAAATACTGGATACGATAATCAGCAATATAACTGACGTAAAATAAACAGGTGTCAGCAGCCCCACGGATAGTCCCTTCTGGGCCACGATCAAAGCCACCTCTCCCCGGGTCATCATGCCCACGCCGATTTTCAGGCAGTCCGCACTGCGGAACCGGCACAGCTTCGCCATCAGGCCGCAGCCGATGACTTTACACAGCAGGGCCACCACCACGAATCCCAGGGAAAACAGCAGGATATCTCCGTTTACATTGTCGATACTGGTCTTCAGACCGATGCTGGCGAAGAACACCGGGCCGAAGAGCATGTAGGAGCTGACCTCCATTTTCCGTTCGATATAGTTGGAATCCTGGATGGAGCAAAGGACGATGCCTGCCACATAAGCTCCGGTGATATCCGCAATCCCGAAATACCGTTCCGCCGCGTAGGCGAAGAAAAAGCACAGTGCCAGTCCCAGGATGGGGATCCGGCGAGTGTGGGGATAACGGTCATCCAGGCGTTTGAAAATATGAAACAGGATAATGCCTACCACCAGGGCCATGGCAAAGAAGAGCACCGTGGACAGCACTACTTTGCCGGGATTGGAGTCAGGGCTTTTAAAACCGACTACAAAAGTCAGTACAATAATGCCCAGGACATCGTCAATAATGGCGGCGCTTAGAATGGTAGTGCCAACCTTTCCCTTCAGTTTGCCCAGTTCCTTCAGGGCCTCCACCGTGATGCTCACACTGGTGGCGGTCATGATCACGCCGATAAAGACGGCAGTGTAGAACTTTTCCGAACCCCAGGGCGCAGCGCCGTACATACCCATATACAACAAAGACCCGCCCACCAGAGGCACAAACACGCCGGCACAGGCGATTAGAAAGGCTATCGGTCCGGTCTTCATCAGATCCTTCAGGTTGGTCTCCAGTCCGGCGGAGAACATCAGCAGTACCACGCCCACTTCCGCCATCCTGGTCAGAAAATCCGTCTGTTCCACCAGTCCCAGAAGGCTGGGGCCTATCAGCAGCCCGGCGATGATTTCGCCCACCACCTGGGGGGCCTTGCATTTCCTGGCCAAAATGCCGAAAATTTTTGCAAATACGATAATGATTGCCAGATCCTTGAAAATACTGTAAGCTTCCATAATATTTCACTCCCTTGTTGCTTGTGTAATTTATATGTAAGAGACGAAGTCTCTTTGGGACGAAGTCTCTTTGAGACGAAGTCTCTTATTTTCTGTCTTAAAATACCGGAGCTGTGGGGAAATAAGGTTCCTTTACAGCGCCCCGGAACACACGAAAGAATATCCGCGGAAGCGAATTGCTTCAGCGGATATCCTACATTCACTTATGCTTGAGATTTCAAATCGTTATAAACGGTCAAGTAGAAATTCAGCAGCTGCTGATTCGTGGTCTCCCGGCAGCGGACCATGTCTCCGAAGGCAGTGGCCTTAGCCTGCCCCATGATATTTCCCGGTGCATACGTATCGCCGCTTTCCCCGTCGGACATACCGGCAAGGCCGTCAATCGCCGCGAGCAGGTAGTCGGTCTGGTTCTGGATCGCCCTGATCTGGTCAAAAATATAGACCATATCGATTCCGCCTGTATCTGCGGCGGAGGCGGCCCGGCTTTCCTCAGTCCTGTGGGCTCCTGCCATACCTGTATGATATGCCGCTTTGCCGTTTTCGGTGGCTGTACCCTGCGGAATTTCTGCCCTGACGGTGTCTGATATGCTGCCGCGCAGGTTTTCCGTTTCGCTGCCCTCCGTCAGGCCATTCCCCTGACCTTCTGTGTCACGGGCTTCCGGCATGCGGCGGCTTTCATCGTTGATTTTATCGGTTTCGGTTTCACTGCCGGCCCCAAATCCTGCTGCAACTGCGGTTCTGAATGCTTCAATTGCGTCTTCTGCTACCTGAATATCTGTCATTATAACATCTGTCATCTCGTTATCCTCCATATCTATCCATGGCGGACACGCAAGACATATCTTGTTCTCGGAAAGGAAGCGTGCCCTGCCATTTTTTACAAGGCCCCTGGCTCTCTTCGGCCAGGTAGCTTCATATTCGTTTCCCTGTTCGTCCACAACAAGAATGTTTTTTGCGATGGGTATCATCCCCCTTGTTGCTTTTTTATAAATCGATAAAGTGAATGCTGTTTTTTGTAATGGGTGCCGTCCCCGATTCACAACTCTACTATAGTAAAAAACAGAGGAGTTGTCAAGGCTGTTTGCCGTTTTTCCCGGAAAAAGGTTTCCGGCCGGCAGCTATCCTCATTGTTGTCCCTCAGACTCCAAGATGCCAGATATCCTCATTATATTCCGCAATGGTCCTGTCGGAAGAGAAGAACCCTGCCCTGCTGATATTGATCAGGGCCCGCCTGGTCCAGTCGTAGGAATTGAACGCGTAATCGCTTAAGGCCTGGTTCTTGCGCACCACATAAGCGTTGAAGTCGGGCAGGGTCTGGAACCAGTCCTTGCCGATGAACTCGTCGTGCAGGCGGGTAAGGTGCTCACTGCTGCCCCGGGAGAGCATTTCGCTGCCGGTGAGGAAGTCCACGGCCCTGCGGATGTTGGGATCGATCTCATACCATTCCCGGGCGCAGTAGCTGCCGTTTCCGTATCTGCGGATGACCTGGGCGCTGCTTTGGCCGAAGATGTAGATATTGCCATTGCCTACCGCGTCGGCGATTTCCACGTTTGCGCCGTCCATGGTGCCCAGGGTCAGGGCGCCGTTTAGCATGAATTTCATGTTGCCGGTGCCGGAGGCTTCCTTGGAGGCCAGGCTGATCTGCTCGGAGAGGTCGCAGGCGGGGATCATTTTCTCCGCGGCGGTAACGTTATAATTTTCAATGAACACGATCTGCAGCCATTTGGAGACCTCCGGGTCGGCGGCGATGACCTGGGACAGGGTCAGCAGGGCGTGGATGATGTCCTTGGCGATGGTGTACGCCGGGGCGGCCTTGGCGCCAAAAATGGCGGTGAGGGGTGCGGCGGGCAGGTGACCGGACTTGATCTCAAAGTACTGGTGGATCAGGTACAGGAGGTTCAGCTGCTGCCGTTTGTACTCGTGGAGCCGCTTGGACTGGATGGCGAAGAGGCTGTCCGGGTTCAGGGTGACGCCCTGGGTGTGGTTCAGCCATTGGGCCAGGGCTCTTTTGTTGTCCTGCTTGATCCGGGCCAACTGGTGGAGGACTTTTTCGTCCGATGCGAAGTCAGCCAGTTTCTCTAATAAGGAGGCGTCCTTTTTGAAGCCGGGGCCGATGAGGCTTTCGATAAAGGCGGTGAGCTCCGGATTGCATTTCAGCAGCCATCTGCGGAAGGTGATGCCGTTGGTCTTGTTATTGAACTTTTCCGGGTAGAGCCTGTAGAAGCTGTTCAGCTCGCTGTTCTTCAGAATTTCCGTGTGCAGGGCGGCCACGCCGTTGGTGCTGTGGGTGAAATGAATGTCCATGTGGGCCATGTGCACGATATTATTTGCATCGATGATGGCGGTAGAGACATCTTCAACTTTGGAACGTACAATCATATCCAGTTTTTCGATAACGGGCATCAGCTGGGGAACCACGGTCTCCAGATAGTGCCGGGGCCATTTCTCCAGGGCTTCCGCCAGGATGGTGTGGTTGGTGTAGGCGCAGGTTCTGGTGACTATCTCCACGGCTTCGTCGAAGTCGATATCTTTTTCGCACAGCAGCCTTATCAGCTCCGGGATCACCATGGAGGGGTGGGTGTCGTTGATCTGGACGGCGGCGTAGTCATAGAGGTCGTGGAGGTCGCTGCCCCGTTCCATGCATTCCTCCAGAATCATCTGGGTCCCGGCGCTGACCATCAGGTACTGCTGATAAATCCGCAGCAGGCGTCCGGCATCGTCGCTGTCGTCGGGATAGAGGAACAGGGTCAGGTTTTTTGCAATATCAGTTTTGTCAAAGGAAATGCCGTCCCCAATCAGGGATTCGTCTATGGTGTCCAGGTCGAACAGGTTCAGGAAGTTGGTGCGGCCTTCGTAGCCTGTGACGGCAATCTGGTAGAGTCTGGCTGTGTAGTCGGCTCCGGCCAGGGACACGGGGTAGGTTTTGGAGGTTTTCACTGCCCAGTCGTGGCCGCCAAGCCAGAAGTCCGGGCGCTCGTTCTGGAGGCCGTTTTCGAAATTCTGGTGGAAGAGGCCGCAGTGGTACCGCAGGCCGATGCCGTCCCCGGGGAGGTTTAATGTGGCCACGGAGTCCAGGAAGCAGGCGGCCAGGCGGCCCAGTCCGCCGTTGCCCAGACTGGGTTCCGGCTCCACTTCCTCCAGTTCGGCCATGGATTTTCCGTGGGCTTCCAGGCAGGCTTTCACGTCGTCATAGAGTCCTAAGTTGATCAGGTTGTTGCTGAGCAGCTTGCCGATGAGGAACTCGGCGGAAATGTAGTAGAGTTTGCGGCCTTTTACCGGCGCGATGCGCTGGCGGCTCTTTTCTTCCACAATGTGGAGCAGGGCTGTGTACAGTTCCTCGTAGGTGCAGTGGGCGATGTCTTTTTTACAGTATCCGCTTAATGCGATTTCCATTTCTGTCATGATGGTGTTCTCCTTTTTCATTTATGGTGTTTGTTTTAGGAATTGTCGCAGACATTTCCTTGTGATGCTTTGTTATTTAGCTGCTGTTTGCCTGGTGTCCCTGCGGCGTTTCAGGTGTTCACCGTACGGCTGTTGCTGTGAACGGAGCGGATAGGATGTCTCTGTGCATCCGGTTAAGCCACCCTGCATGAAAGTAAGGCGATAGAGTAATTGCCTGAGGTTTACCGTGTATCTGCTCTTGGCACACGCAGGATGCAAGGAATGTGTCTGCCCTGGCGCGAGGGCAGTGAAGTCTGCTCTTGGCACACGCAGGATGCAAATAGACCACCAGGACGGTGTGCCGGGCATGGGGCCTGGCGCCGCTTCGGTGCGGTTCTCTATCAATATATGGAAGAACCTGTTGTATTATTTTTACCATATTTTTGAAAAGAATGCTTGTATAATGCAACCAAATTATTGTACAATCCTATCATAAGGAAAATGCAAAGGAGGGGACGTTTTGGGAGAATGCAGCAGAAAGGGAGATGCTTTCGGGGACGGGTATTACGAGACAAAGAAGCATTCTGATACAATGTTCGCATATAATGTATATCCCTGTACCATTCCCAAGGATTTCACCTTTGTGCCGCTGCACTGGCAGGACAGCATGGAAATCATCTATGTAAAGCGGGGCAGAGGCAGGGTGCAGGTGGATCAGGAGATGTTTCAGGCGGAAAAAGGGGATATCTACATTGTTCCGCCGGGGCATCTGCATGGGATGCAGAGCCTGCCCAGGGAAAGCATGGAGTATGAAAATATCATTTTCGACATAGCTTTCCTGGGAGGCGGTATCGATGTATGCAGCCAGAAATATCTGCAGCCCATGGTCAGCGGAAAAGTCCGTCTGCCGGTGCGGGTGGGAAAGGAGGATGCCATGTACGGGCAGATGTCGGCCTGTCTGGATGCGGCGGACGGACTGTGTTCCGCCAGGCCTGTGGGGTATGAACTGGGGGTGAAGGGCAGGCTGCTGCTGTTCTTTTCCATGTTGTTCCGGTACGGGGCGGACTGCGGGAACCGCGGCAGGGAGGTTCCGAATGCGGAGAAGCTGAAACTGGTGCTTTCGAAGATTGAACGGGATTATGATAAGCAGCTGACGGTTGCGGACGGGGCGGATGTCTGCGGATACAGTGAGAGCCATTTTATGCGGTGGTTTAAGGAGGCTACGGGGAGAAGTTTTGGGGGGTATCTCATCGAGTACCGTCTGGAGCGGGCGGCCTATGCGCTGCGAAACAGCGGGGATACCGTGTTGGAGATCGCGGAGCAGACGGGGTTTGAGAATCTGTCCAATTTTAACCGGCTCTTCCGGAAGCGGTTTGAGATGACGCCCAGTGCGTTTCGCAGGGGCGGCAGGGCAGGGAAATTTCATCTCCGTATATTGTGACGCACGGCTGACGGAGATTATTTTGGAATACGTTCCGGGATTTTATGAAAAAACAGGCTGGGATCAGAGAGGTGATTCCGGCCTGTTTTTTGGAGGGGTCAGGTTTTTGGAAAACTTCTGCTATCTGTAGAAGCTTTCTGCTTTTTGCAGAAGTCTTTTATTCCCTTTTCAGAAAAGCGTTTCGCTCTGCAAACTGGAATTTACTCATCTTTTGGTCTGGGACCATTTGGAAGAGGCTTTTCGTTTTCATCTCGGTTAATAGGAGTTGCTTTAAGATGAAACTGGATACACCCGTCAGCACATGGTATATTTATTTCATATTTTTCTTTTTCACCTCTATATGTAAAATCACCACCGCATCTAATAACTTCACACCATGTATATACTTGTAGCATTGTTTTAGGACACATTCCGGCAGGACATTCATATGAAAAGACAAATCTGTCTCCTTTTTCCAATCCAAGCCGACAGTGCCCGGCTTTTCCCTCTATTACCGACAATTCAAACTGCCAATCTTCAGTACACCATTTTTGCATATCAATCATCTCCTGTATTGCAATGTATATTTATAAGTCGTTTTTTAATGGGTACAAAATTCCGAAAAGGGAGTAAAAACTTTTTGTACCCGCCACCCGCAACCGGCAGCAAAGTTTTGGCTGTATGCGCAGGACTCCGCTGTTGGATGCTCAACGCCTGCGCAGGGTAAATCCGCCCACCAGCTGCTTCAGCGCCGCTGCCTGGCTGGAGAGTTCTTCACTGGTGGCGGCGCTTTCCTGTGCCGTGGCGGAGTTAGACTGCACTACCTCGGAAATCTGGCTGACGGCCAGGGTTACCTGGTTGATGGAGCCGGTCTGGCGTTCCACAGCCTGGGCCATCAGGTCCATGTGTTCCGTTACCTGCACAGCCAGTTCCACCACTTTGGACACGGAGGAGGTGACGTTATTCACGGCCGAGCCTCCGTTATTGACGGCTTCGATGGAGCGGTGGATCAACTCCATGGTGGCCTTGGCGGCCTGGTCGGACTTGGAGGCCAGCTCCCGCACTTCCCCTGCCACCACGGCAAAGCCTTTGCCAGTCTCGCCTGCCCTGGCGGCTTCCACGGAGGCGTTCAGGGCCAGGATGTTGGTCTGGAGGGCAATGTCTTCAATGGTGTCGATAATGTGTTTGATCTCATTGGAGGTGGCGGTAATCAGCTCCATGGCACGGTTCAGGTCCTCGATGTTTTGGCTGCTTTGCAACAGCTGTGTCTGGGCGCCGTTTACCGCGGCTTTGGTCTGCTCGGACAGCTGCGCTGTCTTCTTCGCATCCTGATCCATATCCGACAGGGTGGCGGAGAGCTCGACAACGGCACTGGCCTGCTCCGTGGAGCCCTGGGACAGGGCGGTACTGGAAGCGGCTACCTGGGCGGAACTGTCGGACACATGGTTGGTAGTCAGGGCAATGCCCCCAAGGGTCTGGTTCAATTTTTCGTTTATGGTCTCCAGATCCTGCTTAAGGGCCAGGAAATCTCCCGGATAGTCGGCGCGAAGGCTGTCCGCGGTGAGATCGCCGTCCGCAATGCCGCTGAGAATGGAGCCGATTTCCGCAAGCATCCCCCGGAAGGTTTCCACCAGATGGGCGGTGGAGTCGGACAGAATGCGGGTCTCGTCCCGGGTGGACACTTCGGGAAGCGGGCTTTTTAAGTCGCCCTGGGAAAGGGCGTGAAGCCGTTTGGCACACCTGACAATGGGCCCTGTGAAGGACCGGCACAGGGGCGCGGAGACCAGGATGACCAGGATGCAGAGGGCTGCGCCCACGATAAGCTGAATATTATTGCCTACATAGGCGTAGTGCAGGAACTCGTCCTGGTTGATGGTCACGGCCACGCTCCATCCGTCGGTGCCGGGTATCGGCGTGTAGCCCTGAATGTACTCCGTATTGTCCTCGGGATAGGTGTACCTGCCCACACCGCTTTCCCCGGCAATCATTTTCTGCTCGATGGAGCCCAGTTCCTGTATGTATTTGTCATCCGGACTGGATGCCATTTCCCGGACCAGGTTTTCCTGACTGGATACTTCCTCTGTCTCCAGGGCGGCGATGGTGGTGCCCTCCTTATCCAGGATGTAGGCGTCCCCGTCCTCTCCGATCTGTATCTCGCTGATAATGGACTGCAGGATAGAGGTATCGCATCCGAAGTAGACGACACCCGTAACCCGGCCTTCCACGGTCACCGGGGCGGATACCACCAGGTACATTTCACCGTTTTGGGTGTAAGGGGTGGACATGTAGCTGCCGCCCTGGACCGCTGCCTGGAAAAACGGTTCGCCGGATACATCCGTACCAAGAATCGCATCTTTTCCCTGAAGATCAGCCATTCCTGCGAATCGCATGAAATAGGCGTCCACTTTAGTCTGTAAAAAGTCCTGCTTCTCGGAATCGCTGCTTAATTCGGAAGTGAGAATGGGGGAGGAAGCGATTTCCGCAATGGTAAGGGTGTAGGTTTCGATCATGTTCCGGGCGGCCAGGGCGGCCAGATCCGTGGTTTCGGTCAGAGTCTGTTCAAGGGCGGTGAGGGTGGAGCGGCGGGAAATGGCCGTGCTCAATGCCACATTGACGACAGAGACGCCCAGGGTGGCGAGGATCACCAGGATCATGATTTTGGTCTGAATTTTTTTCATCGTTTTTTACTGCTGCGCTTCGGCAGCGTCTGCCTCCTGTTATTTTACATATTATTTTACACGGGATTGAAAAGGATTTCAAGATTTTCCGTGAAATGTGAATAAATAAGGAAGCGAAGGGATTTTATGTCAAAATTCATCTTGTAAAAAAGAAAAAAGTATTATACACTGAAAAAGGAAAACGATGAGAACACCTGTCTTTCGGTCGAAGAGGCTTGGACGCAGGGAGCTGTTTCAAGACAACCCGTGCAGGTTCAGGCAGCTTCCGAATCGGACAGGGTGCTTTCACAGACACGGCTTCAAGTTACAACATAAGGAGGAAAACATGAGTTCAACAGCAGAAAAACACTCTATTCCCATCGTATTGATTCCCTTGTGCGGCACGGAGGAGCTCTCCAGTAAGATTGAGTATTATCTCCGGGAGACCTATAACAAGGAGGAATGTCATGTGGTGAATTCGCAGATTGTCCGTTTTTCCACAGGGGACGCCAAGGCGGTACTGGAGGATACTGTCCGGGGCGCCGATGTGTATATCCTGATGGATGTGGGCAACTACGCCTGTTCCTACCAGATGTACGGGCAGACCGTTCCCATGTCCCCGGACGAGCATTTTCAGAACCTGAAGAGGACGGTGTCGGCCATCGGAGGTAAGGCATTCCGGATCAATGTCATTTCTCCCCTGCTCTATGCCAGCAGACAGGACCGTCGGATTTCCAGGGAGTCCCTGGACTGTGCCATGGCGCTGCGGGAGCTTGAAAATGTGGGGGTGAAGAATATTACTGCTTTTGATGTGCATGATAACCGGGTGGCCAATGCGGTTCCCTATAACGGGTTCGACGATCTGTTTCCGATTTACCAGGTGATTAAGGCCATCAAGAAAAATTATGACGATATTACGTTTACCGAGGAGAATTCCATCTTTATCTCCCCGGACCTGGGGGCCACTACCAGGAATTATAAATATACCAACGAACTGGGACTGGACATGGGGATTTTCTATAAGCGCAGGTCCAGGACCAAGGTGGTGGGCGGCAACTACGTGGTGGATGTACATAAATATATCGGTCCCAGTGTGAAGAATAAGGATGTGTTCATTGTGGACGACATGATCTGTTCCGGAACCACCATGCTGGATGTGGCCAGGTACTGCAAGAAACAGGGGGCCAGGCGGGTGTTTGCCATTGCTACTTTTGCGCTGTTTACCGAGGGCATCCAGAAATTTGACGAGGCATATAATAAGAAGGTTCTGGAGGCAGTATTTATTACGAATGCATCTTACAGACGGGACGAGATCCGGAATGCGCCCTGGTACCGGGAAGTGGATATTACGAAGTATATAGCCATTTATATCAATTCCGTAAATGCAGGAAAGTCTATCTCCAAGCTTCTGGATCCTCATGAGAAGATTCACAGGCTTCTGGATAAGGGGTGAGGGGCGTTATCGGATTTTTCAGGGCTGCCGCAGAAGGGATGGGTTTCCGGATGCGGCAGTCTTTCTTTACATTATAGGAAAGCTCGTCGCCAGACGGACATGGAATCACGAGTTTGTGAAGCAAATCTCGCAAGAATGCGAAGCATTCTTTTTTACCTTATAGGAAAGTCCGGCGTCAGACGGACATGGAATTAGTAAGGTGCCGAAGGCACTTTTTTATGCAGGACAATTGCAAAGCAGCAAATGTCTGGAGGGCTTATTTTGTGTGTACGGCCTTTATTCTTCAGCAGCCTTATTCTTTATATGCAGGCATGGGAAATGGGTTGCCAGTTTTTTGGGTTAATGTTAGAATGGATGTGCGGAACTGCCGCAGCTTTCGGAGCAGACCGGATAAGTGCCGGGGACGGGGAAGGAAGAGGGAGTGAAGCAGAGGAGAAGTGTAAGGGAAGAGAAGGAAGGCATAAGGAAAAAGGAGCGGAGCGGAAGAGAAGCAGAGGAGAAGTGTAAGGGAAGAGAAGGAAGGTATAAGGAAAAAGGAGCAGAAGAGAAGAGGAAAGGAAGAGGAGCAAGATGAATTTATGTAAGCCGGTATGCATTGCGGAAAACAAAAAGGCCAACGTGGTTATCGTTGCCGGAGAGTACAGGCGTCCCCTGGATGCAGGGGATACCTGGATGAGGGAGGAGCTGTTCAGACAGTATGAAAATCTGTTTGAGGATGCTGTCTTTCTGACAGAAGGGGACAGGGAGGTTCAGTTCCGGGTAAAGACTGCCGCACTGCCGATATATTACGCGGGAATCGTCCTGGGATACGGCGGACCGGAGGAGAGGTTCAGGAGGATCGCCAGGTTTGCGGAGCAGGCCAGGAGGACAGGGCTGGTGATGGTGGAGGAATGGAAGATTACAGTGGATAAATTTGTCACGGACGCGGTGGCGGAGCTGGGGACATGTATGGAGTGACATCCGCCGGAGAATAGGGCGGTGTATTGGTCTTAGGCATGCGGTTCTTAGCAATGATATGCTGCACAAGGCGGCAAAGTATTGGCTCCGGTTTATCCGGGTCAGGGCTATTTATCAGCAGCAAGCCGGTTCGGTACGCGGAGGATTTACGGATGCAGTTGTTAGCGGCCGGAAATTCATGGCTGTTACAGGTACTGGAGCGGATGGCTGCGGAACTAAAATAGTCCAGTTAAGAAATGTCAATAGGAAATTTTATAACAGTCTCGGGACGAAGGTGCCCGGAATGAATTTCAGCTGCGCACTTTGCAGATGAAATTTCATTCCCCTATAAGGGCACTGTAGTGCAGAGACGGTACTGGAATAGGAGGTATCTTTATGAAAAAGTTTTTATATCTGTGTATGGTGGCAGCGGTAATGGCAGCTGTGTCGGGCTGCGGCGGTAAGCAGGAACCGGGAACCGGAGAGGAGGTGCCTGGGAGCGGTTCGCAGCAGGAAGGACAGGCGCAGGCAGGAGCGAGCGGGGAATCTGAGGCGCAGAATGGGGAGGCCGCGGCGGGAAGCATTCGTCAGGAGCCTGAATATACGTTCACAAACTTAAACAAATTCCAGGCCGCGGCACTGGACGGAAGCGAGTTTACCCAGGATGATTTCGCGGACAGGGATGTGACTGTGATTAATTTCTGGGCGCTGACCTGCGGCCCCTGCATTGCGGAAATGCCGGATCTGGCGGAACTGGAAAAAGCGCTGCCGGACAATGTGCAGCTGATTACGGTGTGTCTGGACGGCGCGGGCAATGAGGAACTGGTGGAGTATGTGATGGAAAAGTCTGCATTTGAGGGAACGACGCTGCTGTCGGGGGACGGGGATCTGCTGACACTGAGCGGCGAGCTCCGCTATACCCCCACTACGCTGTTTGCCGATTCGGAGGGGAATATCGTGGGTGAGACGATTGTGGGCGGAAAGGAAAACCTGGCGGAATATTATCTGCGGTGTATCAACGATATTCTGACGGATATGGAGAAGGCGGAGATCAGCCTTGATACGGATGCGGAATAAGAATGGCGCATGATAATGACCGGGTAGGAAAAAGGGAAAACGGAAAGAATGAACGGCATCGGCCTGTTCAGTGTCAGGAGCAGTGGCGGGAGGAATTTTTAAGGCGGACATTGTTTTGCCGTAATAGTATCAGGAGGGAAGATGGGGAGCAGGAATCGGAAGTATCGGATCGTTCGCTTCAGCGTACTGGCCGCAGCCCTTATTTTGATGGGAATCGGGTTGTGGAAACAGGAACAGACGGAAGTATTGGGAAAGGCGGTGCGGATATGCCTGGAATGCATCGGAATCGGGTAAAGGGAGGAGCCGCTACAGCGTCCGGAACAGAAGCGGGCGCGGGGCGGGAAATCGGCGGTAAACCTGAGGATAGTGCGCCCGGAAACCGGGATGTTGAGAGTATAGCGCCGGAGAACATGAATGAAGGGAGTACAGCGTCAGAGAACATGAATGGCGGGAGTACAGCGCCGGAGAGCATGATGAATGGCGGGAGTACAGCACCGGAGAGCATGAATGGCGGGAGTACAGCGCCACAGAACGGAGGCAGGGAGAAAGCAGCGGCATCAGGCGGCGCATCCGGCCCCCGGATTTCCAGGCAGCGGATGTTTCAGCTTGCGGCGGCAGTGCTGTTTAACGGCTACGCGGCGGGCTTTCATAAGGGAAAGATTTTCACGGGAAAAAGCAAGGCAGTGTGCGTCCCGGTGCTGAACTGCTATTCCTGTCCAGGAGCCTTGGGCGCCTGCCCCATCGGCGCACTCCAGACGGCTCTGGGAGGCATCAAGCACCATTTTCCCTTTTACGTGCTGGGGATGCTGATGCTTTTCGGCATTGTTCTTGGGCGGGTGATCTGCGGCCTGCTGTGCCCCTTTGGCCTGGTGCAGGATCTGCTGCATAAAATTCCGCTTCCCAAGTGGAAGGTTCCCAGGAAAATCGATAAACCGGCCAGATATATCAAATATGCCGTTCTGGCAGTGCTTGTCATCCTGCTTCCGGCTTTTGCAGTGACGGAAAGCGGGGTGACGCCGCCTTATTTCTGCCAGTACATTTGTCCTGCGGGAACTTTGGAGGGTGGTATTCCCCTCTTGCTTGCGGATTCCGGGCTGAGGCAGGTGGCAGGAGCATTGTTTCAATGGAAACTGGCGGTGCTTGCGGCGGTACTTCTGGCTTCTGTGGTAATCCATCGTCCCTTTTGCCGCTACCTCTGCCCTTTGGGTGCGTTCTATTCCCTGTTTAACCGGTTCAGCTTTTATCAGATGAACCTGGATTCTTCCCGGTGCGTGGGCTGCGGGCAGTGCGAAAAGGTCTGCCCCATGGCTGTGGAGGTGACCAGGGACTGCAACGGGCCGGAGTGTATCCGCTGCGGAAAATGTAAGGAGGTGTGCCCCGTACAGGCCATATCCTGCGGATTTGTGCGCAGGGAAGGGAAGGCATAGACCGAAACGCTTCTGCACAGAGTTCCGGCGGCGCAGCGGTGGCTTTGCCCGGGAACTCTGACACGGCAGACGGAAGTTCAGACAGGTAAGCCGTTTGGCGAAATGTAATCAGGACAGATGATGCAAAGAACAATGCAATGGTGCAGTGGCATAGGATACTGAATAAGGAGAACGAAAAGATGAACAGGCCAAAGATGATTCTGTTTGATTACGGGCAGACTTTAATAGACCAGGGAATGAGTCCCAGGGGATTGAGCTGCCGTTGTCGCCGGAGGAAGTGGACAGGGTGTTCTGGGACGGGGCCACGCCCGGGCGCAGAGCCACGGAAGGGATAGGTGATTTCCTGGATTTCCTGCGGGAACAGGGAATCCGGACCGGGGTGGTGAGCAACCTGGCGTTTTGCGGGAAAGCCCTGAAGGACAGGATTGACGACATGGTTCCGGGGCACAGGTTTGAATTTATCCTGGCAACCAGTGAATATCTCTTCCGGAAGCCGAACAGGCGGATTTTTGATCTGGCCCTGGAGCGGGCCGGGCTGTCTGCGGAGGAGGTCTGGTATGTGGGGGATGACTATGAGTGCGATGTACTGGGGGCGCGGAATGCAGGGATATACCCGGTCTGGTACCTGGGGGCAATCGATGTGCCCTATACCAGGCAGGAGGGCGTGCTTATGGTGGAGAACTGGGGGGGAGCTGAAAGGGGTTTTGCAGGAGGTAAAAAGTGAGAGTTATTAATTTAATTGAAAACACACCGGGCACGGCGGATTGTCTGTGTGAGCATGGGCTTAGCTTTTACATAGAGACGAAAAATCATAAGCTTCTGGCAGACACCGGGGCTTCCGATGCCTTTCTCGCAAATGCGGAGCATCTGGGCATTGATTTAAAGCAGGTGGACACGGTGGTGTTAAGCCATGGCCACTATGACCATGGGGGCGGACTTGCGGCCTTTGCCCGACTGAATCCGGAGGCGCGGATTTGGATGCACCGCGTGGCAGGGGAAGCCTATTATCACAGGAATGCGGCGATGGAAAAATACATCGGCATTTCACGGGAAGCGAAGTCCCTTCCGGGGATAGAATGGGTGGAAGGGGACCTGCGTATCGATGAGGAGCTCTTCCTGTTCGGCCATGTGACAGGGAGGAGGCTGTGGCCCCAGGGAAACCGCGAACTGATGCGGAAGACGGGGGAAAACTTTGAACAGGACGAATTTCTTCACGAACAGTACCTGGTAGTGGAGCAAGAGGGAAAAAGGGTTCTGGTCTCCGGCTGCGCCCACAACGGGATCCTGAATATCCTGGACAGATACCGGGAGATTTTCGGGGACGCGCCGGATGCGGTGATCAGCGGCTTCCATATGAGCAGGAAAACAGGTTACGGGGAAGCGGAGCTTAATCTGATACGGGAAACCGCCCGGGAACTGAAGACTCTGGACACCAGGTTTTATACAGGGCACTGTACCGGGGAACTTCCCTTTCAGGTGATGAAGGAGTTTATGGGGGAACAACTGCAGTATGTGCACAGCGGGGAGGAAATCTGCCTGGATGACCTGTTTTAAATGTAAAAGTCGTTATCCCATTGCGTTCCTCCCGGGAACCGGAAAGCCGGCTACCGTATTTTCCTTGCAATGATACGTTCGTAGGCATGTTCGTGTCGGATTCCGCCGGGGTGGGTATCGGAGAAGGTTCCTTCCTGATGGTGGACGAGTTCCCAGTCCCTGTATTTTTCCGGCAATTCTCCCACTTTGAAAAGGCTGTGGGTAAAGGGGGCGTTGTCCGGCGTGGCAGGCAGCCTGTCGGTGAAAATGCCGATTACATTGTAGCCTCCGACTTTGGTGGAGCTGCGCATTTTATCTATGAAGATATCTCTGTCTTCCTTTGGCGGCAGGTGAAGGACGCCGTGGGAAAGGATGATGTCATAATCTTTTTCGAAGACATAGTTTTCCAGGGCACAGCAGAAGAAACTGACTTTGACGCCGGAAGCGCGGGCGATGCCGCATGCCTTGGCGATTCCGGCGGCGGACAGGTCAAAGGCATCCACGGAATGCCCCAGTTTTGCCAGGAAGACGGCATTCCTCCCTTCTCCGCAGCCAACATCCAATACGGAGGCATTGGGCGGAAAAATCGGGTAAAATTCCTTTATATCCACAGTGGGTTCTTTGGTGAAGGTGGAAACGGCGGTGTCGGCATAGGTTTGTTCCCAGAATGGCTGATTTGGCATGGCGGTTCTCCTGTCTGTTGTAATTATAAACTTAACTCCCGGTTTGTTAAAATGTTATCGGCAGTCCGGCGCTGTCTTCTGTGCAATTAACGTATCCATACAGTGCTTGTGCGGCACGCCGCCGCTGCTGCAGTCAAAGACTTCTTCCCGGCAGGTATGGAACAGCCAGTCGTGATAATAGCCGAACAGTTCCCCCGAGTACCAGGGATGGCGCAGTTTTTCGTCCTCCGGATTGTCCCAGGAACGGGTGATGAAGGGCTTGCGGACAAATACGTTCATGGCGTTGATGCCGCCTGCGGCTGTATGTGCCTTCAGATTATCGCAGAGCTCCCTTCGCCTGGGCTGCGGAATAAAATGGAGTACGCCGCTGCTGAAAATGATATCGTACTCGGAATCCGGATTGTAGTCAAATAGGTCAGCCTTGAAAAAACGCACATCCACATGGTTGTGCTCCGCGAGGTGTTTGGCCTTTTCGATGCCCTGTGAGGATAAGTCAAAGGCAGTCACAGCATAGCCGCATTTTGCCAGAAATACGGCATCTTTTCCCTCGCCGCAGCCCATGTCCAGCACGCGGTAGGGTTTTATGGGGGGCAGGAGCTTCATGATGTCGTAGCAGATTCGGTTCGGCAGAAGCCCCCAGTAATAGTCTTCCGTATCGTATCGTTTGTCATAATCCGTTATTACGCTTCTGTAGCCAAGCAGGGCGTCCACGGTGGTGTGGAGTTCGGCGGCCAGTTTTGGAAGCATTTCGATGTCAGGGTAGGCGGTGCCGTTTTCCCATTTCGAGACTGCCTGGAAGGAAATGTTCAGGGATTTGGCCAGTTGGCTCTGGGTGAGCCCCAGTTCCCGGCGTCTCTTGCTGATGACTTCTCCTGTTTTCAGATGTTCCATGTCCGTTACTTTCTCCTGTTTCCGGATGTTCCATATGCGCTGTATGCTTTTGTTATCAGGTGTTTCAAATGCGAAACCTGTTCCTGTTATCAGGTGTTCCAAATGCGAAGGCTGCTTTTGTTATCGGGTGTTTCAAATGCAAAGCCTGTTCCTGTTATCGGGTGTTCCAAATGCAAAGGCTACTTTTGCAATCGGGTGTTTCAAATGCAAAGCCTGTTCCTGTTATCAGGTGTTCCATATACGGGGCCTGCTTCTTTTTAGGGGTTGTATATTTGTTGTTTTCTGCTTTGCAGATGGGTAGGCTTGGGGATGTTTCAGGATCCTTGTTGCTATATTTTAACGGATAGAAACAGGAAGCGCAATAACCGGGAGGGAGAATGCGGGAGAGGAATTCATCTGCCGGTTGAATTCGGAGGGGAGGAAGTCCGCTCGGATCACCTGTTTTACATGTAAAAGCCGGGAAAGAGAGACGTATTGAAAGGAATTGGGGCGGCGTGTTAAATACCGTATTTTCGGTAGAATTCATGCCGTTTTTCCCGGCTTGAGGATACGGCTTCCACATCCTTGTACTTTTTCTCGCTCATGAGGAGCTGAATCAGCCTGGCAAGGCGGTTTTCTCCTTTGACGGCTCCCTGCTCCTCGCCAATTGCAATGCCCCTGGACTCGCCAATTTTTATGCCCCGTTCCTCTCCGCGTGCTTCCAACATATCTATATATTCACACATAATGATTTCCTTTCTTTCTCTTTGCTTTTTCAACAATTCTGCCATCTGATCTGTAAAACGTGTATCCCCGGTGAGGGCCGCCATCATCTCGCAGAGCGCTTCCGCATGGATAATGGGCTGTTCCCGACGGTTTTCAAAACTCCCTTCGTTCAGAAAATCCACCACAAATCCCAGGTCACTGGTGAATCGTCTCCGGACTTCCGGCGGCAGGCTGTGCATATGGTAGACTTCAAGCCTTACATCGTCAACCCGGTCCAAATCTTCCTGGGGGACACCGTCCCTGCGCAGCAGTTCATGGAGGCTTAAGGGAATCCTGGAACCTTTGTGGGTCCAGTCGATCACCATGCCGATTATGGGATAGACCGGCTTTCCGGAATCAAGCTGAGTCCGGTAGGCACCGCCCTGGTAGGAGGCCTTCCGCAGTACCTGCCGTCCTTCCAGGCCGGTTTCGTTTCCGATGAGGTACTGTATTTTGATTTTCCCTTCATTCATTAAATAGGAACTCACGTCGCTGAACTGGCTGCGCAGGCCCTCTTTTCCCGGATAAAAACTTTCCGTGGGGGCAGGGATCAGATCTTCTGCCCGAAGCCGCTGCTGTCCCTCATAGGCCAGGGCATTTTGGCAGTCAGCAAATACATCGCCGTATGCCAGCAGTATCTTTTCCAGAATGTCTTTCTGTGGAATGCCCTTCTTCTGCGGTATGTCCTTTTTCTGCGGAATGTTTCTGTTCTGTAGAATGTCTCTGTTCCGTGAGTTGTTCTTATCCCGTGCCATCTGAATACCTCCCGTCCTTTATTCCGGGAGCTTATACGGAAACTCCCGCCTTTGTTTTTCTGAAATATAAGCAAGAATTTTCCGAATTTCAAGAGATGACTCTTTGACTGTCAGAAACGGTTATTAGAAAATCTGCCTGCCTGTTATCAGCTTATCATAGAATGGAATATTTTTCAATTCATTTTTCGGAGAACAGCCGAAAACAGCCGGCTGTGATGTCTGTAAAACAGACATATATGGAACAAAATTGCAACTGTTATTTCAAAAGAAAATATCAATAAAAATCTGTGAAAACAAAGGAAAACAACAGAAAATAACTAAAATAAATCAATATGAAGCATTAAATTAATACTTGCGCAATATGAAAATCTGTGTTACGATTCTAAAATCGGCAGCACAGATTTTTCACTGCCAAAATCAAACTCCTGCAGGGCGGAGCCAGGGAGGCAGCACTTCCCGACAATCCATTATAAATACAGGGCTAGTCCTCAGAAATGGGAAAGGAATCTTAGAAAATGAATGATACAATGATCAGCAAAAAATACGGCAAGACCTACCACATGCCCCCGGAGGTGACCTATGACTGGGTGAAGAAGGACGCCATAGAGAAGCCCCCCGTCTGGTGCAGCGTGGATCTGCGGGACGGCAACCAGGCTTTGATCGATCCCATGCCATTGGAGGATAAACTGGAGTTTTTCGAATTACTGGTGAAGATCGGCTTCAAGGAGATCGAGGTGGGATTTCCGGCTTCCTCCGATACGGAGTACAATTTTATCCGTGCTCTCATCGAGCGGAACATGATTCCCGAGGATGTTACCATCCAGGTGCTCACCCAGGCCAGGGAACATATCATCCGCAAGACCTTCGAGGCGGTGAAGGGGGCTCCCCATGCGGTGGTGCATCTTTATAATTCCACCTCCGTGGAGCAGCGGGAACAGGTCTTTCAGAAAGACAAGGCGGCCATCAAGCAGCTTGCGGTGGACGGCGCGAATCTTTTGAAGGAGATGGCGGAGGAGACGGAAGGAAACTTTACTTTTGAGTATAGCCCGGAGAGCTTCTCCCAGACCGAGCCGGAGTATGCCCTGGAGGTCTGCAACGCGGTTCTGGACGTATGGCAGCCGGATGCGGACCACAAGGCCATAATCAATCTGCCCACCACGGTACAGGTTGCCATGCCCCATGTGTTTGCCTGTCAGGTGGAGTACATGCACAAACATATGAAATATCGGGACAATGTCGTCTTGAGCGTTCATCCCCACAATGACCGTGGATGCGGCGTCAGTGACGCGGAGTTCGGCATCCTGGCCGGGGCGGACAGGGTGGAGGGAACCCTTTTCGGCAATGGGGAACGCACGGGAAATGTGGATCTGGTGACGGTTGCCATCAACATGATGTGCCACGGCGTGGACAGCGGGCTTGATTTTTCCCATATTATGGAGGTGCGGGAGGCATATGAGCGCTTTACGGGCATGCAGGTCCACGAGCGGGTGCCCTACGCGGGGGACCTGGTGTTCACTGCATTTTCCGGTTCCCACCAGGATGCCATCAGCAAGGGCATGAACTGGCTGAAGGAGGGAAAGAGCGGCAGCCGCTGGGATGTGCCCTATCTGCCCATCGATCCGAAAGACGTAGGCCGGGAGTACGAATCCGATGTCATCCGCATCAACAGCGTCTCCGGCAAGGGCGGCGTGGCCTTTGTGCTGAAGCAGCAGTTCGGCTTCTCTCTGCCCGCGGCCATGAAGGAGGAAGTGGGGTATCTGATCAAAGGCGTGTCCGACAGGCGGCATCAGGAGCTGCATCCTTCGGAGATTTACCAGATTTTCGAGGAAAATTACATCAACCTGGGAACCGTTTTCCATATTCCGGAGTGCCATTTCCGGCAGGAGAAAGGCATTCAGGCGGAGGTGGCCATAGAGCAGAACGGGGAGAAGAGAATCATCAGGGCCGGCGGAAACGGGCGCCTGGACGCGGTGAGCAATGCCATCAAGACCTATTTCGGCGTCAGCTATCAGCTGTCCGTATACGAGGAGCACGCCATTTCCAAGGGGTCAAGTTCCAGGGCGGCGGCCTATGTGGCTATCCTCTGCGGCGGCAAGACCTACTGGGGCGTGGGCGTGGACGAGGATATCATCAAGGCTTCCATCGCGGCCCTGGCCTCCGCTGCCAACAAACTGGCCGTGGAGCAGCACATTACGGAAGGCCGGGAAGAGCGGATTGTGGAAATCATCAGCTTTATCAAGAATGACTACATGAATGTAACCCTCGATACTCTCTCGGAGAAATTCCACCTGTCCAAGCCCTATCTGTCCAAGTATATCAAGGAGAAAGCCGGAATGACCTTTCAGGAAGCAGTGCGGAGGGAGAGGATGAAAAAGGCCAGGACGCTGCTGAGGGAGACGGATATGACGGTTGAAACCGTGGCTGCAGAGATTGGATATGAGAATGTAGAGCATTTTAACCGGCTGTTCAAGAAGATTTACGGCCTGACACCGGTGCAGTACCGGAAGAAGGAGGAGTGAGGATGAGATTGGGAACTCTGCGATAGTTATAAAATGTTCAGACGAGAAACAAAGAGACGGGACTGGAACTATGAAAAAGATTGCGCTGATTAGCGACATACATGGAAACTTTAAGGCATTGGAGGCATTTCTGGAATATATCAGGATTCATCCTGCGGATGGGATCATCTGTCTGGGAGATTATGTGACAGACGGTCCGTGCCCGGAGCGCACCATGGACCTTTTGTACGAAATGCAGAAAAACTATACATGCTATATCATCCGCGGCAACAGGGAAGAGTATTTGCTGAATAACATGGATAACCGGGAGGGATGGAAGCCCTCTTCTGCCAACGGCGTCCTGTATTATACCCTGCAGCATATGAGGGAGAAGGATATGGACTATTTCGCCGCACTTCCTTCGGAACGGGAGGTGCGGATAGAAGGCTGCCCGCCGCTGTATATTTGTCACGGCGTTCCGGGGCGCGTGCGGGGAAATGTTTATGAGGAACCGGGGCTTAGGGAGAAGGTCATGGAAGAGCTGCAGTATTCCTGCCTTTTGGGCGGTCACAGTCATCACCAGGAGACAGAACGGTATAAGGGAAAGATATATATTAACCCGGGTTCGCTGGGATTTGCCGTGGACGATGTGGGCAGACGGGCTCAGTTTGCGATGCTGACAGGGACGGAAGAGGGCTGGGAGGCCGGGCTTTTATCCATTTCTTATGATGCGGAGGGGTATCTGCGTGCATTTACTGAAAACGGATTGGATGAAATCGGCATGACGTTAAATAAGGCGGTGAAAAAGAGCATCGTGACTGGAGAAAATTATTTTTTCAGGTGTATTGTGGCGATGGAGAAGGCGGCCGGGGAGGCAGGCGCTGCTTCTGTCTCGGATATGCCCGAGACGGAGTGGGCAAAACTGGAGGAAAGGTTCGGATTATGAAAGTGACTATGGTGTCAGGAAAGGGAGTGACTGCATGAAGTTTCTGCTGGTGGCTGTAAACGCGAAATTCATACATTCCAACCCTGCCATATATAGCCTGAGGGCCTGTGCCGGAGAGGAACTGTGCCGGTTCGTGGAACTGGCGGAGTACACCATCAATCAGCCGATGGAGGAAATACTTGCGGATATCTACTACAGGAAGCCGGACGGAGTGGGTTTTTCCTGCTATATCTGGAACTGGCGGCTGGTGCAGGAGCTGATCGTCGAGCTGGCGAAGCTGCTTCCGGATACGGCGATCTGGCTGGGAGGGCCGGAAGTTTCTTATGACGCAGATGTCATATTGAAAAAATATCCACAATTGACCGGGATTATGACAGGAGAGGGGGAGGCTGCCTTCCGAGAGGTGCTGGAATATTATACAAAGGCCGGCTGCGGGAGAGGGGACAGCGCAAAAAAGAAGCAGGCGGAGCCGGTTTCCTTAGAACATATTAAGGGGCTGTGTCTGCCGGGGGGCTATACCCCATGCCGGGCGCCGGCGGATATGAGTGCCATTCCTTTTTTATATGAGGATTTATCTCCTTTTGCAAATAAGATTATTTATTATGAGTCCAGCAGAGGATGTCCTTTCCGGTGCACCTATTGTCTGTCTTCTGTGGAAAATCAGGTGAGATTCCGCAATATTTCTATCATAAAGGAGGAATTGCGTTTTTTCCTGGATCATAAAGTAAATCAGGTAAAATTTGTGGACCGCACATTTAATTGCAGCCATGAGCATACTATGGCTATATGGCAGTATATTTTTGAAAGTGACAACGGTGTCACAAACTTTCATTTTGAAATTTCCGCCGATATTTTAAGGGATGAGGAGATTGCGCTTTTGCGGCGGTTCCGCCCGGGGCTTGCGCAGCTGGAGATCGGCGTGCAGTCGGTGAATCCTGATACGCTCAAGGCGATCCGGCGGGTGACGGATATAGACCGGCTGGAAGCAGCGGTAAGGAAGATAAGAAAGGGCGGGAATGTTCACATCCATCTGGATCTGATTGCCGGCCTGCCCTATGAGGACTACGTGAGCTTCGGAAGATCTTTTGACCGGGTTTACAGGATGGGGCCGCATCAGCTGCAGCTTGGCTTTTTGAAAGTGCTGAAGGGTTCCGGAATGTGGGAGGCGGCGGAGGATTACGGCATCGGTTACATGGAACAGCCGCCCTATGAGGTTTTGTATACTGGATGGATGTCTTACGGGGAGCTGCGCAGGCTGAAGGGTGTGGAAGAGATGGTGGAGTTTTATTACAACAGCGGCCAGTTTACACATACCCTGCCTTTTTTGGAGAGGGCTTTCGAGGGTCCGTTTGTTCTATATGAAAGACTGGCAGATTTTGTGCGCGCGAAAGGCTATCCCCTTACCGGTTCGGCCCGGATACGCCGTTATGAGGCGCTGCTTGCATTTGCGGAAGCGTACGACAATACACGTCAGGCAATATATCGGGAACTTCTGACCTATGATCTGTATCTGCGGGAAAATATGAAGAGCCGGCCGGCATTTGCTGCGGATTTAAGCTGCCATCAGGAAGCTATCCGGAATTTCCGCAGAACATGGGGGGAGAAAGCCGGTAAAATGGTCCATCTGGAGCCTTTTTATTATCCGGTGTGGGATCCGGGGCAAATGGCGAAGAATTATGCTCTCTGGGGCACGCAGGTTCATGGGCGGGAGGCGGAATATATATTGTTTGACTATCAAAAAAGGGATCCCATAAGCCACGATGCGGCAGCAGCGCCGATCGGAGCATGGTCCGACCGGGGGACTGTATAATGAGGCGTCTGGCCGATACGGCAGCTGTACCGAAGGGGTGACAGGGCAGGAACAGGCGGGAAATCGGCCGGAAAATACCGCAACACAGGCTGAAACAGACGAAAATACCATAATTTAGTTGACATTTTAGCAAAAATGGAATACAATGCTTTAGGCGGGCCGCAAGGAATATCCTTAAGAGCCTGTTAATATAAATTATGCTTACAGGAAGTTAGAGAAAGGAAGCGGGCAGTTATGGCACGGAAAAAGGCAGTGGAAACTGAAGTAAAGGCCACGGAGACAACAAAGGTTGAGGCTATTGAACCCAAGGCAGAAAACATAAAGACAGAAGAAACAGTAGCAGAACCCAAGGCCGCAGAGAGCGTGAAGGCAGAGCCGAAGAAAGCACCTGCGAAGAAGAAAGCGGTGAAGACCGAAAGCACCGCGGCAGCAAAGAAGGAGACTGTGAAGACAGGCGCTGCAAAGACGACAGCGAAGAAAACGGAGGTGAAGGCTACTCTGCAGATTCAGTACGGCGGAAAGTCTCTCTCCCAGGAGGACCTGGTGAAGATTGCGAAGGATGTATGGAAATATGATCTGAAGCACAAGGCAGGCGATCTGACCAGCGTCGAGCTTTATGTAAAACCGGAGGAGAATAAGGTTTATTATGTGATGAACGGCGACTCTACCGGAAGTTTTGACATTTAAGACAGAGTATGTACAAAGCAGGAAGGACGGTATTCGGACCGGCATGAAAATGCGGGAACGGATGCCGTTTTTTCGATTTAGAATTTTTTTAGAATTATTTTTGGGGAAATCGGTTGACAATGATTAGGGTAAGTGCTATTTTATGGTTATCAGATGTTAGCACTCCATTTGAATGAGTGCTAACAATGAAAGGAGTGGCAGCTTGGATGGAGCTGGATGAGAGAAAAAAGAAAATCCTGCAGGCAGTCATTCGCAATTACCTGGAAACAGGGGAACCGGTTGGCAGCAGAACCATCTCCAAGTACACGGACCTGAATCTGAGTTCCGCAACCATTCGGAATGAAATGTCCGATCTGGAAGAAATGGGATATATCTTTCAGCCCCATACTTCCGCAGGCCGGATTCCTTCCGACAAGGGGTACCGCTTCTATGTGGATGCCATGATGGAGGAGAAGGAGCGGGAAGTAGTGGATATGAAGGGAATGCTGGTGGAGCGTCAGAATAAAATAGAGACGCTGCTGAAGCAGGTGGCCAGAGTGCTGGCCCAGAATACCCAATATGCCACCATGATATCGGCGCCCCGGACCAAGCGCAGTAAGCTGAAGTTTATTCAGTTGTCCAGAGTGGATGCGCGTCAGCTGCTGGCGGTTATCGTCGTAGAAGGAAATGTGATCAAGAATAACATTCTGTCCGTGGAAGAGCAGCTGGATGACGAGACCCTGCTTAAGCTTAATATTTTGCTGAATACCCATCTGAACGGGCTGGCGATCGACGAGATCAATCTGGCCATGATTGCGGTGATGAAGCAGCAGGCAGGGATCCACAGTCATATCGTGGGGGAGGTCATCGATGCGGTGGCGGAGGCCATACGGGCGGAGGAGGATCTGGAGATTTATACCAGCGGAACCAACAATATTTTCCGGTATCCGGAGCTGGCGGATCAGCAGATGGCAAGCGAGCTGATCAATACTTTCGAGGAGAAGCAGCTGCTGGGAGAGCTTCTGCAGGAGGCCCACGGCGATACAGGGGAGACCGGAATCCAGGTATACATCGGTTCGGAGACGCCGGTGAAGAGCATGAGGGACTGCAGCGTAGTTACGGCCACATATGAATTGGGAGGCGGTATGAAGGGAACAATCGGTATCGTAGGACCAAAACGTATGGATTATGACAAGGTTGTGGGGACGCTGAGAACCATACAGACACAGTTGGACGAATTGTACGGGAATAAAGAGGATTCATAACAGAATGGAAAAAGGAACAGGAGGTCAGGGATTGGGCGTATGACAGATCAGGAAATGGAAATAGAAAAGGAGCAGGAGACTTCCGGGACGCAGGACCAGGCGGAAGAGAGCACAGAGACGGAAAAGGAAGCTGCGGCAGCGGAAAGTGCGGCGGAAGAGGATATGCCGGACAGTGACAGCGGGGAAGAAGCGGAGACGGCGCCCCCGGAGGGAGAGGATCCGAAGACCTGGGCGGAGAAGCGCGCCGCGAAAAAGCAGGCGAAGCTGGACAAAAAGGCCCAGGGGTACAAGGATCAGATCGAACAGCTGGAAGATAAGGTAAAGCGTCAGCTGGCAGAATTTGAAAATTTCCGCAACCGCACGGAAAAGGAAAAACATGCAATGTTTGAAACCGGGGCAAAGAGCGTCATAGAAAAGATGCTTCCCGTGGTAGACAATTTCGAGAGAGGTCTGGCCACGGTGCCGGAGGATAAAAAGGAAGATCCTTTTGTCGACGGTATGATGCGGATTTATAAGCAGCTGTTGACAGAACTGGAAAATATAGGCGTAAAACCCATTGAGGCCGTGGGAGCGGAATTCGATCCGAATCTTCACAATGCAGTGATGCAGGTGGAGAGCGAGGAGTATGAATCCGGTACGGTGGCACAGGAGCTGCAGAAGGGATATACCTATCGGGACAGCGTGGTACGACATTCCATGGTGGCAGTGGTGCAGTAAATAAAATAGAGAAAGTTTGTAATATTAAAATAAAGGTAAATGGAAGAACAAATTCAGGAGGATACAACAATGAGCAAGATTATAGGTATTGACTTGGGGACGACAAACAGCTGTGTGGCGGTGATGGAGGGCGGCAAGCCCACTGTAATTGCCAACGCAGAGGGCGCGAGGACTACTCCTTCCGTAGTGGCTTTCACGAAGACGGGAGAGAGACTGGTAGGCGAGCCGGCTAAGCGTCAGGCGGTCACCAATGCGGAGAAGACCATCGCTTCGATTAAGAGAGATATGGGAACGGATAACGGACGTTCCATCGACGGCAAGAGATATTCTCCTCAGCAGATTTCCGCAATGATTCTTCAAAAGCTGAAAGCAGATGCAGAGAGCTATCTGGGAGAGAAAGTTACAGAGGCAGTGATCACGGTTCCCGCATATTTTAACGATGCGCAGCGTCAGGCTACAAAGGACGCAGGCAAGATCGCCGGCCTGGAGGTAAAGCGTATCATCAACGAGCCTACGGCTGCGGCTCTGGCTTACGGTCTCGACAATGAAAAAGAGCAGAAGATCATGGTATATGACCTGGGCGGAGGTACTTTCGACGTATCTATCATCGAGATCGGTGACGGCGTAATCGAAGTACTTGCGACAAACGGCGATACCCATTTGGGCGGCGACGATTTCGATAATAAGATTATCCAGTGGATGCTGGCTGAGTTCAAGAAGGCAGAAGGCGTAGATTTAAGCGGCGACAAGATGGCAATGCAGAGATTGAAGGAAGCCGCTGAGAAGGCAAAGAAGGAGCTTTCCAGCGCCATGACCACCAATATTAACCTGCCCTTCATTACCGCAACCGCAGAAGGCCCCAAGCACTTTGATATGAATCTGAGCAGGGCGCAGTTCGATGAGCTGACCCATGACCTGGTGGAGAAGACAGCCATTCCCGTACAGAATGCCATGAGAGATGCAGGCCTGACCAATTCCGATCTGGGACAGGTGCTTCTGGTAGGCGGTTCCACCCGTATCCCTGCGGTGCAGGATAAGGTGAGACAGATGACAGGCAAAGAGCCCAGCAAATCTTTGAACCCGGATGAGTGTGTGGCAATCGGCGCTTCCGTACAGGGCGGCAAGCTGGCAGGTGATGCTGGTGCAGGCGATATCCTGTTGCTGGACGTGACTCCGCTGTCTCTTTCCATTGAGACCATGGGCGGCGTGGCTACCAGATTGATTGAGAGAAATACCACCATCCCCACCAAGCACAGCCAGATTTTCTCTACGGCGGCAGATAATCAGACCGCTGTGGATATCAACGTAGTACAGGGTGAGAGGCAGTTTGCGAGAGACAACAAGTCTCTGGGACAGTTCCGCCTGGACGGAATTCCTCCTGCAAGAAGAGGCGTTCCTCAGATCGAGGTTACCTTCGATATCGATGCCAACGGTATCGTGAATGTATCCGCAAAGGATCTGGGAACAGGCAAGGAGCAGCATATCACCATCACTGCAGGATCCAATATGTCCGATGACGAGATCGATAGAGCAGTGAAGGAAGCTGCCGAATTCGAGGCTCAGGACAAGAAGCGCAAGGAAGCCGTTGAGGCCAGAAACGAAGCGGACTCCTTTGTATTCCAGACAGAGAAGGCACTCACCGAAGTGGGAGACAAGATCAGCGACAGCGAGAAATCTGCGGTTCAGGCCGATCTGGACGCTGTGAAGGCTGTCCTGGACAGAACCAAGGATCAGGAGATGAGTGACAGCGATGTAGATGAACTGAAGGCGGCGAAGGAGAAGCTGATGAACAGCGCCCAGAGCCTGTTTACCAAGATGTATGAGAACATGCAGCAGGCCCAGGGCGGTGCAGGCCCGGATATGGGCGCAGCCTCAGGCGCAGAGAGTACTTCAGCTCCCGATGACGATGTGATTGACGGAGATTTCCGCGAAGTATAAAAAGAAGACGGCGCCGGCTGCGGCGCCGTTTTCTTGAGCCCGGTATTGTCTGCATTTTGCCCGGCAATTTTGGTTTGCCGTAATAAAAGATTGAATAAGTGCGCAAAATGTGGTATTTTAAAATAGTGTGTATATTGATGATATGAGGAGTTTATTATGGCAGAGCAGAAGCGGGACTATTATGAAGTTCTTGGTGTGGAGAAGGGAGCGGATGATGCCGCAATCAAAAAAGCCTACCGCGCGCTTGCGAAGAAGTATCATCCGGATATGAATCCGGGAGACACGGAGGCAGAGAAGAAATTTAAAGAGGCGTCGGAAGCCTATGCCGTCTTAAGCGATCCGGACAAGAGGCGTCAGTACGATCAGTTCGGCCATGCTGCTTTCGAAGGCGGAGCGGGAGGAGCAGGAGGCTTTGATTTCAGCGGAGCTGATTTCGGTGATATTTTTGGTGATATTTTCGGCGATCTCTTCGGTGGAAGCCGCAGCAGATCCCGCGGCAACGGCCCGATGAAGGGAGCGAACCTGCGGACCAGTGTGCGTATTACCTTTGAGGAGGCTGTATTTGGCTGCAAGAAGGAAATTGAGCTGAATGTAAAGGAGACCTGTAAGACCTGTAACGGTTCAGGCGCGAAGCCCGGAACCAGCCCGGAGACTTGTCCGAAGTGCGGCGGCAAGGGGCAGGTAATGTTTACACAGCAGTCCCTCTTCGGAACGGTTCGAAATGTGCAGACCTGTCCGGACTGTCAGGGAAGCGGAAAAATTATTAAGGATAAGTGTGCAGATTGCCGGGGCACAGGATACATTGCCATGAAGAAAAGATATTCCGTGGATATTCCTGCCGGAATCGATAACGGCCAGTCTACCCGTATGCCCGGTTTGGGTGAGCCCGGCATAAACGGCGGACCCAGAGGCGATGTGCTGATTGAGGTGATTGTGGGGAGACATCCCATCTTCCAGAGACAGGATTTCGATATTTATTCTACAGTGCCGGTTTCTTTTGCAGTGGCTGCTTTGGGCGGTGAGGTGCTGATAGATACGGTGGACGGCAAGGTGATTTATGACGTGAAGGCCGGGACCCAGACAGATACCAGAATTCGCCTGCGGGGCAAGGGAGTGCCTTCCTGGAGAAATAAGGATGTCAGAGGAGATCATTATGTGACTTTGGTGGTGCAGGTTCCGGATAAATTGAAGCCGGAGGCGAGGGAATTGCTGCGCCAGTTTGACGAAGTGACCGGAAATACGCTCAATGCCGCAAAATCCGCATCAGAACCGGAGCAGCATGGCAATGAGGGAAAGGCCGGCGCAAAAGAAAGCATCTTTGATAAAATAAAACATAAAAAATAATATAACCAATCCTGCAAGGTTTTTCGTGTTCTGATCGTATTATAAGTAAAAGAACAAAATCCATCGCAACAGAAAGATGAGGAGACAAAAATGAAAAAATTATTCATTGCAGGAGCGGCATTGTTACTGATGGCAGGGATGAGTGTCACGGCTCTGGCAGCGGGGCAATCCCGGTTTTTGAGCAAGGCCATGGCGCCTCAGGCCGTATGGCGTCATCATGCAGAGCATTCGCAAAAATACATGGGCAGGACGCCCTGTACCGTGGGGGAAAATGGTTACTGTGATATCACAGGGTGGCAGCACCACAGCGGGACGGGTCACGGGAGCAACTGCCAAATCGCGGACGGCCACTGCACGAACTGGACGGATGCGGACGGAAACGGTGTGTGCGATGACTGCGGGAATCCGGTATACTGTGAGAATGCGGATACTGCAGCGGCGTTGAGCGGAGGTTATCACAGCGGCAACTGCCAAATCGCGGACGGCCACTGCACGAACTGGACGGATGCGGACGGGAACGGCGTGTGCGATGATTGCGGGAATCCCGTGTACCAGGAGAGCCGGCCGGACAACAACACTTCTTCCGGAAGCGGCTGTGGCGGTTCCGGGCATCGCGGTTCGGGGCACCATGGGAGAGGACATCACAGATAAGAACAGGAAAAGGAGCGGCGGCTTTTTTGCGGAGGCGGCCGCTTTTTTGGTATAAAACTGGAATATAAGGCGGTGAGCTGGTGCGCAGTGAATTGGAGATAAACCGTGCGGTAGATCAATATGCGGACATGATCCGGAGGATTTGTATCTGTCATCTAAAAAATGCTTCTGATACGGAAGACATCTTTCAGACAGTTTTTTTAAAATATTTACTTTATGAGGGAGACTTTGAAAGCGCGGAGCATGAGAAGGCATGGTTTATCCGTGTGACGGTCAATGCGTGCAAGGATCAGATGAAGAGTCTGTTCCGGCGCCGTACGGTATCCATTGAGGAGCTGACAGAGGAAGCGGCGTCCATTCCGCCTGAGCAGTGCGAGGTATTGGATGCGGTACTTGCTTTGCCGGCAAAATATAGAGACGTTATTTATCTGCACTATTACGAAGGCTATTCTGCTGCAGAGATCGGCGGGATTTTGAGAAAGAAAGAAAATACGATTTATTCGCTGCTGTCCCGCGGACGGGCCATGCTTAAGGAAGCGCTGGGAGGTGAGTTGTGATGCGTCAGTCAAATAAAGTCTACGATGCCTTTGCCTGTATTGAAGCGGGCGACAAATTAAAATCCTTTACCAAAGATTCCCTGAAAACAGCATGGAAGCATAAGGGCAGAAGGCACGGTATTGCTGTGTATCCGGCCTTTCGGCTGGCGGTAGGAATGGCGTGTCTCCTGTTTGCGTCGGCCCTGGGAGCCGGTGGCTATGCCATGCTGCTGGAACCTGTTTCCTGTGTGAGCATAGACGTAAATCCGTCCATTGAATTGTCACTGAACCGTATTGACCGCGTCATATCGGCCAGGGCTTATAACGCAGACGGAGAGGCGGTTCTGAATGCACTGTCGGTAAAAGGAATGTATTATACGGATGCCGTCGATAAAGTGGTGGAAAGCGAGGCCATGCAGCCTTATTTGTGGGAGAAAGCGGGGCTGAGCTTTACGGTGGCGTCAGACAGCGGAGACAGAGAGCTTGTATTGCTGTCCGGGCTGGAAAATACTTCCGGCTGCAGAAAACACGGCGGGGTGGGGTATGAAGCAGATTTCCGGGCCCTGGAAGCGGCGCATGAAAGCGGGCTTTCTTTGGGGAAATATACGGCTTATCAGACGCTGGCCCAATATGACGATACCATTACGGCGCAAGATTGCCATAATATGAGCATGTCCGAAATACACGGACTGATTGAAGAGCATGAGCATGGACATGGAGAAGAACATGGTACAGAGACGGGATATGATAGAGAAGAAGAGCAGGGCGAGGAAGAAGGACATGATATAATGGAGGAGCATGATGCGGAGTCTGGCCATGACATGGAGGAGGCACATAATGCAGGGGCTGGCCATGACACAGAAGAAGAGCATAATGCAGAGCCCGGCCACGACATGGAGGAAGGGCACAATACAGAGTTCAGGGATATAGAGGGAGCACAGGGTACAGAGCAGGACGATACGAACGGGGAAAGCGCTGCGGAGAGTCGGTTCGGTGAGCCGGAAGAACAAGGGAATGCATGGGAAACAGAGAAAGAAAGCGGTGTGGGAGGAGAAGACGCCGGCAGCCATCATTCCGGCAGGCATGGTCATGGGCACCGGTAGAAACTGTCCTCAGGCCAAGCGTAGTATGTTGAGCGCAGCCGCAGTGGCATGTTTGCCGAAAATTTCCGCGGCACTCTTTTCAAACCGCGGAAAATAGAGTATAATCAGGAATTATGAAAAACGAAAAAAACGAATTTTTAGCGTTGCTCTGCAACCTGTATATAGCAGCGCTGCTGGCGCTGCTGCCGCTCTATGTCCATGAGGGGTATTGGCAGATGGGAAATGAGAAATATATGCTGTTTTGCAATATGTCTCTCTTATGTCTGGGATGTTGGCTGGCAGTGGGGATCCCGTGGCAATTGGGAAGGGCGGTTTCTTTTTGGCGCAGGCACGGTATGGCTTGGGTATGGGCAGAAAATCCTTTCAGCATGGTGGATCTTGCAATGCTTTCTTATGGGGGATGCGTGGTGCTTTCGGCACTATGCAGTTCCTACAAAGAGCTGGCATGGAAAGGGTATCAGGGATGGTATATGGGGGCTGCATCCCAGCTGCTGTTTGTGGCGATTTACTTTTTTGTGTCAAGACAGTTCGATGGGGCAGGCTGGCCCGTCCGGCTGGGGGAAGCGGCGCTGGTACTGGTAACGGTTTTCGGATTGCTGCACCGCCTGGGGCTGGATCCTTTGGGACTGATGAACGGATGGAACAGCGGGGACTGGGAATACAGCCATATGCTTTCCACCCTGGGAAATATTAACTGGCTGTGCGGCTATTACAGTGTGGCGCTGGCAGTTTTGACGACTCATTATCTGCAGGAGACCAGACGGGGGATTTTGCTTTTGCTCTATCCGGCATCGGCGGCAGCGTTTGTGTTGCTGGGGATCCAGGGAAGCCAGAGCGGTTGGCTGCTTTTGGCGGTATGCACGGGGATGTGTATTCTTTTGGGCAGAAGGCGGAGAACGGTGCTGAGGAAGACATGTGCTCTTCTGGCAGGTTTTTTCCTGGGTATGCCCCTGATGGAGCTTCTGATGAAGCTGCGGGGCGAAAAGGCGGCGATTGTGGCTGACGGAAATATTTTCGAATATGTGAGATGGTATGTGTGGTTGATGGGGGCTGCCGGATGTATGGCGCTGTTTTTTCTCCTTGGCAGAAGGGGCAGAGCTACGCGGAGGCGGAGGAGCCCTTTCGCAAAGGTTCTGCGAGGTATCCGGAGACAGCCGCCGAAGCGGAAAGCGGTGCTTATTATCATCGCCTGCAGTGTCATCATGGCAGGATTGTTTCTGGGTTATGTTTTTCTTGCGGGCAGGGTTGGAGATGGTTTCGGCAGCGGGAGAGGCTTTCTCTGGCGGATTTCGCTGGAGGGATTCGGGCAGGCGGACGGCAAGGACAAGTTGTTGGGGGCCGGGCCGGATTGTTTTGGAGAGGCCGTCTTTAACAGATTGGGAGCCGGCACGGAGGTTTGGAACGGGGAGCATTGGGAGGGCGCGGTCTTTACCAATGCCCACAGCGAGTTCTTAAGCCAGCTTTGCAATGTTGGAATTTTGGGGACGTTTAGTTATCTGGCAATCTTTGTGACAGGGTTGTGGCGGTATTGCGGAGAGTACTTTTTGGAAAACCAGGGGAGAGGTAAAAAGGTCTCTTCTCCTGATGGGAGTATGACCGGAGGGCGGGCACAGGAGAGGAAAGGGAGAGGCATCGGCAGAGAAAGCTGGCTGGGGGCGCTGGTTCTTGTCCTGTATGGCGTACATGCGCAGATCAGCTTTCAGCAGGTGCTGAATACGCCGCTGTTGTTTTTGACGGTGGGGCTGTGCGAGGCATGCCGGCGGACCAGGCCGGTGGGCAGGCTCTGTGAGCCGGGAGAATGGCGGCCCGGCGAAGAAGCAGGAGATGCCGTCCGGGAGAAGACCGGAGGAATGCGCAGGAAAGATAGACAGACCAAAGGAGAGCGGTGCCGGGAAAACATGAAGGAAGGGGCGGAGGAATGCGATGAAGTGGAAGAAATTCAGGATTAAGACAGTGACGGACGCAGAGGATATTATTATCAGCACATTGTATGATATCGGGCTGGAAGGGGCGCAGATTGAGGATAAGATCCCGCTGACGGCACTGGAGAAGGAGCAGATGTTTGTGGACATTTTGCCGGAGGCAGAGGAAGATGACGGTATCGCTTATCTGAGTTTCTTTGTGGATGAGAAGGACGACGGAAGCCTGGAATTGCTGGGAGAGAGAACGGATGCGGACACCGTTCTGGAAAAGGTGAACAAAGAGCTGGAGGAACTGAGACATTATTGTGATATCGGCGAGGCTTCCGTCACGGTGGACGAGACACAGGATTTAGACTGGATTAACAACTGGAAGCAGTATTTTCATCAGTTTTATATAGATGACATACTTGTCATTCCTTCATGGGAAGAGGTTTCGGCGCAGGATGGCGCTCGTTTTCTGCTTCATATTGACCCGGGGACAGCTTTCGGGACAGGGATGCACGAGACTACACAGCTGTGTATCCGCCAGCTGCGCAAATATGTCACCGATGAGACCAGATTGCTGGATGTGGGAACTGGCAGCGGGATATTGGCGATTCTGTCGCTGATGTTCGGGGCAAAGCATGCTGTGGGAACGGATCTGGATCCCTGTGCGGAGGAAGCCGTGGCACAAAACTGCGAAGCCAACGGCATCGGCGAAGCACAGTTTGAGATGATGATCGGAAATATTATTACGGACAAGGCGGTACAGGACCGGGCAGGATACGGATGTTATGATATCGTGGTGGCAAATATTTTGGCGGATGTGCTGGTGCCGCTGACGCCGGTGATCCGGAATCAGCTGAAGGATGGAGGTATCTATATTACTTCCGGAATCATCGATGACAGGGAGGATATGGTGGCGGAGGCTGTCAAGAAGGCAGGGTTTGAGATTTTGGAAATAACCCGTCAGGGGGAATGGGTCAGCGTCACCGGGAGAAAACCGCTGCGATAGAGAGGCCGGACAGTTAAGCGGCAGAGAGGAATCCTTCAGGGGGAATCAGAGACCGGCGAAGAGTCAGGAGGATGGTATGTATCAGTTTTTCGTATCTCCGGGACAAATTCATAAAGATGACAAGAGTGTCATGATTTATGGACCGGATGTCAACCATATCAAAAATGTGTTGCGTATGCGGGCAGGCGAAGAACTTTCTGTCAGCAATGGGGTGGACGGTCGGGAGTACCGATGCGGTATTCAGAGGATAGAAGAAGACAGGGTGGTATGTGAGCTTCGTTTTGTGAAGGAGGACCGGGTAGAGCTGCCCTGCCGCGTACATCTCTTCCAGGCCCTTCCCAAAGGGGATAAGATGGAGCTGATCGTGCAGAAGGCAGTGGAATTGGGTGTGTACAGGATTCAGCCGATTGCGTCGAAACGGTGTATTGTAAAGTTGGATGACAAAAAGGCCATGTCCAAAGTAAGCCGCTGGCAGGGGATTGCGGAAGCGGCCGCAAAGCAGAGCAGAAGAGCGATTATACCGGAAGTGGCGAGTGTGTCAGATTTTTCTCAGGGGGTCAAAGCGGCACAGAAGATGGAAGTAAAGCTGATACCCTACGAGCTGGCACAGGATACGGCAAAAACCGCAGAACTGCTGCAGGGGATTGCGCCCGGACAGGATATCGCGGTATTTATAGGGCCGGAGGGCGGTTTTGAGCCTTCGGAGATCACGCTGGCATTGGAGAGCGGCGTGGAACCGATTACCTTGGGAAGACGTATTCTGCGGACGGAAACCGCAGGATTGACAGTACTGTCATGGATGATTTATTTATTGGAGATAACAGGGAAGAGGCGGTAACGCGGATTATTCATCGGCGGCAGGGACGGGGAGAGGATTTTCTGCATATGATAGGGTAAGGAGAGATAGAGTTTCCCTATGGGCCCGGCAAGCCGGGTACAGAAGGCGGAACGCTGTCTGATTTTGATAAAGGAGTAAAGTCATGGAAGTATATTTGGACAATTCGGCTACTACAAGGGCCTTTCCGGAAGTGGCGGAATTGATGACCAAGATCATGTGCGAGGATTACGGCAATCCTTCCAGCCTTCATCTGAAGGGGATTGCGGCGGAACAATATCTTCGTTATGCAATGGCAACCTTCTCCAGGCTTCTGAAAGTAAATGAGAAAGAAATTCTGTTCACTTCCGGAGGGACGGAGTCGGATAATTTGGCGTTGACAGGCTGTGCTCACGCAAACGGCAGGAGGGGAAGGCATCTGATCACTACCAGGATTGAGCATCCGGCCATTTTGAATACTATGCACCATCTGGAATCCGAGGGATACCGGGTGACTTATCTGCCGGTCAATGCATGGGGCCTGATCTCACTGGAGGATCTGCAGCGGGCCATGACCGCCGATACAATATTGGTGTCCGTCATGCATACCAACAATGAGATCGGCGCAGTGCAGCCCATTGCACAGGCAGGAGAGCTGATCAAAAGGATGAATCAATATACACTGTTTCATGTAGATGCGGTGCAGGGATTTGGAAAGGCCAGAATCTATCCGAAAAAGATGGGGATCGATCTACTCTCTGTCAGCGGTCACAAGATTCACGGCCCCAAGGGCGTCGGATTGCTGTATATAGGGGACAAGGTGAAGATCCAGCCCATCCTTCACGGCGGCGGACAGCAGAGGAATCTGCGCTCAGGCACGGACAATGTTCCAGGCATTGCCGGTTTTGCCAAGGCTGCGGAGCTTGTATATGAGCATTATGAGGATGATATAAAAAGGCTCTATCAATGCAAACGCTATTTTATGGATGGGGTGAGGAAGATCCAGGGGGTGAAAATCAACGGACTGCTCCCCGATTTCCCCGACGGGACGGGAAGCGCACCGCATATTGTCAGCGTCTCTGTCAGCGGTGTCCGCAGCGAAGTGCTGCTTCATGCGCTGGAGGAGGAGGGAATCTATGTGTCGGCCGGCAGCGCCTGTGCCGCCAGGAAGCCTCAGCCATCGGAGACACTGAAGGCTATCGGTATCGATAAAACGCTTCTGGATTCCACCATACGTTTTAGTTTTTCCGTATATACGACAATAGAAGAAATAGACTATACATTGCGCATAATGTATGATAAAATTCCTATATTGCGGAAATATACCCGCAGACGATGAAGCAGACAAAAGCAGATACAGCATATGTCAGTCTGCGCAGAGGCAAAAGTGCAGGCTGACATATCTGTCAGAAAGGAAACGACATGTTTACAGCTTTTTTGATAAAATATGCGGAGATCGGCGTCAAGGGGAAAAACCGCCATCTGTTTGAGGATGCGCTGGTACATCAGATCAAGTTCGCCATGAAAAAATGCGAAGGGAAGTTTCTGATCTCGAAATCTCAGGGCCGCATCCATGTGGAGGCGCAGGGAGAGTTCGATTATGACGAGGCTGTGGCACGCCTGAAGACCGTGTTCGGCATCTCCGGCTTCAGCCCTGTGATATATGCGGAGGATGAGGGCTTTGAGAAACTTTGCGACACTGTTGTCGGATATGTGACAGATGTCTATCCTGACCGGGATAAGACATTTAAGGTGCACTCCAGGCGGGCACGCAAGGATTATCCGAAGACATCCATGGAGATTAACGCGGATGTGGGAGAGGCGCTGCTGAATGCTTATCCGGAGATGTCTGTGGATGTACATGAGCCTGAAATTGTGCTGAATATTGAAATCAGGGAAAAGATTTATATTTATTCGGAGACGATTCCGGGCCCCGGGGGAATGCCGGTAGGCACAGGGGGCAAGGCCATGCTGCTGCTATCCGGCGGGATAGATTCTCCGGTAGCCGGTTATATGATTGCGAAGCGCGGTGTAAAGATCGACGCCGTTTATTTTCATGCGCCGCCTTATACCAGCGAGCGGGCGAAGACAAAGGTTATGGATCTGGCAAAGATTGTATCCAACTATACGGGGCCCATCTGGCTGCATGTGATTAATTTTACGGATATTCAATTGTATATTCATGAGAAATGTCCCCATGAGGAGTTGACGATCATTATGCGGCGTTATATGATGCGGATTGCGGAACAGATTGCAAAAGAGACAGATTGTCTGGGACTGATCACGGGAGAGAGTATCGGACAAGTTGCCTCTCAGACGATGAGTTCTCTGGTTGCTACCAATGAAGTATGTACGCTGCCCGTATACCGTCCGCTGATCGGTTTTGATAAGCAGGAAATCGTGGAACTGGCGGAGAAGATCGGCACCTTTGAGACGTCCATTCTGCCCTACGAGGATTGTTGCACCATTTTTGTGGCAAAGCATCCGGTGACCAAGCCGAGTGTGAACATAATCCGCCGTCATGAGCATAATCTGGATGAACAGATAGAGGAACTGGTGAAGACGGCTCTGGAGACAAAAGAATTGATTATCATATGAAAAGACTTCCTGAGGGCGGCTGCCTTCAGGAAGTCTTTCCGGAATATGGTACGTTTTGAGACATGCGGAACTATTTTACGATATAGGGTTTCAGCAGTTCCAGCACCTCATCGGCGCCTTCCTCAGTGTGGATATTCAAATCGATAGGTTTGGACAGATCCAGGCTGAAAATTCCCATAATGGATTTTGCGTCGACCACATATCTGCCGGATACCAGATCAAAGTCGTAGTCAAACTTGGAAATGTCATTTACGAAGGACTTTACTTTGTCGATGGAATTTAAAAAAATCTGAACTGTTTTCATTGTCATGCTCTCCTTACTGTTATGATGTCTCTATGTTCCATATTAAAGGGTAGGCGGATAAAAGTCAAGGCGAAAACAGTACAAAAAAAGTGAGGAATCATCATGAAAAGTGTCGCATTGTTTAATCTCGGCTGCAAAGTAAATTCCTATGAAATGGAAGGAATGGGGCAATTGCTCCGGGAAAAGGGATATAGGGTTGTGCCATTCGGAGAGAAGGCGGATATCTATATTGTCAATACCTGTACGGTCACCAATATTGCGGACAGGAAGAGCCGGCAGATGCTTCATCGGGCAAGGCAGATGAATCCGGAGGCCGTGGTGGTGGCTGTGGGCTGTTATGTGCAGACAGGACAGCAGGCTGTGGAAGTCGATGACAGCATTGACCTTGCGATCGGTAACAACCGCAAGAAGGACATCGTGACGATTCTGGAGAAATATCTGGAGGACAGGCAGGATAAGACATTGCAGGGGACTACGGTGCCGGATATTGGCCGGATCCGGGAATACGAGGAGATGCTGTTGAAGCAGACAGCGGAGCATACGAGGGCCTATATCAAGATCCAGGACGGATGCAATCAGTTCTGCTCCTATTGCGTGATCCCTTATGCCAGAGGACGGGTGCGCAGCCGCAGGGAAGAGGACATTCTCAGGGAGATAAGCGGTATGGCAGAGGCAGGATACCATGAGGTGGTGCTGACGGGCATTCATATCAGTTCCTACGGGATCGATCTGGGAGAGGGCAATGAGGCTGCGGGGCAGTACAATGGCGGGAGCAGGCTGATTGAATTGGCAGAGCGAATCCAGGATATCCCCGGGTTGGACAGAATCCGGCTGGGTTCTCTCGAACCGAGAATTATGAGCCCGAAAAACATAAAACGCCTGGCAGCCATACCGAAATTATGTCCGCATTTTCATCTTTCTCTTCAGAGCGGCTGTGACACTACCTTAAAAAGGATGAATAGACATTACACTGCCGGGGAATACTATAACTGTGTGGAGAATTTGCGCAGTCATTTTGACCGACCGGCTATTACCACGGACGTGATCGTGGGTTTTCCGGGAGAAACCGAAGCAGAATTCGAATTGACCAGGGCATTTTTGGAGAAAGTGAACTTCTATGAGATGCATATTTTCAAATATTCCAGACGGACAGGCACTGCGGCCGCAGGAATGTCTGGACAGATACCGGAGTCGGTGAAGCGTCTGCGCAGCGAGGCGCTGTTGGAGCTGACGAAGGAGCAGGCAAAGGCATTCCGGAAATCTTACATAGGACGGGAAGCAGAGGTGCTTTTGGAGGAGCCCAGGGAGATTGGGGGGCGCAATTGGCTGACGGGATATACGAAAGACTATGTGAAGGCAGCCGTGGCAGCAAAGGGAAATAAGGTAAATACCCTGGTGAAGGTTCCCATAAAGGGATTTTTGACGGATGAAATTTTAAGATAGCGAAATCGCCAGTATAAAATTGTAAGAAAATGAAGCTTTCGGTAACGGCAAGACTTGAATTTTACATACAAATGAGTTATATTAGAAAAAGGTATATTTTAGCAGAACATGGAAAGCAAAGAAGTGGGAAATCAATGTCTCCCGCAGTATGGAGGTCAGGGTATGCAGAATTTGGAAAATACACAATACTTCAAGGTTGATTCGGTACCTGAGGAGGGTGCGGGAAAAGTCCTGTCCACCGTATATGAGGCATTGACGGAGAAGGGATATAATCCGGTGAATCAGATTGTGGGATATATTATGAGCGGCGATCCCACCTATATTACCAGCCATAAAAATGCCCGCAGTATGATCATGAAGGTAGAACGGGATGAACTGGTGGAAGAGCTGCTGACAGAGTACATCCGCACAAAAGAATGGCAATAGGAGGCGCTCCTGATGAGGATTATGGGGCTTGATTTCGGATCCAAGACAGTGGGGGTGGCGGTGAGCGACGAATTGTTCATAACGGCCCAGGGAGTGGAAATCATTCGGCGGAAGGAAGAAAATAAACTGCGCCGGACACTGGCAAGGATTGAGGAACTGATCGAGACGTACGAAGTGGAAGAAATCGTCCTGGGGCTTCCCAAGAATATGAATGCCAGCGAAGGGATTCGGGCGGAGCTGACACGGGAATTTTGTGAGAAACTGGAGCGAAGGACCGGATTGCCGGTTACATTGTGGGACGAACGTCTGACGACTGTGGAGGCCGGGAAGATCCTGATGGAATCCGGTGTCCGTCGGGAAGAGCGGAAAGAATATGTGGACAAGATAGCGGCGGTTCTGATTTTGCAGAATTATCTGGACAGCCGCAGACAGTAAATTCGGAGGCGCGGATACCGGAAGGCAGTCCGGCGAATGGAGAAGGCGTGGAAAGAACAGAAAAAATTACGTTCAATCCGGGTCAGGACGACTCGGAGAGTTTTTACGTATTAGAACAGACTAGGCTTGGAGGCGTCAACTATCTTCTTGTCACGGATTGTGAGGAAGGGGACGGAGAGGCTTTCATCATGAAGGACATCTCCGCAGACGGAGAAGAGGACGGCGTATTTGAGATGGTGTCGGATGAGGAAGAACTGGCCGCCGTGGCGGGCGTGTTTGAAAATATGCTTGAGGACATAGAATTGACATAATGTTGATAGAACCATACAATTGCCGGAGAGGCTGCAGGTGATGAACCGAATTCTTTTTATGAGGAAGGCGTTGTTCGCTGTGAGATGGGGAGCACAAGGAGCGTACACAAAACGCATCATCATCATTGGAATTGTAGGAAATGCGGCAAGGTGATATCCCGGAGGGGCTGGAATAGGGGATCACATTGACTGCCGGATTTTGTATTGCAAATCATGCTGCGGGGCTTTCGGGCGTTTGTGTAGAATGTGGAGGAAATTTGATTGAAGAAAAAAGAGAATAACAGCTGTTCCGGATTAAAAGTAATTCCCCTGGGGGGTCTGGAACAAATCGGTATGAACATTACTGCCTTCGAATATGGAGACAGTATTGTTGTGGTAGACTGCGGTCTGTCGTTTCCTGCGGATGACATGTTGGGAATCGATCTGGTGATTCCTGATGTGACCTATTTGAAGGATAATATCGACAAGGTGAAGGGCTTTGTGATTACCCATGGCCATGAGGACCATATCGGGGCGCTGCCCTATGTGCTCAGGGAGGTCAATGTGCCGATTTATGCCACCAGGCTCACGATGGGGATTATTGAAAATAAGCTGAAAGAGCATGAATTGACCAAGACTACCAAGAGGAAAGTGGTGAAATTCGGACAATCCATTAATATGGGGCAGTTCCGGGTGGAATTTATCAAGACGAACCACAGTATTGTGGACGCTGCGGCGCTGGCCATTTATTCACCGGCAGGTGTGGTGGTGCATACAGGCGATTTTAAGGTTGACTACACTCCTGTATTCGGGGATGCCATCGATCTCCAGCGTTTTGCGGAGCTGGGAAAGAAGGGCGTATTGGCTCTGATGTGTGATTCTACGAATGCAGAGCGTCCCGGTTTTACTCCTTCGGAAAGGACAGTGGGGACTACTTTCGACACCTTGTTTGAGGAGCATAAAAATACCAGGATTTTCGTGGCTACCTTTGCCTCCAACGTGGACAGGGTGCAGCAGATTATCAATTCGGCCTATAAATTCGGCCGTAAGGTTTGCGTGGAAGGGCGCAGCATGGTGAGCATTATCGAGACTGCCAGGAATCTGGGCTGTATCAGTATTCCCGACAATGCATTGATTGAGATAGAGCAGCTGAAGGATTATCCCAATGAAAAACAGGTGATCATTACCACGGGAAGCCAGGGAGAGAGTATGGCGGCGCTGAGCCGTATGGCAGGAGGCATGCACCGCAAGATTACGATCGGAGCGGGGGATACGGTGATCTTTTCCTCCAATCCCATACCCGGGAACGAGAAATCGGTGACCAAGGTAATCAATGAGCTGATCCGGAAGGGCGCGGATGTGATTTTCCAGGATGCGCATGTATCCGGACATGCCTGCCAGGAGGAAATCAAGCTGATCTACTCTCTGATCCGCCCCAGGTATGCGGTGCCTGTGCATGGAGAAATCAAGCATCTGAAGGCCCAGGCGAAGATTGCCGAGAGTCTGGGGATCGAGAAGGAGAATATTTTCGTGCTTTCTTCCGGGGATGTTTTAGAGCTGCGGGAGGATGGCGCCGGCGTGACGGGGAGGGTGCCTGTAGGCGCGATTCTGGTAGATGGTCTGGGTGTCGGCGATGTGGGCAATGTGGTGCTGCGAGACAGACAGCACCTGGCTGAGGACGGGATCATGATTGTGGTTATGAGCCTGGACCGGGCGGAGGGACAGCTGGTGGCCGGTCCGGATATCGTCTCCAGAGGTTTCGTATATGTGAAGGAATCGGATGAACTGATTGAGGAGGCCCGCCAGACGGTGGACGATGCCCTCCAGAAATGTCTGGACAGGGGAATCACCGACTGGGGGAAGTTAAAGAATACCACGAAGGATACGCTGGGAGATTACGTTTGGAAGAAAACCAAGAGACGTCCTATGATTCTGCCGATTATCATGGAAGTTTAACATTCACGGGAAGTGAATAGTATGCCGGCTGGAAGCAGGCAGACAGGGGTTGATATGAAAGTACTCAATATAATTGGCGCCGTAGCAGGTGCAATTTTCAGGCTGGTAGCCGCTATTGCGGTTGTATATCTGATCTATCAGGGGGCGGGGATCTGCTATGATTATGGTTACCGTATTTTCACCGAAAGTGCCGTTTCCACAGGGGAAGGGCGCACGGTGACGGTGACGGTCACGGAGAACATGTCTCCCATGGAGATAGGAGAACTGTTTGAGAAGAGAGGACTGGTGCGGGATGCTAAGTTGTTTACCCTGCAGTACTATTTATCCGAGTATTTCAAGGATGTGGGACCGGGCACTTTTGAGCTGAACACGGCCATGACGGCAGAGGAGATGATGGCCGCCATGGTGGTGGAGAAGGAGGATACGGAAGACTCAGAAGATTCCGAAGATTCTGACAGCTCGGACGGAACCGGCACGGCGGGGCAGGGAGACGATGCAGAGGACCCTATGGAACCCGAAGATACACAGGAGAGCGGCCCGGAAGGGGCGGAAGGGTAGAAGCTTGATCATAGATGAGAGAATGGCAGTCTTTATCGATTCCCTGGACAGCGGCAATTCCCCCTTTCTGGATGAGATAGAGCAGTATGCGCTGGAGACAAATGTTCCGGTGATCCGGAAGTCCATGCAGAGTCTGCTGAAATTTCTGCTGGTGCTGACCGGGCCGAAGCGGATACTGGAAGTGGGGACAGCCATTGGATTCTCCGCGCTGCTGATGAGTGAATACGGTCCGAAGGACTGCCATATTACTACCATAGAAAAGTATGAGAAGCGCATTCCCATCGCGCGGGAGAATTTCCGCAGGGCGGGCAGGGAAGAGCAGATTACGCTGCTGGAAGGGGATGCGGCAGGGATTCTGAAGGAACAGACAGGAGGCTATGACCTGATTTTCATGGATGCGGCAAAGGGACAGTATCTCCATTTTCTGCCGGATGTTCTGCGCCTGCTGGTTCCGGGGGGATTGCTGGTTTCGGACAATGTACTCCGGGAGGGAGATATCGTGGAGTCCCGGTTTGCGGTGAGCAGGAGAAACAGAACCATTCATGCCAGAATGCGGGAATATCTCTACCAGCTGAAACATGATCCCCGGTTGGAGACAGTGGTGCTTCCGGTGGGGGACGGGGTTACTCTGAGTACAAAGAAGGCGGGAGAGATTGTATGAAGAAGAGAAAGAAGCCGGAGCTGCTGATCCCGGCAGGCAGTCTGGAAGTACTGAAAACGGCAGTGGTATTCGGCGCGGATGCGGTGTACGTGGGCGGAGAAGTATTCGGACTGCGGGCCAAGGCCAGGAATTTTTCATTGGAAGAAATGGCGGAAGGGATTGCTTTCGCCCACTTCCGGGGCGTAAGAGTGTATGTGACGGCAAATATATTGGCTCATAATGAGGATTTGGAAGGGGCTGCGGCTTACTTTGCGCAATTGCGCGATATGAAGCCGGAGCCCTGTGACGCGTTAATTATTTCCGATCCCGGTATGTTCGACATTGCCAGAGAAGTATGGCCGGAAGCGGAGATCCATATTTCCACCCAGGCCAATAATACCAATTACGGAACTTACCGGTTCTGGCATCGTATGGGAGCCAGGCGTGTGGTATCGGCCAGGGAGCTGTCTCTGGAGGAAATCAGAGCCATCAGAGAGCGGATTCCGGAGGAGATGGAGATCGAGAGCTTTGTACAGGGCTCCATGTGCATCTCCTATTCAGGACGCTGTCTTTTGAGCAACTATTTTACGGGCAGGGATGCCAATCAGGGAGCCTGTACCCATCCCTGCAGATGGAAATATGCGGTGGCGGAGGAGACGAGGCCGGGGGAGTATATGCCGGTATATGAGAATGAGAGAGGAACCTTTATTTTTAATTCCAAAGATTTATGTATGATAGAATATATACCGGAGCTGGCGGAAGCGGGGATTGACAGCTTTAAGGTGGAGGGACGCATGAAAAATGCGCTCTATGTAGCCACGGTGACCAGGACCTACCGCATGGCGCTGGATGATTTCCATTCCCGGCCGGAGCAATATGCCTCCAGAAGAGCCTGGTATAAGGCGGAAATCTCCAAATGTACCCACCGGCAGTTTTCCACGGGATTTTATTTCGGAAAGCCCAGGGAGGATGGCCAGATTTATGATAACAGCACCTATGTGAATGAATACATCTATCTGGGGATGGTCGAAGATGTGGCGGAGCCGGGCTGGAGTCCCGGGCAGGAAGCGGGGGAGAATACCCGGAAGCAGGGGACGGATTTCCGGATGGCCCGGTTCGAACAGCGCAATAAATTTTCCGTGGGAGAGTATCTGGAGATCATGAAGCCTGACGGACAGAATGTGAAGGCCAGGGTGGAGGCTTTGTTTACGGAGGAGGGAGAGCCTGTGGACAGCTGCCCCCATGCAAGGGAGAAGCTCTGGGTCAGACTTTCCTGCAGTCCTGAGCGCTATGATCTGCTAAGACGGGAAGCGTGATCCTGGTACACCGTTGCATTCATTCCGGCGTAATGCGTGCTTGATGTCTGTGCCGGGACAAGGCGGAGGCGATACGGTGGACACGCCTGCCGACGGTGCTGTTGCCGGCGGCACACGTCCGGCATGGACCGTAGCGGAGCATAGGCCAAAAGTACTGTCTTGCGGAAATTCCGGTGAATTCAGCACCCGCTCCCTGTGCCAGTGCTGCGTCGTCATCAGCAGGCGTGTCCGCCGCAGCGCCTCCTTCTTCCTCCCTGTCCTGACACAAATATCGGGCACTGAATTCACCGTTATTCCCGCAAGGCAGTACTAGCCTGTCCAGCGGTCTGCCGCAGCGCGCAAGGAAGTACCCTGAGAGACCGAAGAAGCAAAACGGCTTTGGCGCGGCGCTCGCTGCATTACTGCAAATCGGCAGAATTATCCCGGCGGTATATCCGGATATAGCTTCCGTCTTCGGCCTGCGTATAGCCGAAATCTTCTTCAATATAGCGCATCATCCAACTGTCTGGCTCGGCCATCAGATCCCCGTACCAGCAGTCAACGATGATGACATTGGGGGATTTTTCGGGATACAATTCCCAATATTCCAGCAGCCTTTCGTCATAGGCAGTGGGATTTACGATGGAAAAATGAGATATTTCCACATCTTTGAACAGATACTGTATGGTCCCCAGGCTCATTACCTGGTCTACCATAATCAGGACCCGGTCTCCGTCCTGCAGAAGCGTCTGCCAGTCTTCATAGTCCTGATTATAGATATAAGCGCCCATATAGGTAGAGATGGTTCCGGCAGCCGGGCCCTTTTTCAGGATGCCGCCGCTTTGAAGTACATTGTTATAGCCGACTCCGGAGCGCAGGCTGTAGCCCTTGCCGAAGATGGCAGTCAGACACCAGACGGTCAGGGCGGCCATAACCCACTTATGCCCGGAAGGGGGCGCGTCTGTTCTGCGGCAGGCAAAAAGCAGCAGAACCGCCCCGAAGAATGCGGCGGGCATGGCATGGGGCACAGAGGTGGCCAGATTCAGATCAGTCAGATAAACCACTGCCAGAAGCGAGAGCAGGGCGCCCAGCATCAGGCAGCGGAGCAAAGTGATTTTCTGCAGAGCGCTTTCTTTTACATTCTTTTTCGAACATGCCCAGAGTCCGGCCAGGGCAAAGCCGATCAGGTGGATCTGCATCATTTCATATCCCTGTCTGAGTATTACCCAGTAAAATACTTCTACTCCGCAGGAGAGCATGGCAGCCAGAGAGAAGAACATTTCCCGCCTAAGATTTCTCCATTTGCAGATACCGGCGGAGAGCGCCAGACAGCCGGCCCACAGGGCAGCCAGATACAGGGCGTCCCTCAGCAAGGCAGCCAGTTTATCATGCAAAGTCAGGGAATGGGTCACATCTCCGGTCAGGATATGAGAAAGGGTGGTGATGAGTTCCGAAGGGGAGGTGTAAGTAAATAGCATAGCCAGATATCCTGCGCCGCATAATACGCAAATGAGGGTGAAAAGCCCCACATCCTGCCAGCCGGTTTTTCCGGAGAGCCTGATAAGGAGAAACAGGGCAAAGGGAAACAGAATCAGGCAGGAGGGATAGGAGAGGATATTCAGCACCAGAGCCAGGGCGGCCAGAATCAGATAGCGCCGTCTGTTTTTGCGCGGGAACGTATGCGGAGGTTTGCCCCCGGCAGGGCATGCAGGCTGCGCGGCGGGCAACGGGAAGGACCCTTTCGCCTGCGTATCCGGCGCATAATAGCGCAGCAGGAACAGGGAAAAGAGGGTGTAGAACCAGACCTGCATAATCCCGAATTCCGGCAGGATGATTTGCTTGGGGATGGTATTGAAATAAATCAGCGCCAGGAGCCATGCCTCCTTTTGCGCAAGGATAGACCTCAATGTTCGATACAGATAGATTGAGACCCCCAGATGGATCAGCGTGCCGCACAGGCGCAGCCAGAGTACGATGCCAGTGGTGCCGAACAGAGCCAGCCATGGCTTCATTATAATCGTACACAAAAAAGCGGAAGACTGATGGGGCTCCCACATATCCAGAAAGAGCCGGTCTCCTCGGGCATTTCGGTAGGACATCACAAGCTGATATTCCTCATCCAGGCCGAAGGCGAAGAAAATCATCTTCAGAGCGGCCAGGGCACTTAAAAAGAGCAGCAGAAGATGCCATTTATTCAGCTTATGCTTCATCCCGGTTCTCCTTTGCAAGGGGCTCCGCAACCTCATCCACAATATAGGGAGGGCGCGTTCTGGCGGCGTCCAGCGTGCGCCAGATATATTCGCCCAGGATGCCAAGCATCAGCATAATCACGCCTGACGCGCATAAAACCACGCACATCAAAGACGCCCAGCCCACAATGGGTGTGCCTTTGGTAAACTTTTCCACCATCACGCTGACTAAAAGAACGGCAGCCAATATATTGAACAGAATACCCAGCCCGGACATAAAACGGAGAGGGAAATAGGAGAAACTCATCACGGAATCCATGACCAGCTTTACCTTTTTGGAGAGGGTCCAACGGGATTTCCCGACTTCTCTGTCCTGCCTTACGAAATAAATCATATCCGTCTGGAATCCGGCCCACAATACCTGGAGGGTTAGGGATGAATTTTTCTCGTCCAGCCGCTCCAGCACTTCGATGACCTTCCGGTCTACCAGATAGCAGTCGCAGCCGCCCACAGGCATATTTTTGTTGACGATCTTCCGGATCAGGGCATAGTAGAGATTGGCGAAAAAGACCTTTACCGGGTTCTCTTTCCGCTCCTTCCGCACAGCCAGAACCACCTTATTTCCCTGTTTCCAGCTGTCGTACATCTCCAGAATAATGCGGGAATCCTCCTGCAGATCAGCCTGTTTGGTGACGGCACAGTCTCCGCTGCAGGCACTCAGGCCGGCAAGAAGGGCGGCATGTTCTCCGAAATTGCGGGACAGCTTCACCAGCTTAATATGAGAATCCCGCTCCCGCAGGCGGTTCATCACCTGCCAGGAGTCGTCCCCGGAGCCGTCGTCTACCATTACGATTTCATAGTCTCCCAGCTGCGGCAGAATTTTCTTCTTCATGTCCTCATAGAGGAGTTCCAATGTATCCGCATTGTAATATACGGGCACAATAATCGATATTTTGCTCATTTCCCCACCATTTCCAGATAAGTTTTGTAATCACGAATATATTCATTCGGGTCATAATGCTCATTGGACAGTACCAGCAATACGGAATCCGGAGAAAAATCATACATTTCCTTCCAGACCATGGACTTCAGATACAGCCCCATCCGCGGCCGGTTCAGTTCCAGAATACGCTGCTCATGCCCGTTGTCCACCTTTACTTTGCTGGTGCCGGATACATTGATCATCACAAATTCCGACCGCAGATTGGCATGGCTTCCGCGGACAACCTCCGTGTCGGAACCGTAGATATAAAAAATTCGTTTGATATCAAAAGGAATCGCCTGGCCGCCTTCCACTACAACCAGATTGCCTCTTTCGTCACCCAGATCCGGGAAATCCAGAATCTGAATCTGTTCTTCCAGTTTTTCCATGGTTTGCTCCGTCTTCTTATATAAATGAATTGATACAGTCTATGGTTACTTCCAGTTCCGCCTCGGTCATTCCTGTATAGAAAGGGAGGGAGAGCACGGTGTCGGCATAGTTTTCCGTAATCGGGAGATCTCCTTTTACGTATCCCAGATCCCGGTAGGCCTGGGACAGATGCGGCGGAATGGGATAGTGGATCAGGGTACCGATTCCTTTGCTGTCCAGCCAGGCAGTCAGTTCGCTGCGCCTTTTGGTGCGGACGACATATTGGTGCCATACGGAATCCGTATCCGGACGCTGTGCGGGCAGGATCAGGTTTTTCTGGTGCAGCCCGCGACTGTAGCGCTCTGCCAGCTGTCTGCGTTCGTCTGTGATTTCCTGCATATGGGTCAGCCTGACATTCAGGAGACCAGCCTGCAGCTCGTCCAGCCTGGAATTTGCCCCGACTACCTTGTTGTAATAACGTTTTTCACTGCCGTAATTTCGAAATACCCGCGCATCTCCTGCCAGATCGGGGGAACCTGTCACAATCGCGCCCGCATCCCCGAAGGCGCCGAGATTTTTGGAGGGATAGAAGGAAAAGCATCCCACATCTCCAAAGGTGCCTGTCATCTGCCCCTTGTAAAGCGCTCCGTGTGACTGGGCGCAGTCTTCGATGAGTTTCAGGTGATGTTTTTGGCATATGCGGGTAATTTTGTCCATATCTGCCACATGGCCATAGAGATGAACCACCATGACGGCTTTGGTTCTGTCCGTAATCTTTTCTTCTATTTTATCCGCATCAATCTGGTAATAGGCGTCCGGCTCTACAAAGACCGGGGTAGCGCCGTTGATGGTGATTCCCATGACGCTGGCGATATAAGTATTGCCCTGAACGAGGACTTCGTCGCCGGGGCCGATACCCAGCAGCCTCACGGCAATCCAGAGGGCGTCCAGTCCGCTGGCCAGTCCCACACAGTAGCCGGCGCCTGTGTAGGAAGCAAAACGTTCCTCAAAGGTCTGTACTTCCTTTCCCAGTACGTACCAGCCTGACCGGAGTACGGATAGAGCCTTTTCTTCGAATTCCTTCTGATATTTCAAATAACCGTAGTCCATACGGTTCGGCATGATTTTCATGAGCGTATCTTCCTGTATCCTTTTATTCATATGCCTATCATAGCATATCTTTTCGGGTTCTTCAAGATTTATCGCGGTGTTTGCGGTAAGCCCAGAATTTATTCAGGAGAAAGTTTAACGGCACCGTCACACACAAATTCAGGAAGGTGGCAATGAAATGAGGGATCCCCAGCAGGCGTTCCTGAATGAAGAGGAGCAGCCCCATCAAAACCAGCTCTGTCAGGGCATAGGAGGCATAGACCTTCGCCAATGCCTGATACCAGGGCTGACGTGATTCCTCCTGCCGGAATACAAAACGGCTGTTCAGCAGGAAGGAAACCAGCACCGTAATCAGAAAGGAGACAAAATTGCTGATCTGTTCATGAAGATGCAGGGCATAGTAGCAGGTATTGGTGATGAGGTAGGACAATATGGTATTGACGGCGCCTACCATGCCGAATTTCAGAAATTGAATCAGGGGGGGAGGTAATTTTTCCAGTAGTTTTTGGGCTTTCGCGCGCAGTCCGTTTTTCGCTCCGGTATGCATATCGGCCTGTTCCTTTCTTAATGTCCGTGTAGTAATGTTAAATAGATTATGCCCAGTTTATCATGTCTGAGCGCATTCGTCCATAGAAAATCTGCAATGGTTGCAGGAAAGACTGCAGGAAACGTTACTGTTTTCGCCGGGTGGGAAGCATTGCCGTTTCGGAGTTTCCGTGCATCTGCTGCGGTGCATGGCTTGAAGAGGAAGAATCAAAAGCCGCCTTCGTGAATTCTGCCAAAGCTTAACTTCCGGATCCAGGAGTATATGGGCGATATGCTTTTTTAATAACGTATCACGACAAAATTTTTGGGTGAAAACGAGAAAATAGATTTGGGGTATTGCAATTTGAGAAAAAGTAGAGTATTTTAATAAAAACGAAACGTTGGAGGCAATACAGACGTTTTTGTACATCGGTATCGGGTGAACGAGGAGGTTCCATAAGTAGCGGGGTTACTTTGGAACTTTTTTGTGTTGGAGGAAAGTCTGTCGCCAGACGGACATGGAATCAATAAGGTGCCGAAGATACTATTTTATGCGCAGGTCTTAGGAAGTGCCGGAAAGCCACGGATGCATTGTGGACACTTCCCCGGGACCGGAATGCCGATGGTGGAGCCGGTGTTCCCATTTGAGAGAAAGGGAGAGGAAGAGAAAATGAGTGAAGTATTGAATGTGGAAGAGATTTTTGCCAGTAAGGTCTTTACTTTCGGTAAAATGAAGGAGAGGCTGCCGAAAAGCGTATACAGAGAAGTCAGGAAGATTATGGATCAGGGCGGGGAGCTGTCTCTGGCGGCCGCCGATGTGGTGGCGAAAGCCATGAAGGACTGGGCAGTGGAAAACGGAGCGACACACTATACCCACTGGTTTCAGCCTCTGACCGGCATCACGGCGGAGAAACATGACGCTTTTGTGACACATCCGGATGAAGACGGCAAGATGATAATGGAATTCTCCGGCAAGGAGCTGATCAAAGGAGAGCCGGATGCCTCTTCCTTCCCTTCCGGAGGGTTGCGTGCTACGTTTGAAGCAAGGGGTTATACGGCGTGGGATATTACTTCTCCGGCATTCCTGAAACAGGATGCCACGGGGGTTATCCTCTGCATCCCTACGGCGTTTTGTTCCTATACGGGGGAGGCACTGGACAAAAAGACGCCGCTCCTCCGTTCCATGGAGGCCATCAGCGAGCAGGCGCTGCGCATTGTCCGTCTGTTCGGAAATACCGCAGCGACGAAGGTGGTAGCCAGTGTGGGGCCGGAGCAGGAATACTTTCTGGTGGACAGAGAGAAGTATTTACAGCGTGATGATTTGATTTTTGCAGGACGTACCCTGTTCGGGGCGCCGGCGCCGAAGGGACAGGAGCTGGAGGATCATTACTTCGGTACCATCCGGGAGCGAGTGGGTTCTTATATGAAAGATCTCAATGTAGAGTTGTGGAAGCTGGGAGTAACTGCCAGGACCCAGCACAACGAGGTTGCGCCTGCGCAGCATGAACTGGCTCCGGTGTATGAGACGGCCAATATTGCGGTAGATCACAATCAGCTGGTCATGGAGACCATGAAAAAGGTAGCGGGCCGCCATGGGATGACCTGCCTGCTGCATGAGAAGCCGTTCGCCGGTGTGAACGGTTCGGGCAAACATAATAACTGGTCCCTGGGAACCGACAACGGTGTAAACCTGCTGGATCCCGGAGAAACCCCCAACGAAAATATTCAGTTCCTGCTGGTGCTGGCCTGCATCATCAAGGCTGTGGACACCCATGCGGATCTGCTGCGTCAGAGCGCGGCGGATGTGGGAAATGATCACAGACTCGGCGCAAACGAAGCGCCGCCTGCCATTATTTCCATCTTCCTGGGAGAGCAGCTGGAGGATGTGGTCAAGCAGCTGGTAGAGACGGGGGAAGCATCCCACTGTCTGGAAGGCGGCAAGCTGGAGACAGGGGTTTCCACATTGCCGGATTTGGAGAAGGATGCCACAGACCGCAACAGAACTTCGCCATTCGCTTTTACCGGCAATAAATTCGAGTTCCGGATGGTGGGAAGCGCGGATTCCATTGCAAGTCCCAATACCACCCTGAACGCCATTGTGGCGGAGGCCTTCTGTGAAGCGGCGGACGTTTTGGAAAAGGCGGAAGATTTCGAACTGGCGGTGCATGATCTGATCAAGGAATACCTGGGAAAGCATCAGAGGATTATCTTCAACGGGGACGGCTATTCGCCGGACTGGGTGAGGGAAGCAGCCAGACGCGGATTGCCCAATATCAAATCCATGGTGGAGGCTGCGTCTACGCTGACTACAGAGAAAGCGGTAAAACTGTTCGAGAAGTTCGGCATTTTTACAAGGATAGAATTGGAGTCCCGCGAAGAAATCATCTATGAAAAGTATGCAAAAACCATCAATATCGAGGCCAATACCATGATCGACATGGCAGGAAAGAAATATATTCCGGCCGTCATGAAATATACGAAGTCGCTGGCCGATACCGTGATTGCCGTGAGAGAGGCCGGCGGGGATGCATCTGTGCAGGCCGAACTGCTGCGGGAAGTGAGCGGCTATCTGGCTGCGGCCAGAGCAGCCATGGTGAAATTGAGTGAGGTCATTGCCAGGGCAGGAGCCATGTCCGAAGCCAGAGAGCAAGCATTCTTCTATAAAGATACCGTTATGGATGCCATGGCCAGGCTGCGCGCTCCCATAGATGAGCTGGAGAAGATTGTCGACAAGGAGATTTGGCCGGTGCCCGGATATGGTGAACTGACGTTTGAGGTATAATGTTGACAGAGAAGGACACCTGGTCAACTTCTGATTCCATATGCGCACGGAATATTGTATAATCAGACAATGTCATCCTGTGATCAGCCCGCTTTTGCAGAGAAACGGACTGCGGGCTGTATCCCGGGATTATGTATACTGTTTGATTTATGCCGAACAAAAAACAGTTTAAATGTAATTTTAAAATAGTTAATACAAAAAATTGAAAAAAATATGAATAGGGTATTGCATTTTGGAAACACTTCGTGTATAATAAGTCAAGTGATGTGGCATAGGGCTATCGCCAAACGGTAAGGCAACGGACTCTGACTCCGTCATTTCAAGGTTCGAATCCTTGTAGCCCTGCTATAAATCCCCCGGTGGAGAGATTCGCCGGGGTGTTTTTGTGCAGTAAAATCAAGGGTTTGCGGGATTCTGGTATTTTAAGGCAAGGGAAAGCGCAGATTATGCGCGTTATCGAAATCAGGAAGATTTTCCTGCTTTTTCCTGCAAAATCCTAACGGATAGATTATTTTATAGATTATTGTCAAATGATGGTCAGAGCCTAATTTATGTGGGTTTAATGGTTTTGGGGCAGACGGAAAAATGGATCGGTTCATTACATTCAAGGAAGCGGAATAGCAGGAGAAAAAGGTTGAGTTGTTGTTTTCCTGTAAATTTTACGAAATTTTGGATAGACAGGTGGCAAAGAAAAGTGAAAAATGATATACAGAAAGAGTACAGATAAGGGAGATGGCATCCAGCTTTATGGTCAGGGATTTGGCTGGCCTGCAGTTGGCATAAAACTTTTGCAGGTGTTTTCTGTACTGATATTTTGATTTTGTACGGCCGGGAGCAGAATTTATGTAGAGATCTGCACTACAAGACTACAGCGAAAGGATAAGGTAATGGCAGAAACATATTTATCACAGGCAATCAAGGCCATTGATTCTGAATATGGAATGATAATGACAGAGGAATTGGAAGGGAGGCTGCAGAGCATGTGTAATTTATCACAGAACATCGTTGAGGAAGAACGGAAACGTGCCATTAAAAGAATGATTAATGCAAATGCAACCAAGGAACAGATACTGTCTTATGGATATACAGAGGAGGAATATGAGGCGGTAGAAAATGATTTATTCGCAAATGTATAACCTATAAATATTATAGGAAGCAAATACCGTTTCCTATAATCGAATGCGGTGCAAAGGACGCGCCTTTTATCAGAAGCAAAGTGTGTGCTTCTCATAAGCTATATTATGGTAAGGGAAACGGCGGTTTCAGATAGCAGAAATCGCCGTTTTATTTGAGGGTGCCCGGGCAGAATGTTCAGAAGGTGCAGGAGAGATTTTCTGCTTGCCAATTTCCAGCCTTTGTGCTACTATGTATTCGTTACCAAAATAAAAGGATTTAGGAAAGGAGGGCCTACCATGCAGAAGAATAGACGATATCAAAACAAAATAGAGGAACTGACAATCAAAGGTACAGCGCTCCGCAAGTATAATAGATAGTTTTGTCGCGATTAGGTTATTCCTGGCATCCAACAAAACTTTTATAAGATATTCTTGCTGCTGCGGCACCTTTGGGGTGCTTTTTTTGCGCCCATTTTTAAGGAGACGAAAATCATATGAAAACAGTAAAAGGCATTTATGCCGAAGCAAAGATATTTACGGATGACGTGGAGGACTACGCGCAGGCGCAGGTAAAAATGATATGCGACAACCAGGTGGCTCAGGGCAGCAAAATACGCCTGATGCCGGACGTCCATCCCGGCAAGGTGGGGCCTATCGGCTTATCCATGACTGTCACAGACAAAGTGATTCCCCAGCTTCTGGGCGTGGACATCGGCTGCGGAATGACCTGCATAAAATTGAATAAGAATAAAGCAGAGTTCCAGAAGCTGGACCGGGTCATCCGGGAGAATGTGCCGTCAGGGTTCGACATAAGGAAAGAGCCGCACCATATGGCGGCGGAATTCTCCTATGAAAAGCTTCGCTGCGCCAGGCATGTCAACAGGCCGAAAGCAGAGCGGAGCCTGGGCACCCTTGGCGGAGGCAACCACTTCATAGAGCTTGACAGGGGGGAGGACGGAAGCCTGTATCTGGTGGTGCATACGGGCAGCAGGCATCTGGGGGAGGAAGTGGCGGAGTATTATACAAAGCTTGCCCATACATTCCTGGCGGAGCGGGGACTGGATGTCCCCTATTACATGAGCTATCTGGAAGGGGATGAAAAAGAAGCATACCTGGAGGATGTGCAGACCATTCAGGACTATGCCGAACTGAACAGGCAGGTCATCGTCAGGGAAATTTTGAAAGGGATGAAATGGAAGGCGTCAGAGCAGTTCTCGGTGGCACATAATTATCTGGATGCTTCGGGAATGCTCCGCAAGGGGGCTATCGCCGCCGAAGAGGGAGCCCGGGTGATCATCCCGGCGAATATGCGGGATGGTATGATTCTGGGCATCGGACTGGGCAATGAGGACTGGAACTGCTCCGCACCCCACGGCTCCGGCAGAAGGCTGAAGCGTGAGGATGTAAAAAGCCAGTATACCGTATCGGAATTCAAAAGAGAAATGAAAGGTATCTATAGCAGCTGCGTAGGGGCGGACACATTGGACGAGGCTCCCTTTGCCTATCGCTCTATTGCGGAGATTGCTGAGCGGATCAGGGATACCGTCCGGATAACGGAGACCCTGAAGCCGGTCTATAATTACAAGGCCGGGAGCAAAGAGACTCATCAGAAAAGATAGCAGGGAAAAATGAGAAAACGCAGATAGCCATGCGGTATGAAAAGGTGGAAGAAAAACATTTCAGATACCGGATACCGCGTGACTATAATAAAACTCAAAACTGTATGAGGTACAAATTTATGATTATTCAAGTCAGCGCGGGACAGGGACCCCGGGAACGGCAGGCAGATGCCGCATGGATGGAGCACTACCGTATTGTCAGGGGGAACCCGGTGCGGACTTACGAAGGGGAGCGGTTCCTGTTGAAGGAGAGAAAGGATGGGGGCGGCAGGCAGCTCGGTCAGGAAGCACTCGATGGTCATGGGGGGACAGCAAATCCATAAACGAAGTTGAGGATTGATCCGTTTCATAGAGAATCCACTACCGAGAAATACTATATTGCTGTGAGGAAAAAGCGTGTGGTAGAGGGTAAAGTGTAGCGGATTGTGGAATTGTCAGGGACGTTCCAAACGGAAAGAAAGGGAAGTAAACTGTAGGATACTGCTTCGGCATAGTTTAAGTAATTGCTGCCTGTAAAGATCCGTATTTTCGGGCAGCAATTATCCTTGATTAGTTTATTGCAGGTTATAGTCGAAAGTCTATGCAGACTTGATACAAAGGGAGGAGAGCGGCAATATGTGGAGTAAAACAAAACAGGTCTTAACGGAGCGGATGGCAGACAGTTTCAAAAAACGAGTCAGGTACAGGCCGGTGCTGCGTCCCATGCTTATGCTTCGAAATATGGCCTTATGGATGTAGATGGCATGATGCTGTGTATCCACAAATACCTGAATGTTTATAGTGTCAGGGAGTGTCTGGATAATGGAAATTACATCTTAATATTGCTGGCAGTGCTTGACAGAAAGACTGGGAAACGGATAGTAAAAAAGTTGGTAGACAATATTTCCAATGAGCCGGAGTGGTTTCGGAAATTTATTTTTCTTTGTGCGGAAAGTGAGGGGATTCATTGCATGGAGCCGATTAAAGAAGAGTTTCTGGAGGAACTAAAGAATGCTCATGGATGAAGTTGATGAGTAAAAGGAACAATATAGGAGAACAGATAGGTCAATTTATTAGGGACAGAGTAGGAAATGCCAGAATCAATTATTGGTAGATACTGGCATTTGTCATTGTTATAAATTATTCCGTTTTTGAGAATCAGAGTCTGGTAGTTCCGAACCATATGCAAGCGGAGGGAAGAAAGACTCAATGGATGTGCCTAATACAGATGCCAAGCCAAATAACTCAATGTCGGTTACGGTACGTGAACCATCTTCTATGCGTGAAATAGAGCCTCTGCATACATATATGGCTAGAGTTTCGAGTCTTATAGATAATTCCGTTTGACTGAATTTTCTTTTTTTTCTGAAATAGCGTACTTGCTGGCCAACAATATTATTTTTCTCTCCATCAATAATTCTGGGCACACAAATCAACTCCCTTCTTTCATATAATAAGAAATGACAAAATGTCTTGTAATGAGACAAAATGCGACAAATTGTATGGTATCATATGCTGTGAAGAAGATTGTCCTATAACAGGACAGGATGAAAATAAATAAAAACGGTGTTCAGGCAGCAGTATAAGAGTGAAATGGAGGAAGAGCTTTTATGGCAGGGTATACGACACTTGAGAGAGAAGAATATCTCACAAAACTCGAAAGACAAATCCAGGCTCTTGACCGTATTCTTAAAATGGATTCAGGTACAGTTGTAAGTGCAGAACTCAGGAAACAACTCAAAAATCTTAAAGCAGAAGCAGAAACAGTACTACGTAAGTTGAAAAACAACGAATTTGAGATTGCTATCGTTGGATTAGAGAAAGCGGGTAAAAGTACTTTCGCCAACGCACTTATGGAGAATAATCTTCTGCCCACAAAAGATCTGAGATGTACATTTACATCCACTCAGATTGAGTATAGCGGCGATGATAAGGACGATAGTGCAACAGTTTCTTTCTATAATGATGATGAATTTGACAGGGATTTTAAGGATAAACTCTGCAAGCTTGGATTTCCGAATTATGAGCGCTACTCGTTTGACACGATTGACGAGAAACAGTATCTGGCTATTTATGAAAGTGAGGTGTCAGATGAAAAGAAATGCCTTTATGGAGATTCGATACATGAGGATATTTTGGCAATAATCAGAAATGTGAATAGTTTGTCTGATTTGCTTGGAAATCCTGCAGTCTTATTCTCAGCCGACAGGATAAACTCAGGCGAGCTGGAAGAATATATTACCGATGAATCAAAGGCCCGCGCAGTAAAGCAGGTAGTAATTCGATCCAAAAAGCTGAACGAAATGAAGAATGCTGTCATTTTCGATGTTCCCGGCTTCAATTCGCCTACTGAGTTACATAAGATTCAGACGTTAGCGCGTATGAAATCTGCAGATGCAATTATCGTTGTCGCCAACGGCGCCAGCCCAAGCTTGACGGGTGAATCGCTTAAAATTCTTCGTGAATCCGATGATGAGGGCAACCCGCTTAATGATAAACTCTTTGTGTATGCAAACAGGGCCGATGAAGCAAGGAATATTCCGGAGAATATAGATAATACCTGTAAGGAATGGATTAGTAAAGGCTTTGTCGCTCAAGCGAATAAGCATAGAATAATATTCGGTTGTGCCCGTGCTCACTTACAGGCTGCCGGGCTTGATCCGGATGACCGGATATTGAGATCGTTTCAAGAAAGAGAAAGTGAAATGCCATTTGGCGATGGCGTTGAGACAATGCGTAAAATACTTGCTGAGTACAACGAAAATGAACGTTTTGATGTGCTTAAACGTCGTATAAACCGTATAAGGGCAGATATTTTAAGGGCATTTAGTGATATTCGTTCAGGTATTGAAGAACATACAGCCAGTCGAAGTTATAGCGCTGAGCAGGTTACTATGGTTGCAGAATTGATTGATGACATTCGGCCTGCGGCAGAGAAAAAGTTACTTGATTTGAAAGCAGAAATTCGTTCGTATATGCCGACAGAATTGCCTCTTTCAAAGCAGATAGCAGATTATATATCTGCTAATGTTACGACGGAAAAATACAGTATTTCAGATGAGCTGATTGATGAGGTAATTAAGCGTAGTCCGTATATCGGTAATCATGAAGATGTTGGTCGTATCGAAGATGCTGTAAGAGAAATTAAGTTTAAGGAAATGTATGAGGACTTTTCTCAGAACGTTATAAACATTGCTGATGAGCATCATACGGCTTATTCTGTACAGATTTTGGATATTCTTCTTAACGCTATGGGTGTAGATACAACCTCCCCGTACCGTGACGAACTTGGAGAACTCTTAAAAGGCGAGGTTGCTGCTTATAGAAGGGATCTAATTTCCTTAGACCATAGCAATGAGGTTTATTATCAGAGCCTTATTGAGCGGTTTTCACGTTATATTTATCAGATCCTTATTACAAGCCAATACGGTGCGGAACGACTTAGGGAATTTTATGACAGCATAGATAATTTTTATAGTCTGTCCATTTTCTATAGGAAGGTTGATTGTAAGAATGATTTGGCATATATCGACATTGCCCCGAAGGATCAGCCGCTTTGTATGATGCTTCTTTTCCACCACCATCTGAATGCAGCAGATTCGCTTCGCACGTTGATGGGTGATATCAGCCGAATTACAGGATTAAGAGAAGTTCCTGATGAGGTTTTGAAATTTGCTGAAAAGGCATTCTCTGCCGTTGGTGGCAATAATAACTCAATTATTGAAACTATCACCAGGAAGTTTTCGGATCTTGCGGATAAGGAAGACAGTTTCAAGATTAATCTTGTCATACAAATTCTTTCACAGATTATAAAGAGCAATGAACCTTGCAGTGTTGCCGATAAGGAAGCATTCACACGGTACTATGAGCGCTACCATAGCTCAATAAGGGGTGGTAAACTGTATTCTGTTGAGAATTTTAGGGCAGACTTTGATGTTGACATTAAAATTTTGCAGGATGTTCTTACAAATGCTTTTGTCCGGGCAATTAGTATGGAGAAGCCCTTTGTTGCAAGAGAAGCGAAGTCAATAGATGACATTATTAACTACATTAAAAGCAAGGCATTTGGAGGATTCCTGAGTACTAACTTTTATAAAATTAAATATAAGGAGACTCAGCTTTTAGACAAACAGCGCCGCGAACAAGAGCAGAAGGCGGCAATTATTGGTGCTGTCAATGGTATTCTAGATTCGCTTGCTAACTAATGAGGAGATAATCGATATGAAATATAAAGAATTGTTTGGAAATAGTATTACGGAAGATATAGACGAGATCAAAAGGGATATTGATGAGGATGCCGGCGTAGTCTTTGTCTATTCAGGCGCAGGTACTCTTTATGACTATATTGACGCACTTTATGACAAGGGCAGAGGTCTTGATGCTGAGTATCTATACAAATTCAAGATTTGTTACGAAAAGAAAGATTTACGGATTTCTTATTCTGCGAGAGGCGGAAAAAGAATCAGAGAAATCATTTCTATGAGCAGCCTCGTAAATGAGCTTGATGGCAGGAATCCATGCAAGATAATTGTAGAAAGTAATGATCGTGTGCAGCTTGCATTTATCGTTCAGCAGCTTATCTTTATAGAGTATCCATTGGAAAAGGTTGATATTCTTCTTAGAAAGGAAGAAAAGGATGCCGATAAGACAAAGCGTTTTATGAAAAACGTAGGCGAGCTGCTTAAGGGCTGTGAAACAGCGATAAGGCGTTTGATTACTCTCAGAGACGATGTTGAAACAGAAAGGGATGATAACAACCCGACAAAGGCAGAAAGGCTTAAGGATATTGATGATGCTCTTGACTCTTGTACTTCCATTAAGGCTCAGATACTTAAGTCGATTGATGTAGAACTGAAATTTGCCGTTGCAGCTTCTAAAAAGGCAGGAAAAAGTGTTATTGTTAACTGTTTTCTGGGGGAACAAATTGCTCCTACCAGTACAGAACTTGCAACGCCGAACAATTGCTTCTACAAGAAGAGTCCCGATAGTTTATATCATTTACAGCTGGAAGGCAGCGCTCAACAGGATTTTGATACCCGTGAGGAAATTCACGATGTAATCAACGGCCATTTTAGAGCGGCTCAGAATAACAAAGAACAGGGCTATGCGTTACCTGATATGCATATCGGGTATGTTACTGATGAAAACAATTTTTCATCCTATACGATTTTTGACACGGCAGGTCCGGATGCGGCCGGAACTACCCATGCTGATGTGGCTGAAAAAGCTATGCAGAGATGTGATGTAGCTGTGTTTGCTATCGACTATTCCAAATATCTCACTACGTCAGAGGAAGATTACCTTCGCCGGGTAAAAGAGATGTTTACGGCCCAGAATAAATTTCATTCTCTTATTTTTGCCTTGAACAAGATTGATGTCAGATATACAGATACGGAAAGTCCGAAGTCCTTTGTTATGTCTGTAGATTTCTTGAAAACAAGGCTTGCTAATATTGACGAGGCTTATAGGGACTGCATTATTTTCCCGACTTGTTCTTTGGAATATTTTAGTGCTATTGAAGCTGAAAAAGCCGGAGTTACTGAGCTTGATGCAGAAAATAATCTTCCTATCGGAGAAATGAAGCGCATTAAGTTTGCTCATAAGGATGTTTCTGCTCTTGCCTGGCTCCATACGCACTCTGAAAATCTTGAATACTATCATGGCATTCAGACGATCTCGTATGACGTATTCAAGAAAGACAGTGGTATGCCTGCACTTATGAGCTATGTTTCCTATGTGGCGCAGAGTAAAGCGCGAGATGAGATTGTCAACAATGTTACTTTTGAGATCTCATCCCATAAAATGAAAATTCAAGGTTTGCTTGACTATATCGCGAATATTGAAGCTCTTATTAATGCAGATGATGAGAAGATAAGCGAAATATCCAGGATTATTACCGATTACACTGATGCGGTACAAGATATTTTAAGCACCAATTTTAAGCAGGATGATCTTAATGAACTTGCTGTAAATAGCCTTTTAAGAACTTTCGGTGGTGATTACGATGCGTTTATAGCTTATCAGCGTAAGTCATTAGAGCCTGTTTGTGAGAAAAAGTCTGTTGCAGAAGCAATGTATTCTGCAATGGTAGAAGCCATTTGGAAGAAGGTCGAAGGCGTTGAAGAGATGGACGGCAGTCAGATCGACAGGCTTTTTTCTACAGCTGATTTCAAAACTATAGCGAATCAAATTGCTAAACAAAGGGTGGAATTGGCAGCAAAGACAACATTTGAACAGCTTTCAAAACTTAGCCGTGAGGTTAAAGTAATCGTTAGGCGCAGGCAGGGCCTATTGCGTCAAGAGAGTAATCTCTGCCGTGAACGGCTTGTAAAAGAACATATTAACTTAGATCTGCCTGAGCTTCCCGAGTTTGAATTTGCCACTAAAATGACGCCTCCCAGTGAGGTCATCGTTCAGGTTGGATATATCGACTTTAATCTTTATCATAATTTATCTGTTCTTTTTGAAAAGAAGTTTTGGAAGAATATCAGTACATTTTTTAAGAGACACTTCGGAAATGCAACTGAAAAGGACTATAAATTAAGGTTTTCCGCCCCAAGGGTGTGTTTCTTGCAGACATGCAAGGAGAATTTGATGGCCTCTTTCAAGAATGCTGTATATGAAAATGGCATAGCAGAGGAATTACGTGATAAGTTGACGGAATCGGTCGTAGATCAGTATATGAACTCTTTGATTTACGAATTAAAACAGGCTTTTGAAAATATGAACTCCACATATATGTTTTACATTGAGCGCTTCCGTTCGGCAGTTGATGATAGAGATAAGTACAAAGCAGAAATTGAACTTTATAATCTTCGCAAGGCAAATATTCTGGCTATCAGCGAATACACAAGCGAATTTATGGGTACTTGGAACAATATCATTCAGGATTTTATTTTAGATGAGGAAACCGAAAATAATCCTGTTTTGTTTTGAGGAAGGAACAGTGTAAAATGGAATTACTACAACCAACCAGCTTTGCTTCTGCAGTTGCAAGCTCAAGAGAACAACTTAAAAATATTTCAATTATAGTATCAAAGTATTGTGGGCAGGCTAAGGCCGACAGCTTCTTAGCTGCCTGCGATAACCTCGATTTTACAACAGCAAACATTATTCTTGATAATACAATGAAAGAATTAACAGGTTATGATCCTGTTTCTATTGCTCTAAATGCATTTGCAGATAAATTTCCTCAGTTATCGCCTGAGCTCAGAAATAAAGTATCGAGTGCGTTGTCTGAACCCGAAAAGGTAAAAGCTATCGACAGCCATCGAGAGAGGATCATCAATATTATGGATGGGAAGTGTTGATAATGAGTTACACACAATCCTTTGAGGTCAATTTCCTGAAAAGAATGACCATAGACAGTCTGATTAAAAAATGCAGGAAGTATGTGGAACAGTATTTGTCAAGAAATGCTGCAGCGCGTCTTGATAAGGCATATAAGGAATTAAAATTTGATGAAGTTAGACGTATTCTTGAAAAAACACTAAAACGAATTAAAATCAAGATTAAAATTACAGAATATCAGAAAGCTGAAAAAGCAGTGTTGGACGAGTTTCCTGATGCTGAAAGGCTGTTTGCATCTTCTGATAACATGAAAAGGAGCAGGAACGAGAATATGGAAATAGGCAGTGGAGTTGAAGTAGTTGTTATTGGTGTTGCTATTCTTGTTATTGTAATTGCTGGTGCTTTCATCCATTTGAAACTAACTAATAAAACTGTTGGAGAAGTTCTTTCTATCGGAAAGGACACGGGTACAAAAACATTTTATTGCTACACTGAAAAAGACAGGGATTTGATGACTTTTATACATGAGTTATCAGTAATCTACGACAACATAGATCAATACTTAAACAACTAACATATTACACACGGGCAGCTGGCATCTGGGAAAGAGGCGGAGGGGCATTACTGCAGAGCATTTCATGCAGAGCAATAAAATGGTCAATCAGAGAGTTTGGATTCTGGACAGGAATTACCGGATAGCCATTTATTCCCGGGAGAAGGCTGTATATAAGAGTCACGCAGGCATCTAACTGAGCGGTTGTCCCGGTGTTCAGATAAAGTGCGATTTTATCTTCCGGCATGGAGGTAATACCTGTTCCTGGATGTTTGACACAAAACCGGCGGATGTGCTTTGTGAGCTAAAAGGTAATTCGCCGGGTGCAGTGCATGGTTTCCTGCGGAATGGCCGCCATGTTTCCGGGCAGCAGGGCGCGCCCGTCACAGGCCTGATATTCAATCCGGCCTTCCGGTACAATATGTATTTAGGAATCGTTGTTTCACATATCAGTTCTTTTCTTTTGCCCATAATATTCTTCCCCGACAAGCGGATAAATTGCCGTTCCAACCGAGAACAGTCTTGTATACATCTATGGCCCATGCGGCAGAAAACACTTGCAAAATCACTGAAAATGAAGTATATAAAAGATATAGGAAAAGGCAGGGGGTGACTGAACCTGAATTTTCTGGGAAGGGATATTATTCCGGAAAACAATGCCTGTGAACTGTATTTTGAAGAACGGGATATAGAGGCATTTGCCGACGCATAGTTGGGGACAGCAGGTAATCCGGTTTTATGATTTGGACAGTAACTTGATCGAGGTAGGGACACCTGGGGAGGCGCTCTATCCGCAGTCGGAACGGGATTCCGCTCAGCAGGAAAGAGGAATAGAATGATGAAGAATTACATTTCAAAAGTGCAGATTGACAAAGGCTGGTCAGATGATAAAAAATATTGCATTACCGATGAAAACGGCGGGAAGTATCTTCTGCGCGTCTCCGATATTGCACAGTATGATGCAAAGCAGGCCGAATTCGACAGGATGAAGCAGGTTGCCGCTCTTGGCGTGCCCATGTGCCGGCCAGTGGAATTCGGCTCCTGTGAGGAAGGCGTTTATTCCATTCAGAGTTGGATTGACGGCGAGGATGCCGAACTAATCATCCCCGGCTGTTCCGACACGGAGCAGTATGCATATGGCCTGGAGGCAGGGCGCATTCTCCGCAAAATCCATTCCATACCGGCTCCCGCGGAACAGGAAGACTGGGAAATCCGCTTCAGCCGGAAGATGGACCACAAGATCAAAAAGTACTGCGAGTGCCCCATCAAGTATGAGAACGGGCAGGCTTTCATCGACTACATAAATGCGAACCGGCATCTGCTGAAAAACAGACCCCAGTCCTATCAGCACGGCGATTATCACATCGGAAATATGATGATCGGACGGGATGGCAGGCTCTATATTATTGACTTCAACCGCAATGATTACGGTGACCCGTGGGAAGAATTCAACCGTATTGTATGGTGCGCCCAGAAGGCGCCGCTCTTTGCTTCCGGGATGGTGAACGGGTACTTTGATAATCATGTGCCGATGGAATTCTGGAGGCTGCTTGCGCTTTATATTGCAAGCAACACCCTTTCGTCCGTATACTGGGCGATTCCCTTCGGGCAGGGGGAAGTGGATATCATGCTGAACCAGGGGAAGGAGGCTCTGGCCTGGTACGATAATATGCGGAATTCTGTGCCGACGTGGTACTTTAAAGGATAGGGGCTGTTGTCCTTATAGGAAAGACTGCGAAGTGAAGGAAAAGAGTAACATGAAAAATCCCGAAAAACCGAAATACAATATTTACAGTTTCCTGCGGGAAATGACCGGAATGATACCTTTTCATGCAGGATACCTTCTGTTGATCGCAGTGCTCAATGCATTTCTGCCGACGGTGCAGACGCTTGCGATTGCGGAATTTGTGAACCGTGTGGAAGGGGCATACGGAGGCGCAGCGGAAGTCCGGATGGTCATGATTCCTCTTATCATTTTGCTAGGAATCGTGATTTTTAAGCAGATGATACCCTCTGCCACGAACCTGGTCAATGCGTCCGCGCAGAACCGTTTAAAAGCCGTATTGCGGAACCGTTTTATGAAAAAACAGGCGGCACTTCAATATCGGTACATAGAGGACAGTGAGTCCTGCGCGTTGATATACCGAGTCTGTCATAATGTGGAAAATCGCTTTTGGACCGGGTACCGGACGGTTTGTAATGGGATTGAGCTGGTTGTAAAATGCGCGGCTCTTATGAGCATTGTCATGCAGGCAAGCATTCTGAGCGGCGGGGCGATTTTACTGGTGAGTGTCCCGCTTTTTACGCTGGCCTATAAGACCGGAAAACAGAATTATGTCCTGCAAAAGGATGCAGTGGAGGTTAAGAGGAGATATCAATATCTGGCAGGGATTCTGACGGACAGGGACCACGCAAAAGAACGGGCCATGTTTGGCTATTCCGGACAGATAGCGAAGGAATATGACAGACTTAGTGAGTATGCAAACCGGAAAGAGGCTGTTATCGAAAAGAAAAGATATGCCAATATGAAGAGCGGTTCGCTGACAATGGTTGTACTTGCGGTAATTATTATGCTGCTGCTTCTCCCTGCTTTAAGCAGCGGAAAGCTGTCAAACGGATTATATGTGGGCCTTGTGACGTCCATTTTAAATCTTGTCCAGGGCATGTCCTGGAATCTGGCAGGCATTATGCAGGGGGCGGCAGATTTGAACGCGTATTTGCATGATGTGGACGTTTTTCTGGGCATGGAGGAAAAGGAGGATGCCGGAGCGGAACCCTTCAGAATCCCGGGTTTTCAGGTAGAGACAATCGAATTCAGGAAGGTGTCTTTCAGGTATCCGGGAAGGGAAGAATATGTGTTGAAGGACTGCTCCTTTGTGCTTCAGGGGAGTAAATGCTATGCGGTAGTGGGTAAAAATGGCGCGGGCAAGTCCACGCTGACAAAGCTGATGACCGGACTGTATGAGGATTATGAGGGGCATATTTTTATCAATGGAAAGGACCTGCGGGATTACCGATATGGGGAGCTGAAGTGGATGTTTTCCGTTGTGTTTCAGGATTTTGCCCGGTATGCTTTGTCGTTCCGGGATAACATTTTAGTGGGAAACGGGAAGGATGAAAATGAGCGGTTACTGGAGCAGATTATAGAGAGGCTGGAATTGGATTCCTGCGTGCAGGAACTGCCCCGTGGGTTGGACAGTCAGTTGGGAAAACTGGAAAAGAACGGCGTGGATCTGTCGGGAGGGCAGTGGCAGAAACTGGCGATTGCAAGGCTCTTGTATAGTGAGGCTCCCATCAATATCCTTGACGAGCCAACGGCGGCTTTGGATCCTAAGGGGGAAGCGAAGGTGTATGAAATGTTCCGGCGGGTTACGATGGACGAGGGGGATGCCGTGGAGGAAGGGCATGCTATGGAGGAAGGACATGCCATGGAAGAAGGACGTGCCATGGAAGAAGAGTGCGCCATG
>CAJUCE010000007.1:110811-138500 GCA_910584865.1 uncultured Acetatifactor sp.
GGAGGAAGGACATGCCATGGAAGAAGGACGTGCCATGGAAGAAGAGTGCGCCATGGAGGAAGGTCATGCCGTGGAGGAAGGATGCGTCATGAAGGAAGGTCATGCTATGGAAGAAGGATGTGCCATGGAGGAAAGTCATGCCATGGAAGAAGGACGTGCCATGGAAGAAGAGTGCGCCATGAAGGAAGGTCATGCCGTGGAGGAAAGATGCGCCATGGAGGAAGTACGCGCCCTGGAAGAAGGACGTGTCATGAAGGAAGGTCATGCCATGGAGGAAGGATGTGCTATGGGAGAAGGACGTGCCATGGAAGAGGAGCGTTCCATGAAAAAATTCACAATTCTCATCACCCACAGGCTGGGAGCGGCACGCATGGCAGATGAGATTCTGGTATTGGACCAGGGAAGGATCATGGAGCAGGGAACCCATGAAACCTTGGCGGGACTGGAAAACGGACTGTATAAGGAGATGTTCGAGAGTCAGAGGTGTTGGTATGAGACATAAAAGTTTCATTTACAATAATTTAGTGGGAATCAGGCTTCTATATAGATTGTTTCCTAAAAGTATCATTTTGTATTCGGCGCTGCAGATGCTGCACGGCGTATCCTGGGTCCTGCAGGTCATGAGCGTACAGTATTTTTTTGACGGGATTTCGGAAAACCAGGGGGAAATTTCACGGCTTGTCATCAAAATACTGCTGTTGGGAGCGGCATACGCCTTTGCACAGATTATGAACGGCGTTGCAAATTGTTACGGGCAAATTCTGAACCGAAAAGTGACAAAAGAGACCAATAAAATCTTATTCAGGACACTGGATCAGAAAGAGGCGATTGCTTTTGAATATGCGGATGAGTTGGATCGGATTAACAAGGCGGCCTGTGGCTGTGAGGGGGTATTTTGGGTAAGTACTACCATTTTGGATATCGTATTTTTTTATGTTTTTTACTTTGTTATGATGGGGTGGTATTTGTTCTCTCTGGCACCGGTTCTGAGTATCAGCATTGTGATTATTTTCATACCGAATGTGACAGCAAGGCTGCTTCACATGATATCATTTGAACATTTGGAGAGCGAGGCTGCGCCTGTCCGGAGAAAGATGGACTATTATGCGGACTGCATTACCGGAAAGGAATATTATAAGGAAACTCGCCTGTGGGGATGCGGCAAATACTTTTTTGACAGGTACAACAGGATGTTAAAGAAGCTGAATCGGCTGCAGTTTCACATGCAGGTCCGTAAGGAAAAAATCAATTTTTGCATCAATGTTTTAACTGTGTCGGCATATGGCATTATTATTGGGATGTTGGTTTATTATGTTTTGACGGACAGCATTTCCGTCGGCGCGTTTGCGGCGGTTTTTGCAGCGCTGCGTGAGTTCTATGGGTTTATGGATGAAGTGATATCGGAGCGTCTGGCGATAGCGATGGAGAATATGGCGACGGTGAAGAACTACCTTGCATTTATTGATCCTGCTGTCGGGGAGGAAAGCGTCCGCCGGGTTCAGAAGGAGGATAAGGAGGAAAGCGTCCGCCGGGTTCAGAAGGAGGATAAGGAGGAAAGCGTCCGCCGGGTTCAGAAGACGGATAAGGAAGAGGCTGAGCAGATAAAACTGCCTGAAAAATTTGAGATACGGTTGGAGCATGTGTCTTTTGCATATCCGCAGCCGGAAACAGGGGAACGGAAGTATGCGCTTTCAGATATCGATCTGCTGATTCCCTGGGGGCAGACAGTTGCGTTGGTAGGGGAAAACGGGAGCGGGAAAAGTACGCTGTGCCATATTATTGCAGGACTGTATTCCCCTTCAGAGGGAGCGGTTTCTTATGGAGGGGTGTGCAGAGGCGGCCGGCGGATTGTAAGCGGAATATCAGCGGTTTTTCAGAAGTTCTGCCGCTACAGTATGTCATTGGGTGAGAATGTCAGGATCAGTGACCTGGAGGCTGATAAGTCGGAGGACAGGCTGAATCAGATTTGCAGGGAGACAGGCGTAGTCCCTGAATGGGCAGGCGGAATGGACGGCATGTTGGGAAGGGAGTTCGGAGGGGCGGAAGTCTCCGGGGGCCAATGGCAGCGGATTGCAATTGCGAGAGGAATGTATCGGAACAACAGCCTTTTGATTCTGGACGAGCCTACGGCTGCCATAGATGCCCTGGAAGAGAAGTATCTGTATGAGGAGTTTGGTAAATTGTCGCGTAACTGCACCTCCATTATAGTGACGCACCGTTTGGCCTCTGCGCAGATTGCGGACAGGATCCTGGTCATGAAGGATGGGCGCATTGTGCAGGATGGCACCCATGAGGAGCTGGTTGAAGCCCAGGGGGAATATAAGGCGATGTATGAGTTACAGAGGCAGTGGTATCGATAGAATGCAAAATAAGGAACAGCAAAGAGGGGGTGATGACTGGCGAAACAGAAAGTGTTGAGGGCCTTATTCACGGATGCGGCCACGTACTGCCTTGCCCATGCAGAAACTGCGGGCATATAGAATTCTGCATGGGCTTATGACACTATATGCTCTGCTGTTTCTGCACCTTATTCTCGCGGGCAATGAGTCAGGTCAACATAGTTGGATTTGTGCAGTGCTTGCACGGGCAATTGATGAGTGCCGCGGGTATGGCAATGGAATTCACGGACAGGGAGCCGGGCGGACATGTTTGCATGTATATCCGGCGAATGCCGTGAGGCCTTGAACCCACGCGGTGGGACCTCCGTGCAATCTTCATTCCCTGCTCCTGAAGAACGGAGTTCCCCCAAAGCACCTGGAGCTGATTGACGACGCAAAACTGGCGGTTTATCATATGAACAATCTGTCCCCGGAGACCAGAAGCCGGTTTACAAACGATATTGCATTTGTGGCGGATTATCTGAATGAAGGAAATTTTGAAAAACGCAGAGGGCAGGAAATCGCCCATCTGGAAGCCTTGTGCGACTTGATGGAGGCCCTCACCGGGGATACCCGGTTTACGGAACTGGCCACCTATTTTTTGGAAAATAAGCAGAAGGGAGAAAACGCATGAAGAAAGGAAAAACTTATGGGGAGCCAAATAAATATGATGCTATCCGCAGTATTTTGAGGGAATATGCAGACAGAGAGCATCCGATTTCCTTGAAAAACATAGAAGAAAAGGTGAATGAAAAGGGCTATAACATTGGGAAAACTGCCGTTAAGAACTTTGTGGAGGAGATGGCTGAGTTCTATGTAACGGAAGAAGAGTGCGATGAGCTTCTGAAGGAATGGCATCTTGAGGAACGGGAAATTATTTTCTGTAAGAAGAGCAGAGAAGATGGCCGCACACTGGGATGTTGGATGCAGGAAACCATATCTGACAGCGAGTGGATGTTTCTGATGGATTCTGTTTTATACAGCAAGATACTGACTAAGAAAGAAGCGGATAATCTGGCAAAGAGAATAACGGCGTTGGCGGGAAAATCTTTTTCCGATTTGACCATGTACCGAAACAGAATGGAAGGCCAGCCATACTTTCATGGAGACGAAAAGATAGATGAGAGCATCGGCTATATAGAAGGCCGTGTCTTGAAACAGGTGTACCTGATCAGGGAAGCGATAAAAAGGAAGCGGAAGGTAAAATTCACCCTGAATATCTATAAGTACATACATAAGAAACAAGGGCCTGAATTGAAGCCATATGGAAAGACCGGGAGGGTATGCTCCCCTTATGATGTTGTATACTCCAATGGCCGATATTATATGTTGGGCGCGGATTTGAATACGGAAAGGAGCGAAGGGCAAAAGTATAAGCTGTACCGCATAGATCTCATGACGGATGTATCCATCACGAAAGTAGAAGCCAGGACAAGGGAAGAGGCCGGGATCTGGGACACAGCGGATCTGTATAAATACAGAATGGAGAACCCGTATATGTTCACAGGGGAAGTGCGGCCTGTCAGGCTGCGTGTGGACAGTGAACAGTTTACGCAGATTGTGGATTGGTTCGGCGACAATTTTAGGGTGGTAGGCTGTGATGCGGATAAAGATGCTTATTATGATATTGAAGTCAAAGTGAACACGAATAGTTTTATCTATTGGGTTCTGCAGTACAGCGGATGTGTACAGGTGCTCGATATGGCCGGAAAGGGAAAGGGGCATGTTGGGAAGGAGTCCTTTAGAGACAGGGTTGTAAGCGCGCTGAAAGACGCGCTTGGAAAGTACGAGGCAGAGAGATGAGAGTCGTTACGTGGAATGTAAATCGGTTTAATGGGACGCGGGATTGGTATCATGAAGGTGATCTGGAGATTTCGGAAAGATTGGTATATGCACAGAAAATTGTCGAGAAGCTTAAAACGATAATAGAAACCGAGGATGATATTGCAATTTTGCAGGAGGTTCCTTTTAATCGCAACGAGTGGGAGGGGGTTAAAGAATTTGAGGGGTGGGGAAAACTCCTTGAGAAAGATTTCGGAGTACACGCATGGTTCAATGAAGAGTACAAAAAGCAGGAAGAGGACAGGAGAAAGGATTTTAATTATGGGCAGTCGAATAATTTTACGATTGCAATTACAATGAAGCAAAGCAGGTGGAGGCTTAGAACTTTTGACAATCGCTTTATCAATTTCGGTGAAGAAGATGGGATGCATAATTGGGCCAACAGATACATTGAAATGGAAAATGGGAAGATATCCTTATTGGGAATACATGTAACTGCGTATGATGAAAAAAAAGAAAAGGAAGGACAGAGTTACGATATACAATGGAAGCAGATACGTTCTGCCGCAGGTGCTACAGAGGGAGCGAAATTTACATTTATTGTTGGTGATTTTAATACGAATGATCTAAAATATAAGTCAAATACAAACATGCAGGATTTGGAAGGGAAAGATTATGTCAGAGTGATTAAAAATGATATAATAACGAATAATCGGGAGTGCACGTCTATAGATAATATTTTTATTGACAAGAGTTTCGGTTTTGACATAAGCAATGTGCAGGCAGCCGTAATAGATTCTTGCTTAATAACGCAAAGTAATAATTATTCAGTTAGATATTCGGACCATAATATATGTATATGCGAACTGTAATAAGCCAAAGCAAAAAAGGAGCCTTCTGGCTCTTTTTTTGCAAAAAGATCTGAACACCCTGATTTAGGCAGGTTTATAAACCGCTCTGATTGTATAATTGGACGTAGATAATAAAAACGGCGAAGCGGATTCTATTATCAATCCTGATAGGCTCTCGGAACCCTGACAGGTAAAATCAGGACTCTGGTAAACCATGGAGCAGGAAAAGAGGGGGGAATCAATGAAAAAGGTTTCCAGAAAGCGCTGCAGAAGGCAGAAGGGAGATTCCGAGGGCTTATTCCTGAAGAAAGAGAGGAGACGAAAGATGCAGGAACAGACCGGAAAGATACTTGAGATGGATGGTGGAATGAAAAAGTCACAAAGAGCAATCAGGAAGAAGAAAGTCGAGGGCAGCCAGGAAGCGAATGAAATGATAGCAAGATTTTCATCCTATCTGAAGGCGCATAACATACAGTTTGCCCGACATACTGCAGAGGACGGCACGCCGCAGATTACGATGGTATTTAAAAACTGCGACATGTGTCCATGGGAAATAACCGAAGGGTGCATTTTCTTCCATGATGACAGCATGGAGGCGCGGGTATACTATTCCGAACTTGGCGCGGAAATATGCAGAGACTCGGAAAAGCGGCCGGATCTATACAGGCTTATGAATTTTTTACATGCAAGAGTATGGCCGATGGTCGCGTATGAAACGGAGGATGGAATTTACAGCTCGCAGAATTTTTGCCCCCGGTTTTATGTCACGGAAGACGAAAGGTTCGATATAACGGCTGCCATCGTTATCTCGTATTCTCATTATGAATTGGACGAGCTGCAGACGGAGGACTTCATAACGGCGGCTTTGCCGGATTTACTGGACAGGTTAAGCATACCGATATTTTTCCTCCTTGGGGGCAAAATCACATTAGAGGAAGCGATCGGGATGGTGAAAAATGATATCCTGTGCGAAACGGAGGATGCTGTTTATAGTATTAAATGAAAAGAATGTGAAAAGGAGAAGTTACGCAGGTTTATAAGCAGATCGATCCGTTATGATATGGGAAAGAAGGGGCAGGGAGTGCAGTACAATAAAAACAAGAATCTGCAGGTTACCTTTACGATACGGGAGAGCCTGTATGATAGGTTTAAGATTCTGTGTAAGGCACAGAAGAAAATGCCTGCGGCAGTGATCAAAGAGTTTATCCGGAATTATGTGAGTGAAAGGAAGGACGATTATGAGAAAATTACGGATTATGAGCATTAACATGAACGATTTTGGCGGGAAGAAGAGGCATCTGATGGAGCATAAGTATTTCAGCAACAGGGACAGGGAGAAACATATCGACTGGCTGTATTGGGCAAAATATGTGGACAAGTCCGAAACATGGGAAGCCTTCAAGCGGTATATACTGCAGAAAAATCCGGATATTTTATTCGTGGAGGAGATGCTCATTAGCTGTTATGAGGAGATAGATTTTCTGGGCGAACTGAAAAAGCTGGGGTACATATATGTTGACGAAAGCCTGCCGGAGAGAGGAAATTATTCACTGACCATGTCTTTTTACAAAGGAGAGGAGCCGGAATATGTGGAATCCCCGGGGAACTACCGCAGGTACAGGAGCGTTATATGCAGGATTGCGGATATGCTTGTGTACGGCAGCCATTTCCCCAGTGAATCCGATGAAGAATTTCTGGCATATACGGATGCTTTCATAAGGGCAAACCTGAGCCGGGACATACTGCTTATCGGAGATTTGAATGCCAATAACCCTGAACGGGGCAACAGGAAGATGCTGAACCGTCTTCTGGAGGACGGGGCGGTGGATCTTTGGACTGCGGCCGGAAATCCTGAAGATACGCCTACTGAGGCAAAATACCGGAAGAGGATTGACTACGCCATTGCATCTCCTTCTCTTGCGGAAAAGGTGCGGAACATCGAGATTGATTCCTTCCCCATGGAAAGTGGTATGACGGATCATGCAGCTGTTATTGTTGACATTGAGATTGAAGAAAATGAGTTACAGGAAAATAACTGATACAATTTGTTTTAGGAATATATACTGTACGCCAATGAAGTCTGCAGTAAACCGCAACGATATCGTTGCAGCGGATTTAAAACCGCCGGCCATAGGGGGATATTATTATGACGATTCCCCGGGAAAATTTCATCGTAGAAACGAAGAAAATATATTGGTACGCTTTGGGATCGAACATGCCTATCAGGTATTCAATTTCCTGGAAAGCTACTGGGGCGACTTTAATGCCTGCCCAAACTGCCGTACCATGAAGGAAAAGGCGAGGGAGTGGCATGACAGATACGGCGCGGAATTAATAAGGATTTCCCATGATACCCTGACTTTTCAGTGCCGGGGATTGTCAACGGAGGAGGCCGAAGAAATCATCGAAGAGGCATCTAGGCTTCATGCGGAAATCATAGATTGTAAGCAGGAAGAGTTGACTGCATATATGACAAGGGAAGGCAAATCTTGAAAGCAGAAATCTTAGCGGACGCTTCGAGGGGGACAAACAGGATGCGGAGGAAATGGAGTTCCCAAATCCTGCGGAAGGAATAGACGAAATATATGTGGTTACAGACGGAACAGTCACGCTGAGGATGGAGCCGCCGAGGCCTGAAATAAGGGATGAGGCGCAAGCGGATCTTGCCCGGGAGGCGGAGCGCATACAGGCTGAGGATGAGGCAAAACGGAAGAGGAAGGAACTTATAGAAAGTATGAACACCAGACCGTTCTGGCATTATTGCGAGGTCTGCGGCAGGAAAGAATTTACCACAGCCGGGGATGCTTATGACAGTGGGTGGGACTACCCGCCCCAAATCGGTCATTTTGGCCTGCTCAGCCCAAGGACTTGCGGGAATTGTTCGATTGTGGACACCCTGTTTATGAAAATAAATGCGCCGGGCAGAGTGCCGATTGTGGTACAGAGTGAGCTTACTCCGGCAGAGCTTATCACATGGAGAAGGATAAAAGCCGAACCGGAAAGCCTGCTTGTGGAAGAGGCAGGCCAGGGGGATGAGAAAGGTTAGCAAAACGCTGCAGGTTTTAAGTGGGGTGCTCTTTCCCAAAATTCAGACGGCTTCTTACCGCAGGCGGAAAAGTGTCCGTGATTTTCCGGACACTTCTGTCCTGCAAATAGGACGGATTTAAGGCATGTTTGGAATATTGGAAGGGTGTGTCCTTTGTCATGGATATCAACAGTTGGGTAAAAAAGCGTTCCCAGCTCTCATAGTCTCCGGCCTCCGCATAATCCCAGGGAGATGCTAAGATATCCGCCAGTTCGCCTGAAGGGATCAGTGCGGAACGGAGGATCAGGTATTCGAAGGATTCCGGCATCCAGAGGGTAATTCGCTGATTGCATGATATGGGGGCTGATGACGATGGAGCTGTCCACGTCCTGAATCATTTCCCTGACAAAGGCATCTGTAATCCACTCGTCCTCATATACGTTGTCGAAATAGGAAGGGGCGTCCGTCATATAGGAGCCATAGTACCAGATTTTCAGCATATATTTCCTGCCCTTCGTTGATAGTGTTCATTATTTACGCTTATTCTAACATAATCCCCGTTTTTGCACAATCTGGGATTGCGCCTTCTGATTCTGCTGTATCCAAGAGGGTGAATGCACTCCGGCGCTTAATTCCTTTTCGCAATCCTGTAGCTGAGGTAAATATCAGTCACAAGCAGAACGCTCATTACCCCCAGGACTGCCAACAGGCAGGGAATTCCTTTCAAAACCAGGCAGACACCGATGATAATGGTCCCTCCCGCCATAAAAGAGATTCCTCCCATGCGCTGGCATTTCTTCCAGGTCACCTCATTTTTCACGCTCCAATGGGTCCGCAGTCCCGCGACGGAATTCATCCGCAGTTTCGGCATCACATTTCCGATCACAATCATCAGCACACCGGTAATCCCGAAGATCAGCTGATTCAGGTCAAGGGGGACCGAAGAGAGATTCTCCGCCCTGACAAAGGAGGTGTAAAGGGAATAGGCATTCAGCACATGAAAGAGCAGCAGCATTAAAATACCCGAGATGAGGAGGACGGTTTCATTGTTTTTTCCATGCTCCTCATCCTTCGCCCCCAGCTTCGCCATTGCAAGCATAAAGTATCCCATGAGGACAATTACCAGAGGGTACAACAGCACTTCGTACCTGCTGCCCCAGCGGGTGACCTGGTTGTCGAAGCCATAGTGGGCGGGAATCCTGTCCGGAAGAAAGGGCAGCGCTGCCAGGTTAACAGCGAATGGGAGATACATCAGGATATAATATACGGTTTTCTTTGTCTTCATTTTTGGCCTCCTCGCAGTTCATTTATCCACATGACAGCCTCGTCAAGCACGGACAGGTTCAATTCGTAGTAAATGAAATTTTTGAACTTTGTTTCGTAAATCAAATCTGCCTTTTTCAGTTTGGACAGGTGATAGGACAGCGCCTGGGGCGTCATGTTCAGGGCGTTCGCCAGGTCGCCGGAGCTAATTTTCCCTTCCTTCAGCTTCAGCAGGATATTCCGCCGGTTTTCGTCTGCCAGCGCCGCCAGTATTTCGTGTACAGCCAAGCCGTCATCTCCATTTCTGATTCTGTTTCGGTAAGAAAGTGCCTTAAAATCATTTGTACGAGTTGATAATTCCTAAGCTTAATCCCGGGATGTTTATCTGCTGTAAATAAGGATACCTCATACCTGATTCGAAATCGTTACAGATTCATACAAAACCGCATATTGCTTTTGCATAAATGGCATATTTCCATGTGTATTTCGTCATCGGGAATCAAACGAACCGGGATTAAGTTATAGATAGAGTATAAGGGATTCCGGTGCAATTGTCAATGACTATTTAAAAATTATTTTAAATAGTTAACGGAGAATGTAAGTTGACGGACATTGGGAGAAAGAAAGGGGGGAGAGAAATATCCGGGAGAGCTTTCAGGGGGCGAGCAGCATGCCCTGGGTTATTCCAATCTGAAAGTGGCAGAGAATTTCTGGGTATTTGGAATCAGTGCATTGATTGGGACTGTAGTCGGTTTTGGCGGAGCGTTTCTTCTGATGCCGGAATTTTATGCCCTGCAGAATGAAGATAAGATGCTCCCGGAGATAGCGATACGGTTTCATACGGTTATTTTTCTATATTTTGTGATATTGCCCACAGTAGGGTTTTCCCTCCTTGCTGTGGATATTGTATTTAAGGATGTAGAGGGGATTCCTGTTTATCAGTTCGATTTTCCGGGTATGCTAGTGTCGCTTGCCGTATTTATCATCCTTTATGAAATCCTGATGTTTGCGTCTTCCAAAAAATCAAGAGACACTGTTCGCTGTCATTTTGCGGCATTCCGGAGGCATTTCACGGCAGAAAGGTTAACACGCCGTCTCCGCTGTCCGAAAAAGAGTATGAAATACAGGATTTTGCGGATAAGCGCCGTTTTCCGGCAATTTTGAAAGCGGCGGGGAAAGAAGAGATAGTAGAATATGATACGCATTGCAATCTGTGACGACGAAGAATCCATGTCAAACCGCATCCGGACAATGGCGTCCGCTTTTTTCCGCGGGAAAAATATGGAGACAGCCATCCTGCAGTTTTCCGGCGGGGAGGAGCTGCTTGGGTACGGCGGGCCGATAGACATCCTGTTCCTGGACATCCAGATGGCGGGCATGGACGGCATGGAGACTGCCGTGAAGCTGCGGGAGAAGGGCTTTAGGGGATTTCTGATTTTCATCACCGTCCTGCGGGAGATGGTGTTCCGGTCCTTTGAGGTGCAGGCCTATGATTATCTGGTAAAGCCCGTGGAGGAAAGCCGGTTTGAGAAAACCATGGAACGCCTGCTTGGCTCCATGCTAAACGCCGGGGAGGTCAGTCTCCTTGTCCAGAAGGGCTATGAAAGCCGGATTATCGCCCTGGAGGATATCGTGTTCTGCGAGATTATCGACAGGAAGGTGTACCTGCACTTAACCTCCGGGGAGGTGGTGGATTTCTATGACAGGATCGAGCGCCTGGAAGCCCGGCTGGACGACAGGTTCTTTAGGTGCCACAGGAGCTTTCTGATTCACCTGAAATATTTGAAAAGCTACAAAAACAACACGGCTTATCTGGAGGACGGCAGCAAAATACCGGTGTCCAGGCTTCGGAGCAAGGAGTTCTCGGGCGTTATTTTGCAGTATATGAGGAGCAGGTGAAGTAAAATGATGGATTCTTGGGGGCTATTGGAGCTGTATAATGTGGTGGGGAGCGGCATCGCCCAGATGCTTCTGGGATTCTGGTTTTTTGCAAGGCTTTTGCACAGGAAGGTAAGGGTATGGGGCTACCTGCTGTTTTCCCTCTGCGGACTGGCAATGCTTCAGCTTGTCCTGGCAGGCAGGGTGGCGCAGCTGGGGGCATTTCTCCTGCTGCTTGCGGCCAGCGGGATTTTCATATGCCATGGGAACTGGAAATCAGCCATTCTGCATGCTGCTCTGGTGGTAGTTGTCATGCAGCTTTGTTATGGAATTATGGATTCCCTGCTGAGCGCCCTGTATCCGTTGGCGGAGTCTCTGGATCCGAAAAGGGTGGGGCCGGCCTTCATGGCGGTGGGAGAACTGGCGTCCCTGTTGCTGTCCGCGGCATGCTGCTATGCGATTTACCGCTGTTTCTTTTACTATGAAACGATTGAAAAGCAGTATGTGTTTCTGGTGCTGATTCCGGTACTGCTGATTTTTATCATGGAGGAATATATCAATTCCGTCCTTTTTATGATGCAGGTGGAGGTTGAGGGCAGTTTCATTCCGATCATCAATCCCTTTGAGATGCTTTCCATGCAGCTTCTGGGGATGGCAAGCCTGTTCTGTATCCTGTTCGCCTATAAAAAGCTGCTGCAGAACTTCCGTCTCAGCACGGAGGTGTCCCTGTTGGAGCAACAGGAGCATTCCCTGAACCAGTATGTGGAGGAGGCGAAGGCCCATTATGAGAAGACCAAATCCTTCCGCCATGACATCAGGAACCACATCACGGTGGTGAAAGAGCTCCTGCAGAGGGGAAAAACGGAACAGGCCATGGAGTACATCGGAGACTTGGACGAAATGACGGCGGAGCTGTCTTTTTTGTGCAGCACCAACAATCCGGTGGTGGACATTCTGGTGGGGAAGAAGCTCGGGCTGGCGGAGAGTATGGGAATCCGGGTGGACTGCACCCTCCTTCTGCCCGGTCCCTGCGGCCTGCGGGACATCGATATCTGCATTATCCTGTCCAACGCCCTGGACAATGCCATTCATGCCTGCCGGAAAATGGGAGACGGAGCGGAACGGTATATCCGGGTGTCGGGGCGCATTCAGGGAGATTTTCTTCTGATAGAAATGGAGAATAGCTTTCATATAGAGAATAGTTTCTATGCAGGGAATGGGTCACATGTGAGGAACAGTTCTCGTGTGGGGAATGGATCGTATGTGGGAAATGGCTCACATATGGGGAACAGCACCAATGTGGAGAATGGCTCCAGGGGGGAAGAAAGCGTCCGGCAGGGGACGGGGCTGTCCAATATAAAGGCGGTAGCGGAGAAATACCACGGGGCCATAAGCATAAAGGCCGGAGACGGGGCATTCGTCCTGAATGTGCTGCTCATTATTCCGCAGCAATAGTCTTTTGCATAGGTCAGCATAGGCTGAAGTATCACGTTTCTGCAGAGCTGTCCTGAAGGGTGGGGCGCTTTCTATATTCGGAAGGTGTCTTCCCATATTTTTTCCGAAATGCCCTGGTAAAGTAGGACTGGTTGCGGAATCCACAGTTTTCCATAATATCGATTACCTTTAAATTGCTTTCCGATAACTGCCGGGCCGCCAGTTCCAGGCGGTAGTTTATCAGGTAGGCGTTAAAGCTCATCCCTGTAAATTCCCGGAACAATTTCATGAAATGGCTCTCGGAAAAGCCGCATGTCCTGGCGGCTGTCTCCACGGAAATCTCCTGGTCATAAAAATGCTGTACATAATAAAGGGCGTCTTTCAGCCGGCTGAAGGACAGCTGCAGCAGGCCGCTGTCACCGGAGGCGGCAATGCTGTGCAGGTTCATGTGGTGCAGGAGCAGGAACAACTGGGACTTCATCAGCAGCTCGTGGGTGGAGTAGCCGTCCCTGCGATGCTCCAGTATGGACAGGAGGCAGGGGGTTACGGCCCGGTTGAAGCCGGAAGGCGCCGGATGAAAGCATTCCATGGATTTTTCGCCGTTCAGAAAGGGCAGGACATATTTGGTATAACAGGGATCGTCCCCCGCCCCTTTGAAAAGGGAGGGGTGGAACATGATGTTATAGTATTCTCCGTTTGCCTCACCGCACTGGTCAATGGAGTGCACCCCTCGGGGAAGAATCACCACCAGATCTCCGGCGCATAGTCTGTAAGCCTGCCCCCATACCGTGACCAGGACCTGCCCCCGGGCACAGTAAATCACTTCGAAATCGTCATGCCAGTGGAGCGGGAAGGAGGGGATGAACTCCGGGATAATGCTGTGGTAGACGGTATACGGAAGGGCGGCGGTTCCGTGGGTTTTGGTTTCATGTACGGGCATGCATTCCATATTGTTCATATTCTCCTTGGTTTTAATTCGGGGTGTTGATAAGATCAATTTACCTCTTATCCGTCATTTCAGCAGGCTTAAATTCGAGGCTATAACTGAATCCAGTAGCGCTGTTCCATATGTCCGTCTTCTTCTACCTCATTTTCCAAGACACCCCCGTTATTGATGATTGATTTGGCCGAACCAATGTTATCCTTGTCGCAGGTTATCAAAACTTTGTCTATGCCGAGTTTTCTGCATTCTTCCAATGCCAGGCCGATCATTGCTGTCGCATACCCCTTTCTTCTTTCACCGGGCCTGATTCCGGCGCCGATATGACCGCCGGTTCTTAACAGGCCGTCATTCAGATAGTGGCGAATGTTAACAGCTCCTACGAAAATGTTTCTGTCTTTATCAAGACAAAATCGGGTTGTGTCAGGAACCAGGCCGTTTTCAGTTTCTTCCCTGGAACGTCTTTCTTCCATGGAATGTATTTTTCCCATGAAATGCCTTTGTTCCATTGTATCAAGGCTTTTCACGTAATGATCAAAATCATGAAAATCATATGCCCATATTTTCCTCGGAGATACATTTGTGTGATTTGTTATAATGTCGTTCTTCCACTCTGTCAGCATTTCAATCAGCCGTTCCTTATATTCATTTGACGCTTTTACAAGTTCAATATTCATTTTTATACCCCTGGCGCGCTTCGGCGCGCATACTAATCAATATTTGAAAGGAACTTTCAAACTTCTTTCTCCGTCCATTTATAGTAGACGATAAGATTCTTGCTTACCGTTTACAAGGTATATTTGCAAGCCGCTTTCCAATGAGTACACAAATCTGAGAAGAGAGTAATTCTATGAAATTATTTATGCCGTGGATATTCAGGCATCAAATCAATCAATCTTGCTGTCCGCCCTTCTTTATCCAAAAGAATTTCAATATTTTCCACATCTCCGCCTAAATGCATCATAAATTCTCTGCAAATACCACAAGATGGAATTATATTTCCATCTTTATATACTGAAACCACTTTTGTAATCTCACTTTCGCCATATGTAAGCATTGTTGATAAAGCATTTCTTTCCGCGCACATCCCTATAGAGCCGTCCGTATCAATGCATATACCCTTATAAATATTACCTTTTTTCGTGAGTACGGCAGATGCCACACTCCCTACCCACATTTTATTTGAAACATCATGGGGATTCAAAACGCTCATTGCTGCTTCATATAACCTTTTCCATTCTTTGTTCACTGTTTTGTCCTCCTTAATATATTCCGGTTTATATATTTGATTATAAAATCTTTATCTGCCATTTACAATGTATATTTATAAATTATTTCCCACTGGGTACACGATTCGTTACTGTTCACGGCTTCGCCGTTCACAGCAACATGATGCACACATACAATAGAATTCAAGTGCAGAATTCTATTGTCATGAATTGAGCAAAGAACGCTCATTTTGGCGCCCGCTGTCTCGGGCTTTTCGTGCATAGTGCGCACGAAAACCCTCGCGGAGGCACCGAGTGGACAGTAACCACGATTCCGAAAAGGGAGTTCTATTATATACTGCGTGCCGGCCGCCTGCAATGGATATTGCAGGTTGATTTTCAGGAGAAATAAAATAGGATTATGTTAATAATTGAGGACTATACTGCAAGAATTACATGAAGGATAATAGTATAATGCCAGTAGAATCTGCCGGAAGGGCAAAGGTATAGGACATATCTGCCCCTGCCGAAAAAGGAGGCAACAAAATATGGAATACGCGGCAATCAGACATTTTGCAGATAAAAGATACTGTTACGCCATGGCGAAAGGACATTTCCTGATCAGGCTGGAGGTGAAAAAGGGCGATGCGGTAAAGGTCATTCTCCACACTCAGGACAAGTACCTGCCCGTCCGCTATATGGACACAAGGCGGGCGCAGCCCATGGAGATTGCCTGCTCCGACAATTACCTGGACTATTACGAAGCGGAAGTGGAGATAGACGTGGTCTGCCTGCGGTATTTTTTCGAGATAGAGGACCAGGAAGGAAAGACCGTATACTATGGAAACCACAATTTCTATGACCAGTGCATCACATCCATAGACCGGATGTACGACTGCCCCCAGACACTTCGGGAGGAAGAGCGGTTTGAACTGCCTGCCTGGGCGGAGAACAAGGTGATCTACCAGATATTTCCCGCCCGCTTTGCCGCGGACAGGGAAGTGCCGGAGGAAACCTGGTATCAGGCGCCCATTGACAATAAAGCGAACTTGAAGGGATCCATCCGGGGCATTATCCAACATTTTGGCCACATTCGGAACCTGGGGGCAGATATTCTGTATATGACGCCCATATTCCGCTCCGACTCCGTCCATAAGTACAATATCCACGACTATTACCAGATTGATCCCGCCTTTGGGGACAGGGAAGATTTGAAGGAACTGGTGAAACTGGCCCATGAAAACGGGATGTATGTGATACTGGACGGCGTGTTCAACCATACGGGAATCGACTTTTTTGCGTTCCGGGATATCCGGGAGAAGCAGGAGAAGTCCGCTTATCTGGACTGGTACTATATCCAAAGCTTTCCCCTGGTGATGGAATGGGGGAAACGCCCCAGTTACAAGACCTTCAGCTACGCCGGTTACATGCCCAAGGTGAACCTGGACAATCCGGAAACGGCGGACTATTTTATCCATGTGGGGGCATACTGGATTCGGGAATGTGATATCGACGGTTGGCGTCTGGACGTGGCGGATGAGATCAGCCACCGTTTCTGGAAGCGCTTCCGCAGGGAAATGAAGGCGGTGAAAAAGGATGTCCTGGTGGTGGGGGAGATCTGGCACTATGCCGGGGACTTCCTGGAAGGAGACGAGTGGGACAGCGTGATGAATTATCCCTTTTGCGATTCTGTGGTGGACCTGGTGGCGAGAGAAGAGACCCTTCCGTCCGCTTTCCTGGGCAGCCGGAATTTCGTAAAGGGAAACCTGAACAAAGGCCTGGAAGGGTATCTGTGGAACTTTATCGACAGCCATGACACGGCCAGGTTTCTCCACAGCGCCGGAAATGATATGCGGAAGCAGAAACTGGCGGCGGCAATGCAGCTCCTGCTTCCCGGCATGCCCATGGTCTATTACGGCGACGAGGTGGGCATGGAGGGCGGCCCTGACCCGGACTGCAGACGGGGCATGTTGTGGGAGGAGAGCCGGCAGAATTTGGATTGCCTGGAGTATTATAGGAGGCTCATCCGGATCCGCCACGATTTCCCCGGGCTCACAAAGGGAAAGCCGGTGAAAGAGCAGGCGGATGACGACAAGGGCCTCCTGTATATGGAAAGAAGATGGGAAGGCGGGAGCCTGGTTTTGATTTTTCATGTAAGGGAGGGGGAGATTGCCCTGCCGGGACTGGAAGGGCGGCGGAACCTCATCACGGGGCAGGGCTTTTCCGGCAGCCTGGGGGGTTATGAGGCGGCAGTGCTTGCGGATTTTTAACACAGAGCCATTTTACAGCAGAATTCGGTTGCGGATTGTCCGGGCCGGGCGCGGCGGTGTGTTTTCCTGTAAGGACGCTTCCGATTGTAATAAGTATAGCGGAAAGCAAGCCCCAGAAGCGGCTTGCCTTCTATGAGTCGCTGAGGATAATAAAGCATGGGACGCTGCGGCGGTTTGCGGTGTTGTTCGGAGCACGGCGTGTGGGCAAGACTACCATTATGTACCAGATGATAGACACTCTGATATGTGACGGTGTAAGCCCCAAAAACATTCTGTAAAAGGACGGTGTGCCCCTGAAGCCAAGCTATGAGCAGCAGGATGAGATTTTCCGGGTATTTGTAAGCAGGTATCCCAATCTGCGGTCTATTGCCCGCCATGTCCGCTATGCCCACAGCGGCAGTGAGAACAGCCTGAAAGCTTATATGTGGTATGAGGGTCACACCTTTGAAAGCAAGCTTTTCACCTTTAAATGCGGCCCGGGCTTGGCCGTGGAAGGGCGTCCGTGGAGTGATACCCATCGGATTTACGTCCTGAAGGAAGGCCGGATTCCCGAAGCAGGTACCTGGGATAGGCTGATGGAAAAGAGGAGAGACTTTTACAGACCGGAGGCCCCGGAGCAGGGGGTGAGATGAATGTCGGCAGAAACCCAATAATCCGCAGCTCCTCCGGGGCATAAGCGGTATGGTCATTCTGCCCCTGCCGTCAGGTACCGCAGATAAGCAATAACCGCATCCGCCCTGGGCGTATTGGCCACAATCCCCAGATACACGGTATCCTCAAAGCCCGCCTGCCCAATATAAGGGCTCCCGGACAGATCCAGACCTAAGCAGTGCTCTTCCGTAACCGCGCTGTAGGAAAGGGAATCATCCAGCGCCATGTAGTCCGCATTGTCCTCCAGGATGACGATATTATCCACAAGGGCAGGCTTCAGCGTCCGGTATAATTCCGGATCACGGTCTGCCAGGAAGCTGTCCAGGTCCAACAGGTATCCGTTCTGGGAAAAGGCGTCGAAGGCCTCTCTGTTCATCAGCACCACATCCATCATCTTTCCTTCGATGGCTGCCAGGATCTTCATCCGTGACGCGTAAGTGTACTCATGCCATTCGTTCAGTTCATTGTCCGTTAAATACAGACCGGTGTAGAGTTGGGTTTCGCATTTGGCTTTGTCGGCCTCCAGATAGTCGGTGAAGTCCGGGCCAAGCTGTCCGGCCAGAGTCTCGCCTGCATTTACATTTACCAGGGCTGTATACAGGAGTACATCTTTGCGGGTGAGCTGCCCGTATATGTTTGAGCCTGTAAAATACAGCAGTAGGCACAGGACTGCCAGGGGGAACTTATAATAGGCCAGGATGTGCTGCACCTTCTTCCAGCCGTGAAGAGTGCCCAGGCTGTCGTCTTTCAGCCATTTCCCAAGACGCTTCCCGGCAGATGGCCGGGGGCGCTTTTCGGAGCGTGTCCGTGAGATGTGTTGAGAAGGGCTTTCGGAAGCCGCAGCAGAGGAGCCGTAGGAAGGGCTTTCGGAAGTCGCAGCAGAGGAGCCGGAGGGGCTTTCGGAAGCCGACGCAGAAGGATACAGGAAAGGATTTCGAAAGAACCGCCGGGAGAGATTTTGCACAGGTTCAGCCATTTTCATCATGCCTCCTTCATGCCAAATTGCAGGGGTTGCTTTGCGCCCTGATATGCGGATTTTAAATCCGGTTCCGGCTTCATTTGCCCATCTCCTTGCGGCGCTGCAGCGTCCTCTTCGCTTTGCCATTTCCCTTCCGGTGCTGCAGCTTTCTCCTCACAGAGCAGCAGGATATTGGCCAGCAGGTGGGAGCAGAGCAGGGCGCAGAGGCCTTCCCCGAAAATAATCGCCGGAGTGAATACATTGATTACCACGAAAGCCATAACAAAGTAGATGGCTGCCATGGCTGCGGTGCAGAGCAGAAAGCGCATTCCGAGCAGAAGGGAATTCAGGAACATGGCTTTTACCGTATTTTCAAACCGGGCCAGAAGGGGGAATATGTACATCAAAATGATGGCATAAGCGGCCACTGCCACCAGGAAGACTGCCGTCCCAATGGTCCAGAATACATTTTCAAACCGCATGTGGTAGAAGACATATCCGTCCAGTGCCAGGACGGCTCCCCCGGCCAGAAGGATCAGCCAGATAAGGGTGGCTTTCCGGAAATTGCGCCGGAAGGCCCGGAAGAAGGATCTGGTGATGGCGCCTTCCTCGTCTTTCGCAAGCTTCAGCGTCACATAGAACAGCGCGGTGGTGGATGCTCCTGCCGTCACGATGGGGAGGCAGCAGAGAAACCACAGCACATTCAGATAGGCCGTGTAGGCAATTTTTGTGAAAAACAGCATGACTTTTCCTTCGGGGTTAAAAATGTTGTTCATACGCTTTCTCCTTGTTTTAATTTATTTTTCATTTTTTCTCTAAATTATTTTCGCAAAGTGTATTTCCGTTTCTGCTGCCGGCGGAGCTGCTTTGGCGCAGCTATTTGTCAATTGCATGTTGTCAGTCCCCGGTGGATTCCCTGTAAATCACGTTGGTCTCCGTGTGGATGGTACGGAAATTCAGGGACGGCTCCTGAATGCGGGACACCAGAAGGTGGACCGCGGAAAATCCCATGATCTGGCTGTGAATGTGAACGGTGGTCAGGGTGGGCGTCACCATGCCGGACTCGGGGGAGTCGTCAAAGCCGCAGAGCCAGACATCATCAGGGACGGCGATTCCCATCTTTTTAAATACCTGCAGGGTATCCAGTGCCACAAAGTCGTTGGCGCAGAGGAAAACTTCCGGAAGTTCGTCTATGTTTTGGAAGCATTTTGTCAGGTATTCCTGATAGTCAATCCCCTCCGACCTGCGGACTTCCATGTTCTGGCCGATAAGGCACCATTCCTCCCTGCAGGGCAGCCCTGCCAGGTACATGGCGTTGCGGTAGGCCATGTAGCGCTCACAGAAGGACTGGCAGTGCAGGTACTCCCCGATGAAACCGATGCGCTTCTTTCCCCGGCGGACCATTTCCCGCACCAGGCTGTGGATGCCGGTCCGGTTTTCCATATAGAGACAGTCTGCCCGCAGGGGAGCCCCCAAACCGACTACGGGCGTATCGGCAAACAGGATGGGCGTCCCCAGGCCGCAGAGCATTTCGGCGTAATTCCGGTCAAACATCTCCACGCAGATGATTCCGGCAGTCTTATCCTTATGATAGGAAGCGGGCAGCTGCAGGGCATCCACCATTTCTATGGGAATCCGGTGCATGGTAAAGCTGTAGCCCAGCTGGGAGAGCTCCCTCTGGAATTTGTCCAACATGGTGGCGGCAAAGTGGGAATTTCCGATGAAGCCCGTGGAAAACAGTGCGATTTCCCCGGCGGGCGTGGGAGGCTCCGCTTTTTTTCCGGCACCCGCAATATTTGCATAGGAAAATTGCTTGTAGCCCATTTCCATGGCTTTCTGGAGGACTTTTTCCCTGGTGGTGTCCGCCAGGAGCCCGGTGTTGTTGATGGCCTTGGAAACCGTGTTCCGGGATACGCCAAGGGCATCTGCAATGTCCTGTATTGTAACTCGTTCTGCCATATTCATTTCTCCGTTTCTGTTTTGTTGTGTTTTTGCTGTATCTGTCTTTTCCTGCGCTCGAAATGAGGAAGCGGAATTTTGCATCTGTCTTTTTCTGCGCCTGAAACGAGGAAGCGGAACTTTTGCCGCTCATATTGCCGGGAAGCCGGAGGGTTCCTGCGTCTGTCTGACGGTCTTTCTGCCACAAGCCTGAAATCTGTCCGGGCCGGCACTTCTGCGGCACCGGTTCTTCATTTTAGAAAAATTCCCAAGCGGCCGGAAGGGGCATAGCCTGCCTTTCTGGTGCGCCTGCCGGGAAATACGGAATCTTACATGGAAACAGGAGCAGGGCTGATACCCTTGCGTAAAGTCCGGCGTAATGTGTGCCCCAATACATTTATTATAATGCACAAATCGGAATGTGTCAAATGTAAAAATCTATTTTACAGAAAAATTTTACTGTCAATTAACCCGGCGGGATTTTCAATTTGGGGCTGTTGTGTAAAATGAGAATAGAAATGGAAAATCAAATCATGAATATTGGGCAAGTGTAAAACTAAAATAAAAAATCATGTGCAAAATGTAAAAAAACTGTTGACTAAATGTAAAAAACATGTTATTGTGTATTTACAAAAACACGAACGAAGGTTTTACAAATGCACAAATCGGGAGTGGAGGGAGGGAAGAAAGAGCCTATAAGCCTATAAAGGTGCAAAAATGTAAAACCGGAGAGGAAAGGAGAACGTTATGAAAACAAGTGCGAAAGCGCTTCCTCCGTGGAACGGCGGTAAGGGCAAGGGGGGGTTTAAGGGAACTCTTCTCTATATGAAGCAGCATTGGCAGCTGTATGTGATCTTCCTGCTGCCGGCCCTGGCATTGACGATTATTTTTCGGTACATTCCCATGGGCGGCATCCTCATAGCCTTTGAGAACTACAATCCGATTCAGGGGCTGCTGGACAGTCCGTGGGTGGGCTTCTCCCATTTTGAGAGATTCCTGTCATCCCCTGATTTTATGAGTTATCTGGCCAATACCCTGAAGCTCAGCATCTACGGCCTGCTGTGGGGCTTCCCCATCCCCATCATCCTGGCGTTTCTGCTGAACCGGGTGGAGCGGACCGGGATCAAGCAGAAGATTCAGCTGGTGCTGTATATGCCGAATTTCATCTCGGTCATTGTACTCTGCGGTATCGTGAGGATCCTGTTATCCGTCACAGGCCCCCTGAACATGCTTCTGGGTACCTCCACCGACTTCATGACCATGCCGGAGGCGTTCCGTACCATTTACATCGCCAGCGGTATCTGGCAGGGGGCAGGCTGGGGTTCCATCATGTACACCGCGGCCCTGTCCAATGCCAGTGCGGAGCTGAAGGAGGCGGCCATCATCGACGGCGCCAATATTTTTCAGCAGATTAAGGCCGTGGAATGGCCGGCCATCAAGGACGTGGTGATTATCCAGTTCATCATGTCGGCAGGCAATATCATGAGCGTGGGATTTGAGAAAGCATATGCGCTGCAGACCGACCTGAACATGCGCTCTTCGGAGATCATTGCCACCTATGTGTATAAGAAAGGCCTTCTGGACGGCGATTACGGCTTCTCCACAGCGGTTGGGCTTTTTAATACGGTAATCAACGTTATCCTGTTAGTCGCGGTGAACAAGATTGTGGCCAGGATGAACGAAGGGAAAGGGTTATAACATGCGACCGGAAAGCCTATGCCGGAGCATTGGCGTGGTATGGGCGGATATGGAACAGGAACAGGAGAATAAGTGATGAAAAAGAAAAAATTTTTCAGGTATTCCTTACAGGACAAGGCGCTGCTTATGACAGGCTACATACTTCTGGGGCTCTTCGTGGTGGCGATTATCATTCCCATGATTTACATAGTAGTGGGTTCCTTCATGGATCCCATCACCCTGCAGAACAAGGGGCTGACCTTTGATTTCAGCAAATGGACGGCTACGGCGTATGAGAGAGTCTTCAGCAATGCGCAGATCTGGATCGGGTTTAAAAATGCGGTGGTGTATTCCGTGGTGTTTACGGTGATTTCCGTCTTCATCACCCTGCTGGCGGCATACCCCATGTCCAGGCCGGATTTCAGGGGAAGGGGCTTTTTCAATGTGATTTTCGTGATTACCATGTTCTTCGGCGGCGGGCTGATTCCCACCTACCTGCTGATTAACAACCTTGGTATGAAGAACACCATATGGGCCATCGTGATTCCGGGGGCCTTCAGCGTCTGGAACATGATTATCGCAAGAACCTATTACCAGGGCATTCCCTCGGAGCTGCGGGAGGCGGCGGATGTGGACGGGGCAAACGAGATGCGGTTCTTCTTTATGATACTGCTCCCGGTGTGCACGCCTGTGATTGCGGTACTGGCTTTGTGGCAGTTCGTGGGCATGTGGAACAGTTATTTCGACGCATTGATTTATCTGGACGACACGGCGAAGCAGCCCCTTCAGGTGGTGCTCAGGGCGATTCTGATTCAGAACAAGCCGGAATCGGGCATGATTTCAGATATGCAGAGCACGGCGGAGCGGGCGCAGCTGGCAGAGCTGCTGAAATATGCCACCATTATTGTATCCAGTCTGCCGCTGCTGGTGATGTATCCTTTCTTTCAGAAGTATTTCGACAGCGGGATTATGGTGGGGTCTGTCAAAGGGTAAGTGTGAGAAGAATTTCCGCCATTTAGATAGATTCCCGAACTTATGCCTGAACAGGCTGTATCAGTAGCTTTTCGGCAATTCCCGGGTTATGCCGGATTTACAGAAAAGGTTGCTCAAAAATAAAACAAATGCCGCTTGCCCAAAGCGGCGGAAGGAGATAAAATGAGAAAAAGATATTGGAAGCAGATAACGACGGCGATTCTGGCAGCAGGCGCTGCCCTGTCCCTGACGGCCTGCGGCGGTTCCAAGGTGGAGCTCAACGACGGCACATTCAAGCCCATGGAGGAAGCGGAGCTGCAGTTTCCGCAGCCCGACGGCACGACCCTGACGGGACTGATCAGCTACCCCGCCAACACGGAGGCGGATCCCAACAACCGCACCATTTTCAAGCGCCTGGAGGAGAAGACCAATCTTCATGTGGAGTGGAACGCCATTCCGAACAACCAGTGGGGGGAGAAGATTCAGACGATCATGGCGGATCCCGGTTCCCTGACTGACTTCATCTTTACGGCGGGCTTCGGCGAGAACGACCTGCTGCGGTTCGCGGAACAGAAAGTCATCATTCCTCTGGAGGAGTATATCGATGCCTATATGCCCAATCTGAAAGCGGTGTTTGACAAATATCCGGAATACCGTAAAATGACCACTGCCTCAGACGGACATATTTATTCCCTTCCCTGGATCGAGCAGCTTGGCGCCAACAAAACTGCCATCCAGACAGTGGGAAACATGAGCTTTATCAACAAGAAATGGCTTGACGACCTGGGACTGGACATACCGCAGACCGTGGAGGAGTTCGAGGCGGCGCTGGTGGCTTTCAGGGACAATGCGGCAAAGCTCCAGGCGGATTTCGGGATTGAGGGGGATATCATTCCCATGTCCTGTATCGTAAACGATGGCGACCAGGATCCCAGTATTCTCATCAACAGCTTCGGCGAGGGCTACGGCGATCCCGACAGGGGACGGCATATCGCTGTCACGGACGACAAGGAAGTTATCTTTACTGCCGGTATGGAAGGATTTAAAGAAGGAATCAAGTGGCTGCATTCCCTGGCTGAGCAGGGGCTCATCGATCCCGAGTGCTATACCCATGAGTGGTCACAGTATGTTGCAAAGGGCAAGGCCCATCGCTACGGCGTATGCTTCAGCTGGGATGTGGCGAACATTGACAATATAGAAGATTTCGTCCCCCTGCCTCCCCTGGAGAAGGACGGACAGAGAATTTTAACACCCCAGAACGGCTCTTTTACCAGCGGATATGACAGGGGACGCTGTGTGGTAACCGCGGTTGCGCAGAAACCTGCTTTGGTCTGTGCATGGCTTGACCAGATGTATGCCCCGTTCCAGTCGCCCCAGAACAACTGGGGAACCTACGGCGAAGATGACGAATTCGATATCTTTGTCCTTGGAAAAAATGACGCCGGCGAAGACATGCTTCAGCACGCGCCCCTGGAAGGTGCATCCCCTGTAGAGGTAAGAGAGGCGGAATGCGTAGGCGGCCCGCTCGCCATCCTGGACGAATATTACGGCGTATATGTGACCTGCCCGGATGACGCCCAGTACCGCCTGGACTGGATTGAGGAATTTTACACGCCCTATATGACCCGGAATTATGTCTATCCCAACGTGTTCATGAGCCAGGAGGACGTAAAGAAGTTGTCCGATCTGCAGGCGGATATCGAGAAGACAGTCCGGGCCAAGAAGTCCGAGTGGATCAGGGACGGCGGTGTGGATGAGCAGTGGGACGAGTACCTGAAGTCCCTGGACGCATACGGGCTGCAGGATTATCTGGCGCTGTTCCAGAAATATCTGGATGCCTACTTTGCGGACTGATATCATTAGGCGGTTAACAATGAAACCTTGTTATCTTACAGCAGGCTGTCTGCTTTCATGCGGGACATTGTGCCTGACGCGGGGGACTGCCGTGAAAGGCAGAAACCCCGCCCCGGGGCAATAGACAGTACGGGTTGGCTTTGGCGAAGGGCCGCCGAAACGGAAGCAGGCCATGCGCCGGGGCCGCCGGAAAACAGAAATAGCAGGCCGTGCGCCCCGGCCAATGGAAAACAGAAAGAAAGCTTGGACTGAGGAATAAGATTAGAAAAGGCAGGTGGCAGTTATGACAAGCCAGACATTGCGGGAAGCGAGAAAATATGAGGAGGCTTCCGAAAAACGGATATCGGGGGAGGAAAGGCCGGCGTTTCATCTGGCTCCCCGTACCGGATGGATGAACGATCCTAACGGATTTTCCTGGTATGACGGGAAATACCATTTATTTTACCAATACAATCCCTATGATTCCCAATGGGGCCCCATGCACTGGGGGCATGCGGTGAGCAGCGACCTCCTGCACTGGGAATATCTTCCCGCGGCTCTGGCGCCTGACGAGGCCTGGGACAGGGACGGATGCTTCTCCGGAAGCGCCGTCACCCTGCCCGACGGCAGGCAGCTTCTCATGTACACGGGAGTGGTGAGGGAGCGCCAGGCAAACGGAGGCTGCAGCGAGGTGCAGACCCAGTGCCTTGCCGTGGGGGACGGGGTGGATTACGTGAAATACGAAAAGAATCCTGTCCTGGACGAAAAGGACATCCCCCAGGGCAGCAGCAGGTACGATTTCCGGGATCCTAAAATGTGGCAGGAAGCGGACGGCACCTACCGCTGTGCCGTGGGAAACCGTGCTGCGGACGGCAGCGGGCAGATTCTGCTCTTCTCCAGTCCCGACGGTTTTGACTGGCATTACGTCAAAGTCCTGGCGGCGAACCGGGACCGTTTCGGCAAAATGTGGGAATGCCCGGATTTCTTCCCCCTGGACGGGAAGTGGGTGCTGATTACCAGTCCCCAGGATATGCTTCCCTCCGGCTTCGAGTACCATAACGGCAACGGAACTCTCTGCCTGATAGGGGACTATGACCGGGAGACGGAAGAATTTACGGAAGAGACAGACCAGTCTATTGACTACGGCATTGACTTCTATGCACCCCAGACCATTCTCACCCCGGACGGACGCAGGGTGATGATCGGGTGGATGCAGAACTGGGATACCTGCAGTTACCGTAGAAAGCATGACGAGGCATGGTTTGGGCAGATGAGCCTGCCCAGGGAGCTGTCCATCCGAAACGGCCGCCTGTACCAGACACCCATCCGGGAACTGGAGCAGATGCGGGCGAACCCGGTTTCCCATACAGACGTCACCGTCTCCGGCACGGTGCGGCTGGAGGGTGTCAGGGGGCGCAGGATCGACATGGAGCTGACCCTCCGCCCTGCGGAAGGCTGTGACCTGTACCGGAAATTCTCGGTACGGTTTGCCCAGAACGAATCCTGCTACACTTCCCTGGGCTTCCGCCCGGCGGAGTCGGTGCTGAAGGTGGACCGGAAATTCTCCGGATCCAGAAGGGCAATCATCCACCAGCGCCGCAGCCAGGTGAACCACCGGGGCGGAGAGCTGAAGCTGCGGGTGATCCTGGACAGGTTCAGCGCGGAAGTCTTCGTTAATGACGGGGAGCAGGTGATGAGTGTTGTGCTGTACACCGAGCAAGGAGCGGACGGTATTTCATTTATCGCGGACGGTACCGTGAGCATGGATGTGACGAAATATGATCTGGTCTGAATAAGACAGGGGGCGGAGACGCCCCCTGTTGCTTTTGAAATAGGCTGAAACCTGTTCCAGACAGGATTCAAGGAGCGCTTGAATCGGAATAAAGCCGTGGAAATACGGAATTCAATTATTTCTTTATGGTATGGAACGTCCGGTTGTGCTACAATTTTTTCAGAAAAAGCTTTTTCAAAAAATACAAAGCGAGGACAGACATATGTTTAATATGAAACAGGTGGGCAAGAAGATTCTTACATTGAGAAAAGCGCAGAATATGACACAGACAGAGCTTGCCGACAAGATGGACGTGAGTTTTCAAGCTGTCTCTAACTGGGAGAGGGGTAACAGTATGCCGGATATCTCTAAATTGCCTCAATTGGCCGGACTTTTCGGATGTACAGTGGATGAGCTTCTGGACGGGAGATCAGAGCTTTTGCATTCCGCCATGGCGGACGATATCCAGGAATATGTGGAGAATAATGAAATATCCCAGGAGGAAATGGAAGCCGCCGTCCCCATATTGAAGCCGGATCAGCTGGGGCAGATTGCTGCCAGTGTGATGTTAAAAAACGGAGATAATATCGAAATTTTTTACCCATATCTGGATGATGAAACAATGCGGGAAGTGGCGGAACGGAGGATGGAGAAGGGCGAGTCCATAGAGGATATGTTGGAATATCTGGATGAGGATCTTGTCGGAAAATTCGCGCTGCAACAGTATGAGGCAGGGAAGCCGGTGGAGGGATTCTACGAATATATGGAGGATGAGCACCTGAAGAAGCTGGCAGAGCTGAAGATAGAGAAGGGCGAGTCCATAGAGGATATGTTGGAATATCTGGATGAGGATCTTGTCG
>CAJUCE010000007.1:138600-155848 GCA_910584865.1 uncultured Acetatifactor sp.
GAGGATGACATAGGGGAACTTGCGCTGAGACAGTATGAGGCAGGGAAGCCGGTGGAGGGATTCTACGAATATATGGAGGATGAGCACCTGAAGAAGCTGGCAGAGCTGAAGATAGAAAAGGGCGAGTCCATAGAGGATATGTTGGAGAATCTGGATGAGGATGACATAGGGGAACTTGCGCTGAGACAGTATGAGGCAGGGAAGCCGGTGGGGGAATTCTATGAGTATATGGAGGATGAGCAGTTGAAGGAACTGGCGAAGCGGAAGATACAAAAGAAGGAGTCAATAAAAGATTTGCTGGATTATCTGGAGAGTGATGTGCTCAGGGAGGTTATGCGGGAGCTTTTGTCCTGATGGGAGTTTTCCGCCTCGAACGCCGGGACTAAGCGAATTTGAATCAAGTCCGGAAGAAAAACATGGTGTGAAAATCTAAACTTTTGGATTTTCACACCATGTTGACCTTTACGGAATCCATTTTATATATGCCGCCCGTATTCTTGTTTAAGTAATCGCTGTACCGGTTGACTACGGTAATGGGTGTGCGCAGCTATAGTTAAGCAGTCATTTTCCCTGTAGGCGCAGGATTTCAGCCTGAAGCTCTGCGATAAGAGAGTCGCGCTGTTTGAGGTCTGTGTCCTTTTCTGCGATAAGAAAGTCGCGTTCCTTGAGATCCGCTTCTTACGGAAGTATTGACGGTAAAGGATTATACAGATAAAATAAAAGAGGTTTATCTGATGGACTTCCTTTGAGGATGTGGGAGGGATGGAGGCCTGAAAAGCAGAGATCCCAAAAGAGACAAAGCTTACAGAAGGGAGAAAGAAAAATTGACAGACAGAGACAAAGCAAATCAAAACAAATGGTGGAAAACCGCCGTAATTTACCAGATTTACCCCCGCAGTTTTGCGGACAGCAACGGGGACGGCATAGGAGACTTGCAGGGAATTATCTCCAGACTGGATTACCTGGAAAACTTGGGGATAGACGCTATCTGGCTCTCCCCGGTGTGCCGTTCCCCTCAGGACGACAACGGCTATGACATTTCCGATTACCAGGACATCGATCCCATGTTCGGCACCCTGCAGGACATGGAGGAGTTGATCGCGGAGGCGGGAAAGCGCCATATCCGCATCATTATGGATCTGGTGCTGAACCATTCCTCGGACGAGCATTTCTGGTTCCGGGAGGCGAAGAAGAGCCGGAAGAATCCTTATCATGACTATTATGTCTGGAGGGACGGCGTGGAGGGAGAGTTTCCCAACGATATGCGGGCGGCATTCGGCGGTCCTGCCTGGGAGTGGGTGCCTGAGGTGGGACAGTATTATTTTCACCAGTTTTCCGTAAAGCAGCCGGACTTAAACTGGGAGAACCCGAAGCTGCGCCGGGAAATCTATGACATGATTAACTGGTGGATCGACAGGGGGGTGGGCGGTTTCCGCCTGGATGTGATAGACCAGATTGCCAAGGAGCCGGACAGGGGGATCACGAACAACGGCCCCAGGCTGCACGAGTACCTGCGGGAGTTAAGCAGGGAAACTTTCCGGAAGGCAGATCTGGTCACTGTGGGAGAAGCATGGGGAGCCACAACGGAGCTGGCAAAACTGTACAGTAATCCGGATAACAGTGAACTGTCCATGGTATTCCAGTTCGAGCATATCTGCCTGGACCAGATACCTGGAAAGGAAAAATGGGATCTGGCGCCCCTGCCCTTCCTGAAGCTGAAGGAGGTCTTCGGGCGCTGGCAGACCAAACTGCACGGGAAGGGATGGAACAGCCTTTTCTGGAACAACCACGATTTGCCAAGGATCGTCTCCCGGTGGGGAAACGACGGAAAGTACCGGGTGGAATCCGCCAAAATGCTTGCCATCCTTCTGCACGGGATGCAGGGGACGCCCTATATCTACCAGGGCGAGGAGCTGGGCATGACCAATGTGCGGTATGAAATGGAGGAATATCGGGATATCGAGACATTGAACCTGTATCAGGAGCGTCTGGAAAAAGGGTATTCCAAAGAGGAAATCATGGATTCCATCTACGCGAAAAGCCGCGATAACGCCAGAACCCCCATGCAGTGGAGCAGCGGGAAAAACGCGGGTTTTACGGAAGGAGAGCCCTGGATCCGGGTGAATCCCAACTACCGGGAAATCAATGCGGCGGCGCAGACAGGGGAGGAAGATTCCGTATTCCGGTGCTATCAGACGCTGATCCGGCTCCGGAAGGAATATTCCATATTTGCGGACGGGGAATTTGGGATGCTTCTGGAGGAGGATGAGGATATTTTTGCCTACACCAGGACAGATGCGGATTCCCGGCTTTTGGTCGTCTGCAATTTCCACGACAGGGAAGTCAACGTTTCCCTGGAGGAGCTTGCAGATCCGGGGGAGTTGCTTATCGCAAATTATCGGGATGCGTGCCAGAGGACGGTTTTGCGCCCGTACGAAGCCAGGATGTATTGGAAAGAAAGGCAGTAGCAAAACAGCCCGGGCAGTTTCGCAGACACTTCTGCAGGAGCCGTCCGGGCGTAAGGAACCTGAAACTCAGTTCATAAAGGCGCAGCTGCATCCGGTCAGTTTTTCAAATTCCGCCGCCGCTTTTTCCAGGCTTTCTCCAGGAACACTATCCTGAAGTTTCATCTGGACGGATTTGCGTTCCGGCAGATAGGAGGGGAATTTGGCCAGGGAAATTCCGTATTTCATGCACAGCAGCTGCGCATGTTTGAACAGGCCGTTCTGATTTACCTTATCCGCAATGCGGAGCCGCCAGCCGGTCTGGTTGGACAATTCCCGGAGCTGTGGGGCATATCGATACCCTACACCGGGGGAAATAAAGGCGATTTCCATATATTTCCCATGGACATCCTGCTTTAGGCTCTTTTTCTCGGGCCTGTGGGGCAGCGCTTCGAAGGCCTGGTCAATGCAGAAGAAGGCCAGGTTCTGCTCCACTGTCTCCGTCCGGGGGTTTTCCGGCAAAAAGAAGTCGTCGCGGATGTATGCCCCGGCGGGGGAGTGCCCGATAGAGGAAGCAGGACATTGTCTATTGTCACCCCAATGTTGTCCAAAGGTTGCCGCGGGTTGTGCGCTGCCTGCTTGAAGCTGTCCATTGATAACCAGGTTCCAGCCGGTGGCGGAGCGGAATTTTTCCGCGGCCTCCTGCTCTGGAACGGCAGTCCCGGTATGGTCCGGCGCCGTGTGCTTTACGGCTTCTGCGGGGGCGTCATTTAACGTAACCTCATAACTTTTTTTCTCCGCATAATAAGAGATCTTTTCAATCCTGTCCCCCAGCAGCACGGAAAGAAGGAGGGCGGTGGCATTGTGGTTCATGGAGGGGCTGATGCGGGCGCTCCATCCGGTTGCCTGGGCGAAGCTTTCCGCCTTTTCCAGGAAAGCGGCCCCGTCCTGGCTGTCCGGGTAATCGAATTGCAGCAGGATTTCCTTCCGGTCATTGTGGAAACTAAGCTTCCGGTAGGAAAAGGTCTCTTTGGTGTAAAAGGGCTCGTTTCCTTTCAGTATCCGCTTTTCCAGGGCGTTTTTCAGGTAAGTGGGGTTTCGGGTATACATGCTGTTGATATCCCTGACCATGCCATCCACATAGACCGGGACTGCGGGAATTTCCTGGTTCTGGATAGCGGAGCGCAGGATCAGGTTTAGAGGCAGTGCCGTTTGGGTGCCAAAGCATACCATTTAGGCACAGGGGCTTGCGTTTGCGGGACAGGTCTGATAAGATGAATAATATTTATTATTTGCGTATGATTTTGCTGTTAAGTGCCGAAAGGTACCGGGAAGCAGATGCAGGGGGAGCAGGGCGATGCCCAGGATCGGAATACTGTGCGGCCGGAGCGGGGAGAGAGAGGCAATCCGGTATAGTATCGAAATATTAGCCGCAAGAGAAGGCTTTGACTGCTCCGTATACTGTCTGGACAGCGGGACGGGAGGCGGTGAATCCGGCTGCGCAGAGCCGGGAAACAGCAGGCAGGCTTGCGGAAAGCCGGGAAGCAGCGGGAGAGATGGCGGCAGGCAGTGCAGCGGCGGCCCGGAAAGCGGAATCCGGAGTTGTGCCGGACAGGAAAGCCGCATTGGGGAACTGTCCTGTGTGGTGCTGTGTCATGAGAACCGAGACATTGCGTTTGCCTGGGCGGAATGGCTCTGGTATCAGGAGCCGTCCCTGCCCATCGTCTATGTGGCCCAAAGGGCGGAGGATATCTTTGCGGCGCTGGGGATGCCGTTTTTCCATACGGTGCGGTATTTTGAGCTGGAGCAGGATCTGAAGGCGGCACTGCGGAAGCTGGGGCGGATCCGGTCTTCGGCATCTGGACGCGTCGGCTTTACCAGAAACGGACAGCTGATGCTGATCCCGTTTCGGGAAGTTCTTTACCTGGAAAGTGAGCATCATGAGATACGCCTCCATCTGGGGGAAGAGATATGCCTGGTGAAGGAAAGCCTGGCGCAATGTGAGGAAAAATTGCGGGGCAGGGGGTTTGTGCGGACGGACAGGAGTTTCCTGGTGAACATGTACCATATCCGCTGCCTTGAGCGGGAAAATCTGCTGTTGGGCAATGGGGAGAGGCTGTATGTGAGCCGCAGGAGGTACCCGGAGGTGAAGCTTGCCTTTGAAAATTATATTAGGCATCTGGATTTTATCTGAATATAGTCATCGGCAGGAGAGAACGGAAACAGGGAGAAGCGTTCCGTGGGAGATGCAGGTGTCGCAGCAGGTATGTCAGGGAAAGCAGAGAAGAAACCATGTGTGCGGGCAGGTGTCAAGGGCGGGAAAGCCGGCAACTATTAGCATCTGTATAGAGCAACTGTCATAAGCAGGAACAGCAAATTGTGAGCGGAGAGGGACACATGCCATGATCACAGTGGAGCATTTGAAAAAAGAGTTTACCTATTATAAGAAAATGACAGGGATCAAGGGCTCCCTGCACAATGTATTTCACAGGGAATCCCTGACAAAGGAGGCCGTGCGGGATATCTCTTTTTCCGTAGAAAAGGGGGAGATGATCGGCTTCCTGGGGCCTAATGGGGCAGGGAAAACTACTACCTTAAAGATGCTTTCCGGCATACTGTACCCGACGGGGGGGCGTATAGAGGTGGACGGATTCGTTCCCTGGGAGCGGAAGAATGAGTTTAAGCGCCGGATTTCCATTGTTATGGGGCAGAAGAATCAGCTCTGGTGGGATCTGCCTGCCAGCGACAGCTTTTATTTGAACAAATGCATCTTCGGGGTGGATGACTGGGCATACCGTGATATTGTGACAGAGCTGTCAGAACTGTTGGATGTGAAAGAACTGTTGAATGTACAGGTGCGCAGGCTTTCTCTGGGGGAAAGGATGAAAATGGAAATTCTGGCGGCCCTGATCCACCGGCCCGATATCCTGTTTCTGGACGAGCCCACCATCGGCCTGGACATCCTCTCCCAGAAGAAGATCCGGGATTTCCTGAAAATCTACAATGAACAGTGGAAGACGACAGTTATCATTACAAGCCACTATATGGCGGATATCGAGGCATTATGTGACAGGGCTGTCATTATTAATCAGGGAGTGCTTGTGTATGACGGGAAATTGGGGGAGGTCAACCAGCTTCTGGGAAAAAGGAAGCTGCTTTCCGTGAAAACTTCCGCCGCAGTGGAAGCGGGGGACTGGGCGGCTTTCGGCTCGGTGCGGGAGGTCAGTGACGCGGGGGCGGTTCTGGAGGTTCCCCAGGAGAAGGTGAGGGAGGTTTTGGCCGTCATTTTGTCTGGCATGCCGGTGGAGGACTTTACAGTGACGGAGATTCCCATTGAGGAGAGCATTGCCCGCTTCTACCAGAAGTCCGGCTGAGAAAGACAGGGCGCACGAAAACGGCATCGGGCGGGACGATGCCCAACGATAAATAAGGAGGTGGCAGAGCCGTGAGCAGCTATCGTTGCGTTTTTCTGATGGGAGTGGAACAGGCTCTGGAATACCGGGTCAGTTTTTTCCTGAGTATGTTGAGCGCGGTATTTCCCATCATTATCCAGACCACTATGTGGAATTATCTGTACCGGCATTCGGATGCGGCTGCTGTCTTCGGGTATCAGCAGGGAGAGATTCTGCTGTACACCCTGCTGGCCACCATTGTGTCCCAGCTGGTGGGGACGGGCTTTGAGTGGGAGATGAACAGCGACATCAAGATGGGCGGGCTGAATAAATATCTGATCCGCCCGGTGGGGTACAAGGGGTATCAGTTTTTCCGGTTTCTGGGGCAGAAGATTCCCAGGATCATGGTGATCGGGCCGGTGATGGCGGTGATCATCGGAGTGGCTTTCTGGCAGGGGCTGCCGGCCTCGCCGGGCAGGACGGCGGCTTTTCTGGTGAGCCTCATACTGGGGATGCTTTTGAATTTTTCCGTCTTTTACTGTATCGGCCTGTTGGCGTTTTGGCTGACGGATGTGGATAAGCTCTTCGGCACCATCAGCATTGTGCTCACCGTGGTCAGCGGCGGTGTGTTCCCTCTGGATATTTTCGGAGGGGTGGTGGAGACATTGGTGAATCTGCTTCCCTTCGGCTATACCACCCAGTTCCCGGTGAACATCATCAACGGACGGTTCGGGTGGGCGCGCATGGGGGTGGGATTTGCCTTCCAGGCGGGATGGATCCTGGTGTTCGTGTGTCTGGGGGAGGCTATGTGGAGGCGCGGCATCCGGCGGTATGCGGCGGTAGGAGGATGAAGACGCCGGCATAGAAACAGCAGAATGACGTTCCAGTGCCCATAGGACTTACGGACGCATGTCCTAAGAGGCCGTAAGTTCTATGCCGTTACTGGTACCGGAATGTCATTCTGTGGAACTGGAATAGGAGGGAAAGGAATGCTGTATAAATCATTGGAAACAGAGCGGCTGATTCTGCGGGAATGGAGACTGGAGGACGCAGAGGATCTGTATGAATACGCCGGGAATCCCGAGGTGGGGCCCATGGCAGGATGGACGCCCCATTCCGACAGGGCGTATTCCCTGGAAGTCCTGAAGCGCTATAGGGAGAGCGGCGATATATGGGCCGTCGCGCTGCGGGAAACGGGAAAGGTGATCGGGCAGCTGCGGATGTACCCGGACGAAAACCGGGGGAAATATGTGGCTAAGTATATAAGCTATGCGCTGTCTGCCGATTATTGGGGGCAGGGGCTTATGACAGAGGCGGTGAAGGCGGTGATCCGTTATGCCTTTGAGGAAGAGGAAGGGATTGACCTGCTGTCCGTATTTCATTCCCCGGACAATGCCCGCACCAGGCGCGTGATAGAAAAATGCGGATTTACGTTTGAAATTACGCTTAAAGATGCTTATGCCGGATATGATGGGCAGGTATGCGACAGCGTGTGCTACAGCCTGTTGAGAGAAGCGTATTTTGCGGCAAAAAAGCGAGAGGAGGGGGGAGCAGGGGACTCTTGGGAGTAGCCCGTGCGGGTTTACGGAGGTTCCTGCGGTGATCTCGGAAATATGGGAAACATAGGACGTTATTTTAAGCTCATAGGCGTTTTTGCCAAATATTCACTCATGTCCGCTCTGGAATACCGCATTAATTTTATAACGGGTATGACGGTGGAGATGGGATGGATGATTATCAAGCTGCTGTATGTGGCGATTATCTATAAGGCGGGGACGAGTATCGGGATCCTGACGCCGGACCATATCCTGCTGTTTATCGGCACCTATGTGTTGATGACAGGTATTTATATGCTGTATTTCGGTAATTTCTGCTCGATTCCGGGGATGGTGCAGCAGGGGGAGCTGGATCTGTACCTGGTAAAGCCCGTGTCCCTGCAGTTTCTCGTAACCATGCGGCGGCTCGAGTTTGCGTATCTACTGCCGAACCTGGCGGCAGGGGTGTCTATGATCATGACAGGATGGAGCCTGGCCGGGCTTCCGGTTAATGCATTGTCCATCGCGGGATTCCTATTCTATCTGATCTGCGGATGCCTGCTGACCTACAGCCTGTTCCTGCTGCCCTATATCCTGGGATTCTGGATTATTTCCGTGGGAGGGATCTCGGATATCAGCAATGCGCTGTGGGATTTCAACAACATGCCCTCCATGATCTACGGGAAATGGTTTCGGCGCATCGGAACTTATATTCTGCCGGTTTTCGTGATCACGAATTTTCCGGGACTGTTTCTGATGGGGGAACTGTCAGCCTTCGCCTGTGTCTGGGGAGCGGTGGCGCCGGTGCTGTTCTTCGCACTGTCCCGTACTCTGTGGAAGATTTCGCTGAAGAGGTACAGCAGCGCCAGCTCCTGACGGGGCTTTTGTCCGACGGGATTCCATGTCCCTGATCCGGATAAGCCGGAACCAAAGTTTTGGCAGTTACTGTTCACTCGGTGCCGCCGCGAGGCGTTTTTGGGCGCATTTTCCACGAAAATCTGAGACTGTGGGCGCCAAAACGGGCTTTCCTTGCCCGTTTTGTGTGCATTATGCTGCTGTGAATGGCGAAGCCGTGGAAAGCAACTTTTGGCACAATATTTTGTCGGTCTATGTGGCGGTAGAGTTGTCTTTTCCGGGAAGAATGTGTTACAATGGCTTTGCCGGATGAAACTGCAGGCGATGGGTAGGGCGGAAGTTATACTTGCCATCTGTTGTAGGCTACTGCAGCTTTTATTGACATGTAGTATAAAATTGACGAAGCAGGCGAAATGAAAGGAGAAACGGGAAGATGGATAGTATATGCAAGGAAAACGGTTTCAGGAGATTCGGAACCATGCTGGATTGTTCCAGAAACGCAGTAATGACAGTGAAGGCATTGCGCAGATGGATTGATTTGACTGCAGATCTGGGATACAATACACTTCTGCTTTATATGGAGGACACGTATGAGATCCAGGGAGAGCCCTATTTCGGGTATATGCGGGGAAGGTATACCCGGGAAGAATTAAAAGAGCTGGACCGTTATGCCCGCTCCAAAGGGATGGAGCTGATCCCCTGTATCCAGACACTGGCTCATCTGAATGCAATTGTCAGGTGGCCTGCCTACCAGGAGCATGTGGATACCGAGGACATTCTTCTGGCGGGGGACGAAGCCGTTTACGGGCTGATTGACAAAATGTTTCAAACCCTCTCTCAGTGCTTTACCACGAAAGTAATCAATATCGGCATGGATGAAGCGCATATGATCGGCAGGGGAAAGTATTATGATCTGCACGGCGACAGAAACAGGACGCAGATTCTGGTGGAGCATGTAAACCGGGTGGCGGAGATCGGAAGGAAATACGGATTTACTCTGGCCATGTGGTCCGACATGTTTTTCCGGCTGGCAGCAGGGGGAGAATATTATGTACAGAATGCCGGGATTGACGAGAAAATAAAAAAGCAGATTCCCGACAATGTGGAGCTGATTTACTGGGATTACTACACGGCAAAGAAGGAGCGCTATGACGGGATGCTTTCCGCCCATAAGAAACTCAAGGAGGGGACCTGGTTTGCCGGCGGCCTGTGGACCTGGACAGGATTCGCACCCCATAACGGCTATAGCATGAAGTGCACGGAGACCGCCCTTGCCAGCTGCAGCGAACAGGGTGTTAAGGATGTGTTCCTGACCATGTGGGGAGACAACGGAGGAGAGTGCTCAAGGTTTGCCCTGCTGCCTGCGCTGTTCTACAGTGCAGAATTGGCCAGGGGAAACAGCGATATGGCGGATATCAAGGAAAAGTTCGGGAAAAAATACGGTATTTCCTTCGATGATTTCATGCTGTTGGATCTGCCCGATACGCCGGGGAGCGCGGATGACCATATCTGTGATGCCGAGAAATATCTTCTATATAATGATTGTTTTACCGGGCTTCTGGATACCACCCTGGCAGGAGGAGAGGGCGGGAAATATGCGGCCTGCGCCCGGCGGCTGGAAGAGGCCGGGACGGAAGGGGAGTGGCAGCACCTTTTCGATACACAGAAGGCTCTGTGCGAAGTGCTGGCAGTGAAGGCGGAGCTTGGTGCCAGGACGCGTGAGGTTTATGTGGCCGTGAAGGAAAACGGGGAGGGCAGGGCCAGGCTGGAGAGCCTGTTGTCCGATTACAGGGAAGTTTTGGCCAGGCTGGAACGCTTTTACCGGGTGTACCGGATGCAGTGGTTTGCGGAAAATAAGCCCCATGGCTTCGATGTGCAGGATATCCGCCTGGGTGGACTGATCAGAAGGGTGAAAAGCTGCCTGGACCGCCTGGAGGAACTGTATCGGGGAAGCATAAGCGTGATTGAGGAGCTGGAAGAGGAGCAGTTGGATATTCGGGGGCTGGATGGCCAGACAGGAGAACCTATGTGCTTCAACAGCTGGGGGATGACATCTACGGCGAACGTGCTTTAGTCCGGCAGGAATGCGTTCCGGTGCGCGGAAGAATTGCCGGCCCTGCATTTGGACAGGAATTTTTCTGCTGTTATGGGCATTGGGGGGCAGTTCCCAAGCCTGTATCCGTTCAAAAGAGTTGATATGCAATGCTCTATGATCCGGATAGCTCTGCAGCTCTACGAGAGAAGGCAGCACTATCCGGATTTCTAATAGGAGGACGGGAACCGAACGGATTTCAGCGGCGAAAGGTTTGCACATTGGCCGGGACGTCGGCTCAGAGGGCGGTCTCCGGAACCGGAATCAGCCCATCGCGCCCCAGTTCAAGCACCCGGTCACAAACTTCCCGAATGTATTTCCTGTCATGGGAGACACTGATGATTGCGCCGGGGAAATCCTGCAGCAGCGCTCTGACCACCGGCCCCGACAGGGGAGAAAAGTTTCGGGTAGGTTCGTCCAGAATCAGCACATTCCGGTGTTCCATACTCATTTTCAGCAGCAGGAGCTTGGCCTTCTGGCCGCCGGAGAGATCCCGGATGGCATGATCCATTTCCTGCACCGTATATTTCATGCTGCCCAGATAGGTACGGATTTTGGTGAGTTCTTCTTTGGTCAGGGCTCTGGGGCGGCCTTGTCGGGGCATTGGACTGTCCGCTAGTTGAGGTTTGCTGAGGAATGCCGCATATGGAGCAGGCGAGTGCGGGTCTGCCTTCTCAGGGGCAGTGGCATCATACACAGCTGCCGCATATGGTTCGGGTGAGGTCTCCGGTGACGCAGCACCATGTTCCGGCAGCTGCCATTCCCAGGTCTGGGATAAATACGCTACAGGCGTTTTGTCCAGATCCAGGAGTTCCTCGTAATTCTGCGGCATATAAGCGGCGCGGATGTCTGTCCGCTCCAAAAGCTGCCCGGCGATGAGACGCAGGAGCGTGGTTTTGCCGGCGCCGTTTTTTCCGATGATGCATATCTTCTCGGAACCTTTGACCTGGATCCGGATGTCATGGGCCAGCTCACGCCTGCCTGCGGTTAGCAGAGGGAGGTCATAGTCGATGACCCATTTCCCGGCAGGGATGCCCTCGCCCCGGGCAAAACGGAAGAAGATGGCTTCCTCTATATCCGGCCGCCGGGTCATATTTTCGGCCTGCTTTTCAAAGCGGCGCTCCATGGATTTAACTGCATGCATTTTCTTTTTCAGAAGTCTGGCCCCTCCGGGATTCTGCCTGGAGATAACGGCCTGCTGGTGTTCTACTTTGTCATGGATTTTCCGAAATTTTTCCTGCTGTTTTTCATAGGCAGCCTTCTCCTCCTGGGCCAGACGGGTCTGCCGGTCGATACTTTTCTGACGAAGCTCCACATATTCCTGATAACCGGTCCGAAATACGGTGCACTGGCTCTGAGTCTTGCGCTTTAACTGTTCCATGTGGAGAATCATATTGGCGGTATGTTCCAAAAGCGTCTCGTCATGGGAGATATAGAGCACCGGAAAAGGACATTCGTTTATAAAAGTCTCCAGCCATTTCAGGGTTTCAATGTCGATATCGTTGGAAGGTTCGTCTAACAGGAACAGATCAGGATGCATGACCATAATCCGGATCAGCTGGATTTTGATCTTTTCCCCTCCCGACAGCTGCGCCATCCGGCTATCGCTGTACAGCAAATCGGTACAGATGCCCAGCTTGCCGGCCATGGAAGCCAGTTCCCGGTAATCCGTTTCCAGAAAGGCAGGCTCTTCGCTTAAAAAAGTGTAGATATCCTTTTGCCGATCCATGACGGAGAGCTCCTGGGGGAGATAACCGCACACAGTATGATTTTTCAGAATTTCACCGTGATATTCCGCATAATCCTCTACAAGGATCGGATCGTACAGGAGTTTCAGGAGTGTGGATTTGCCGTTTCCTTCCTCCCCGATGACGGCAGCCCGGTCACCGTCGTTTAAGGTAAAGGAAAGGTCCGAAACAAGGGGACGCAGATCCTTTTTGTGGTAGATAGTTAAATTTTTTACTTGTAACATAGATACCTCATATTTCAGTGTTGTTTTCAGCTACAGTGCGCGTGGCCCCTCATGCCATTTCCATTCCAGGGCTTCAATGCCGATGCCGTTGGAAGGAGCGTCTGACAGGAACAGATCAGGCAGATTTCCCATTGCGGGCCTGCGCGGCATAAAAAAGCTTCCGGCTATATGTGTAACCGAAAGCAGACTCTGTGTGCATATACTATGTTACGGGCTCAACAACCCCTCTTCACAGATGAAGCCAATGCCAGAATTCTATCAACGGTCACACAAAGAACAGGAAACGCAGACGATACCGTCTGCAAAACTCTCTGTGCAAATTTTGTTAATAGATTATTTCCGCATTGCTCCTCCTTTTATATTTTGCCGCCGGTCTATGCAGCGGCGGGTGACTTTTCGTGTTAATTGTCATTTCATGTTGTATAGAGCCTGTTTGCGAAAATCCCCTTACCTGTTCTACTATATCATATGTGGAGGCAGAGGGCAAGGGGGATTTTTCTTTACTTGGGAAAAAAGAGAATCGTTAAAATAGCTGCAGCCCGTATTCTGTCCGAGGGAATGCTTCTCTCCACGGGGACGACGGCCCGGGCGGAGACATTAGGCGCAGGGGGGAATGGTGTACTGCAGTCGTTGGAGGAAACGGCGGGAAGCCGATACCGGGGGCGGTCAGGAACCGCCTCAGGCGCCGAAGGCAACGCAGTCATCGGTTCAGCCAAATGCAGCGGCACAACAGCCGGCGGAAGCGACGGATGCCCCTCCGGTAGAGGTGGGACTCCGGTATGCGCACCGGCGTATATGGAATCAGAAGTTGGCGTAATGTCCTTCTGAGTCAACAGTGCAGCATTGTTCCGCGTACATTACAAAAGCTTTCGGGAATTCCTCCTTTTTTGCCCAAGACAAAAAAGCAAGGTCTATAAAGAGAAAAGCAACAGACGGCTTGTAACAGAGGGCAGGAAAAGGTATACTTAGATGAAACACTCGGTGAAAAGGAGAGCCTTACAATGAGCGGAAAAGCTGAAATATCAAAACAGGGATCTATTATTCGCCAATGGCGAGACAAGGAGAGAAGAATGGATTTAAACAGCGTACCTACCCCATGTTATGTTGTGGACGAGACTTTGATCGAGAGGAATCTGGAAGTGCTGCGCGGCGTTATGCGGCGGACGGGGGCGAAGATTCTTCTGGCTCAGAAAGCCTTTTCCATGTATGCGTTATACCCCCTGATCGGGAAATATTTGTGCGGCGCCACGGCCAGCGGACTGTACGAGGCCAGACTGTGCGCGGAGGAGATGCAGAGAGCCTTGGCAGCAGAGGGCAGAAGAGTGGAGAACCATATTTTTTCTCCGGCCTATCAGGAGAAGGAATTTGAAGAGATATTACGATATTGTGATCATATTGTGTTTAATTCCTGGAAGCAGGCGGACAAGTTCGGTCCCAGGGCAAAGGCGGCCGGAAAGAGTGTCGGCCTGCGGATAAATCCGGAATGCTCTACCCAGGAGGGACATGCGATCTATGATCCTTGTGCGCCGGGATCCAGACTGGGGGTTACCTGTGAAAATTTTGAAAAAGGGCTGGGATGCGGGGAAGGACGGCTTTCCATGTTGGACGGTCTGCATTTTCATACCCTGTGTGAGCAGAATTCCGACGATCTGGAGAGGACGCTGGATGCGGTGGAAGCGAAATTCGGCAGATATCTGAGGGGCATGAAATGGATTAATTTCGGCGGGGGACATCATGTTACCCGGCCGGGTTATGATATTCCAAGGCTGGAGCGGTGCATCAGGCGTTGTCAGGAGCGGTACGGCCTGACCGTATATCTGGAGCCGGGAGAGGCGGTGGCGCTGAATGCCGGATTTCTGGTTACCACGGTATTGGAAACCCTGCAAAACGGAAGCGATATTGCTATATTGGACGCATCTGCCGCATGTCATATGCCGGATGTGCTGGAGATGCCGTATCGGCCGCCGCTGCAGAGAAGCGGTCAGCCGGGGGAGAAGGCATTCACGTATCGGCTGGGCGGGCCTACCTGTCTGGCGGGGGATATCATAGGGGAGTATTCCTTTGATACGCCGCTGCGGGAAGGAGAGAGGCTGGTATTTGAGGATATGGCGGTTTATTCTATGGTGAAGAATAATACGTTTAACGGGATGCCGCTGCCTGCCATTGCGCTGCGGAAGAAAGGCGGGGAATGCGTGGTGGTGAGGCAGTTCGGATATGGGGATTTTAAGGGGCGGCTGTCGTAGCGGGTGGACGCCATTTTTTGTTTTCCTTTAAAATAAAGAGGTATGTGAAAGGGGGATGATCGAATTTTAAGGAGGAAAACAAAAGATGAAGGGAAAAGTGTATGGATATGTGAGAGTATCCACCGCGCAGCAGAACCAGGACAGACAGTATATCGCCATGAGGAAGTACGGAGTGCCGGAAGAAAATATATTTTCAGATAAACAATCCGGCAAGGATTTTGACAGACCAGGTTATAGGAAAGCCATAGAAACCTTGCAGGAAAATGATACGCTGGTCATTAAAAGCATAGACCGGCTTGGGCGTAATTTCGACGATCTGTTGGATCAGTGGAGGTACATAACCGTGGAAAAGCAGGCAGGGATCATTGTTTTGGATATGCCCATGTTGAGCTTCGGAATGGATGACCGTCTGATGGCCCGCGCCATTGGTCAGATCATGCTTATCGTTCTGTCCTATCTGGCGGAAAACGAACGCATTACCACAAAGCAGAGACAGGCAGAAGGCATCGCTGCGGCCAGACTCAGAGGCGTACACCTGGGCAGGAAAGCAAAACCCGTGCCGGAAGAGTTCGAAGAGGTAAAGCGTATGTGGGAGAAAGGGGCCTGTTCTGCTACGGCAGCGGCGAAGAAACTGGGGGTGGATTTTCATACTTTTATGAAGTGGGTGCGGGGCAGCGGGGAGATGACGGCCGGTGTGACAGAATAGAGAAAAGGGGTAAGGTTTCAGGGATTTCACAGTACCCCATGCAAAAAGCCTATAGGGCAGGATCTGCTTTGTATGGGGGACTGTGAATAAGTAATTGATTATTGGGGGATATGCAATCGCTTTTATTCATATTGTAAATTGCTGCAGGAATGTGTATAATTGAAATAAAGTTGCCGCAATTTCACTGGTTTTAGACAGAGAAAAAAGGGCTATACGTGATATTTCAAAAAGTATTACAGGGATTATGATTCAGCAATCAGCGTTGTTTTCTGAAAGGAAACAGGAGAGCAATGTCCCGTACATTGTAAACGCAAAGCAATTTAGAAACTATATCATTTCTCCGGAAATGCAATTTATTCGGCTGCTGATAAAGTAATGGTTAAAATGTCTTCGACGCCGGGCAAGATAGAATGCATTCAGTCGTTTGTAGATGAGGAAGGGTATTATCCCAGTCATTCCCTTATGGCAGTTGTTCCCAATGAATCATGCATATCATCCTATGTTATTTGTGCGCTAATCAACAGCAAGCTGATAAATGCGTTTGTGCGTATGGAGTGTGTAAAGAGAACGCTTACAACCGAGGTGATCAGATCAATACCGGTGCCGGACTTCACGGAGGATGAAGAGCTTGTGGCTCTATTGGACAGCAAATTTTCAAAAATTGCTCTCCTGTCGGGTCAGAATGATACAGCTGTTCAAAAGCGGGAGCTGTTTTCTTTGCCTGGCATGAGATTCTTCATGATATATCCGAATGTAGCTGAGATTACGGGTGCGTTTTTACAGGGGAATATGAATAATGCATCTATTGTCTGTTTGCTGGAAAGCGAAGGCTGCAATGTGCTTTTTTCCGGGGATTTGGAAATAGAAGGGTGGAGAAGTTGCTGGGTAGAAATCCAGGACTGAGATGTGATGTGCTGAAGATGCCGGATCACGGCGCCTTTTATAAGGAAGCAGGCGGAATGGATTTGAAGGGTATATTGGATGTGCTGGAACTCATTTATGTCAGCACAACGAAGACGACGCTGGGCGGTCAGGTGGACTATTGGCTGGAGCGGATTTTAGGCTATCGGGTGAATGTGGAAGAGATTCCGGGAACGGAACTGATTCGTGTGTCATACAGAAATCGTGAGCTTGGAAGAGATATTAGGCCTAAAAACGTGCGGCAGTTATAAAACGGATGCAGGAAAAGATTGGATTACAGTTTTACGGTAAAAGGGTGAATGTCAGAAACTACGGTGTTAAGGGCTTAAGCAGAAAGAGGAGATATCTATGGAAAATTCGTTTGCAGATCGTTTAAAACAATTATGCAGTGATTATTATAACAACTATATGGAAGCGCCGCCGTGTCCGGTTTCTTCTTATACCCGGATGAATTCATTGCTTGCAGGGACACGGAAACCGACTTTGGAGGAGTTGGTGAACATATCGGAGGCATATGATGTGAGCATTAACTATTTGTTGACAGGAGATGAACTGTTTCCAAGCCTGCATCTGTTAAAAAGAGAAGATGCGGAACTTATTCTTAATACAATCGAAAAATTAAGGCCGGAGCCAGATTTATGCTAGTAACTATTGGTGAAGATTTGATAAAATTCCTGAAAGAAATGGATCATCCTCCAGGACATCTGATTACCTTTTCAAAGATTCCGGACTTATAATGGTAAAATTCATTTCGGTTCCGTTTATCGAAGTCTTTTCATAATCTGTATGGTGCCTTGGATTTCAGTATGTCATTTGAATAAATAGTTTTACATTCCTATTTTGACAGATAATTCCTGTATTTTATTTAATGCCAGACCCGTATCCTCTGCAATTTCTTCAAGGGTCGCTTTACCTCTGGCAATCATTCGTTTTGCAATTTCAGTCGCCTTATAATACCCAGCTTCATTTCTCATATCTTCCATCGCCTTGCACATACAAACTCCTTTCATATCCAAACCTTTTTTATCAAACACCGAAATTATGGGAATACAAACCGTTAAAAGGTTTGTATTTTTTATATCATTTTA
>CAJUCE010000008.1:0-10179 GCA_910584865.1 uncultured Acetatifactor sp.
CGACCTGCACCCTTTCCAGGGGTGTCCCTTCGGCCTCTTGGGTACTTCTCCAAGCAAGCAGATTCACATATCCGCTTTATTCTATTCTATCCGAGGCGTTTCTCTTATCCTCAGAGCGGAGAGAGTGGGATTCGAACCCACGCGCCCTTACGGACAAACGGTTTTCAAGACCGCCTCGTTATGACCACTTCGATATCTCTCCATGTATTGCTTTCAACCGCCATTCGTCGACGGCGAAGATTATTCTACCAAAAAAACCTTTTTATGTCAACTACTTTTTTCAATTTTTTTCAAAAAAATTTGAAAATTTTTTCAACCATCCAAATGTCCCCGGAAAGCCCAGGTTTTACCATATGTCAGGACGAAGGAAACCCTCTGCAGTGATCAGATCCTCCGGTGTAGTAATTTTTATATTCTCATACGAGGACATCACCAGCTTCACTTTTCTGTCGGTCATCAGTTCCACCACACCCGCGTCGTCCGTGACTGTGATATTCTTCTGCCGAAGACTTTCCCATTGATCCATGTATTTCCCGTAAGCCTCCAAAATCAGCTGTGTATCGAATACCTGAGGCGTCTGAATGCTCCAGACCTGATTTCTGGCCGGCGTAGCCGTGACAAATCCCTCTTCATCCGCAATCTTTATGGTATCTTTGGAAGGGACCGCCGCCACAGCGGCATGATATTGTTCCACAGCCTGATAGGTATCCTCCAGAATCTTCTCTGTGAGAAACGGTCTTGCTCCGTCATGAATAAATACATAACCGTCCTCGTTCGGCACCTTCATCTTTCTCTCCCGAATGACCTGCAGTGCGTTGGCCACGGAAAGAAAGCGTTCCGATCCGCCTGCCACAATCGTGTCTACCTTTCGGAACCGGCATTTATTCACAATCTCTTTCTTCATATATGGAATGTCTTCCGCCCCCGTGACCAAAATGCAGTCGTCGATAATGTCGGACAGTTCTACCGCCAACAGTGCATAGGTGATCAATGGCTTTCCGTTCAATGGCATAAACTGCTTTGCCCTCCGGCTTTTCATCCGGCTCCCGCTTCCCGCCGCCAGTATTACTGCCGTACACCTCTTCTTCATTGGAAACCTCCCCCGCCTGCACCTTCTCTATTTCAGGCAGCCTCAAACAGCCGCCGGTCAGTTATTTCGCGACAGTTCCTATAGCTTCAGATTGGGTACTGCATTTAAATCCAGGCCGCTTCGTACGCCTCTGCAGTATTCATAATATCCGGCAGCTCCGATCATGGCGGCATTGTCCGTGCACAGTCCCATGGAAGGGCAGTAAAACGTCACATTCCGCTTCCCGCATTCCCGCCCGAATGCTTCGCGCAGAGCGGAATTGGCCGCCACGCCTCCTGCAATGGCAAATTTATCATATCCGAATTCCGCTACGGCATGAAGAGAATGTTCTACCAGCACGTCGATGACAGCCTTCTGGAAAGAAGCCGCCACATCTGCCTGTGAAAAAGCCTCCCCTTTCATCCGGCAGCCGTTTAAATAATTCAAAACCGCCGACTTCAAACCGCTGAAACTGAAATCATATTCATTTTGCGCCACCTTCGCCCTGGGAAAAGGAATGGCATCCGGGTTGCCCTCCCTTGAGAGCTTATCGATCTTCGGCCCGCCAGGATAGCCCAGGCCGATGGCGCGGGCCACTTTATCAAAGGCTTCCCCCGCCGCGTCGTCCCTGGTCCTGCCAATGATTTCGTATTTCCCATAATCCCTGACCACCACCAGATGGGAATGCCCCCCTGAGGCCACCAGACAGACAAACGGCGGCTTCAGCTCTTCAAATTCAATATAATTGGCACTGATATGTCCGCTGATATGATGCACGCCCACCAGCGGAATCCCTGCCGCAAAGCTGATGGCCTTAGCCTCGGCCACTCCCACCAGCAGCGCCCCTACCAGTCCCGGTCCATAGGTTACCGCAATGGCCGTGATGTCCGCCAGGGTAACGCCGGCCTCCCGCAATGCCGCTTCTATGACCTGGTTGATTTTCTCAATATGCTTTCTGGAAGCAATCTCCGGCACCACACCGCCATACTGTGTATGCAGTGCAATCTGGGTAAAAATAACATTTGACAGCACCTTCCTGCCGTTTTTCACCACGGAAGCCGCTGTCTCGTCACAGGATGTCTCAATCGCCAGGATCAGGACATCCTTCCCGCTATATTGTTTCGCTTTCTCACACACTTTCATTCTGTCCCCCGGCATTTTACCTGATCTGTTAAACCTTACTGCGGATTGACATTCTTAGCCAGCTCCCAGCCGTAGATCTTCCAGCGTCTGTTTTCGTCCTGACGCAGCAGATATACCGTGGCGGTATGCGAACTCTGTCCCTTTTCCACAATCGTATAATAGCACTGAATTCTGGCAAAATCATATCCGTCTTCCGAAAAGGTTTCCACATTGTTGCTGGCGGATACGGAGATGGCCGTCATCTTCTTCTCATCCGCCTGAAAGGACTCCACCTCCGCCTTCAGCTGCAGCAAGTTCATCGTCTCGTCATTGTTCTCCAGCAATTCCTCGTCATAAAGTTCTCTGGCCTTCAATCCCAGCTGCTCGATCTCCTCATCCGTAGCGGCTCCGCCGTAAAGGCATTTCTGAATATCCGCGTAATATTTCATTACTTCCTTTACGGTAGGAGGATAATTATTCGCAAGATCACGGCTCAGGGCAATCTGTATCTCCGTCATTTTCGCATCGCCTGCGGCATCTTTGGATTTCCCTGACAGATACGTGTAATACCCTACCACGACGATGATCAGTATCACAAAAACAACGGTAATCCTCACGGTAGATTTTTTCATGGCGCCCCCCTTGTCATTCCTCATCAAAATTCAGCTCTATGGTTCTGCCGTCCCTGGCAGCAATGGTGTTCGGAAATATCTTCCGCACATCCTCCAGATATTCCTCCGGCCGCATCAGCGAAGGACTGTAATGTGTCAGCCACAACTGCGGTACATCTGCCCCCCTGGCAATCCTGGCCGCCTCATACATGGTCATATGCCTGTTTTCCCTGGCCTTCGCCAGCTTATCCGGCTCTCCGTACATCCCCTCCAAAATCAACAGGTCCGATTCTTTCGCATTCTCCGTAATGGCCTCCGCGGGACGGCTGTCCGTACAGTAGGTGACTTTCAATCCCTTCCGCGGCGGCCCCAGCACCATGTCCGGCGTATACACCATACCGTCCTGTTCCAACACTTCCCCCTTCTGCAGACGGCTCCACAGCTTCATGGGGATCTGCTGTGCCTGCGCACGTTCCCGGTCAAACCGGCCCGTTCTGTCCACAATCATACTATAGCCATAGCAACATACACTGTGATTCACCCGAAAGGCCTTCAGCCGGAAGCCCTCCTGCTCAAAAACCTGTTCATCCTGGGTAATTTCCTGATACCGAATCTCAAAAGGCAGCTCGGGAGCTATGGTGCGGAGCGCATTGACTGTTTTGGTCAGTCCTTTGGGCCCGATCAGAAGAAGAGGTTCCCTGCGCTCGGCATTTCCCATGGTGAGCAGCATGCCCGGCAGTCCGCTGATATGGTCTGCATGATAATGGGTAAAGCAGATAATATCTATGGGATTGGGACTCCACCCCTTCTCCCGCAGCGCAATCTGCGTCCCCTCTCCGCAATCGATCAATATACTTTTTCCATTGTATCGAAGCATCAACGATGTGAGCCATCGATAAGGCAGCGGCATCATACCTCCCGTTCCCAGCAGACTTACATCCAACATGTCTCTCCAACCTCTTCCCAGCCGCAGCTCCCGCTCTCTTTCCGAAGCGGCCCTGCAGATTCTTTTCTATAATAATTCCGGCTCTTCCGATTCCTCAACGGCCACCGCAAACTGTGCCGTCCACTGGTCATAACAGCTTTCGCATAAATCAAAATGATGCCGGATACCGTCTTTCCTGCTAAAATACCCGAATACCGTATCGGCGCTGAAACAGTGCTCTTTCAGATGTCCGTTTTCAAGCTTTAACGGTCTGCCGCATTTGTTGCAGACCACCTGAATCAACTTTCTGTCCTGTCCTTCTTCGTATTTACGCATACTTTTCTCCCTTTCTGCATATGCTTACCTTAGGAACACATTTCCTTATCCCCGGCAATGATCTCCGGACCGATTGTGCCGGCGATACGTTCCGCCTGACTGAGCCGTAATCATTATATCAGAAATATACATAAATACGTTTGGTAATTATTTGAATTTCCTACGCCACATAATCATGGCATCTTCCCTTGGCTTCTCGTAAAATCCGGGCCGGATTCCCTCCGATCGAAAACCGTATTTTTGATAAATATGAATTGCCGCGGCATTGCTGACACGGACTTCCAGTGTAAAAGCCTCTACTCCCCGGGCCTCTCCCCGGGCAATCAGTTCCTCCAGCATAGCCTGTGCCACCCCCTGGTTGCGATACCGGCTGCCTACCACCACATTATCAATATCAGCCTCCCCGCATAGATCGGTATATCCGCAGCAGCCGGCAATTTCGCCGTCCGCCAATGCCACCAGATAAAAACAATAGGAACGCTCTAACAATCCGCGAAAATCCTGTGCCGTCCAGGGCATGGAGAAAGCTTCCGCCTCCATCTGCGCCAGGATCTCTATATCTGCGTCCTGCAACTCTCTGATTTCGATCCGCATAAGTACTCCGTAATTTATTTCGGCATAATCTATCCGATTGATAATACCCAAATCCGCCTGTTACAGCGATTCCTCCGGGTGCCCCCGCCTCCCGGCGGCTTCCCGCTCCGCCTGGCTTGTGCGCAGGTACTCGGGATGATGATCCGCGGCGGAGACCGTTCTGCCCTGTGCAAAATACACCGCTCCCAACGCGGCAATACAGGCCGCTCTCTGCCTGTTATTTCCCGCAGGAGCAATGGCATACTCCAGTCCGGTCTGTCCGCGGATCACGTTAAGATACACCGGCACACCGTCCCCCAGGAACGTAACCGGCCTGCCAAGCTGCATAAGTTTTTCCAGAATCTCCCTGATATCCATGGGACTTTGTCCGATCAGCGTATGCAGCCGAAATCCCTCCCCCTCCTGCACAAATTCATAGGCCGCGGTATAGACCTGGTTTCTGCGGGCATCCATCAGCGGGCACACGATTCTGTCCGTCCCCCACAGATTCCATGCCAGCCCCTCCAGGGTAGGCACCTCCACCAGGGGTCTGTCCAATGCCAGGCCCAGCCCTTTTGCCGTAGCCGAACCGATGCGCAGTCCGGTAAAGGATCCCGGACCGGAGGCAATGGCAATGGCATCCAAAGTGCCCAAATCCAGCTCGATCATGTTCCGAAGCTCTTCCAACATGGGAAGAAGCGTCTGCGAATGTGTCTTTTTATAATTCGTGGTATATTCCGCAATCAGTTCATCCCCGTCCACGACGGCAGCACTTGCCACCAGCCCGGAACTGTCCAAACCCAATATCTTCATACTTATACCCTCATACCGTTCAAAATTCCCGGCAATCGCTTTCAAGCTTTACGCGTTCCGCCCGAAATCGTTATCTTCCTGTAGTCAAATCCCCGCTCCGGCTCCCTTTCGATCCGGATCCGGATACAGGAGTCCGGCAATATATCTTCGATCAAGTCTGCCCATTCAACCAGGCACACGCCCTCCCCGTAAAAGCAGTCCTCATATCCGGTCTCCTCCATCTCGTCTATATCCGCAATGCGGTATACGTCGAAATGGCACAGTTCCAGCCTTCCTCCCTCATATGTCTGCAGGATGGTAAAGGTAGGGCTGTTCACCGGTTCGGTAATGCCAAGTCCCCGGGCAAATCCCTGGGTGAAGACCGTCTTGCCCACCCCCAGATCGCCTTCCAGGGCATAGACCTGCCCGGCATGACCGGCCTCTCCCAGCGCCTGTCCCAGGGCAAAGGTCTCCTCCCTGGATTCAGTTTCTACTACAGCTCTGCCTTCCCGATTCATTTTTATCAAAAAATCTTTCCTATCCATATCCGACGGCTTCTCCTAATGTCAGAAACGTTCTACATCCTTTCCCTGAATACTGCATTCAAAATCCGCCCCTCGGTCAGGAACGAATCTTCACCTTTCCCGGCGGCATATGCGTGGAAATGATCTCGATCACTGCCGTACGCTGCTCTCCCAGCTGGCGCTTGGGAAATATTGTGGCATTGATACGGGATGTATACAGAATAATGCTTCTGCCGGTGGACACTGCCTTGTGCATATCCTTCCATGCCATTTTCTCCTGCGCTTCTCCCTGGGATACCGTCAGTCCCTCCTCATCCAGCGTATACCGGAGCGGCTCCTGAAAGCTTGAATTGCTCAGGATCTGGCTTCTGCTCTTTAAAAATAATGTCCATGGCAGATACAGCAGCATGACGAGTCCCAGCACAATAAAGATCCATTGCTTCGTGGCAATGGCAAACACAATCAAAATCGCGCCGAACGTACTCCCCACCAGCCCCGCAGGACTGTTATAGGCATGCATCAGCATATAATCATACAAATCTCCCGCTTCGATCTTTACCGTTAAATCAAGCATTTCTTTCACCTGCCGCTCCCGAAATCTGTTCCCTCTAACCTGTAACAGCCCGGATAAAATCCGGACTGCTACAATTTTACTCTATAAACTGCGAAAAAGCAAGCAAAAAAGGAATTTATACTCACACACGCTTTCTTACGAGATTTTCCGGGATTCCTGCTTTGATAACAGGGCTCAGCTTCTTATAGATCAACAGGGTGACCACCGATACGCTGGCACCCTTAATCAGATTCAGCGGCGCCACGCAGGCAATCACAAAGCTGACGATACTCCCCTCCTTTGCCAGCGGATTCACCGCGCTTCCCATGGCAAGGAGACTTTCCAGAGGAATGCCGTACAGCTTCGAGAAAGCCGGCAGCAGGTAAATGGCATTGAATGCCGTCCCGAATACGGTCATCACCAATGTTCCCGTTATACAGGCAATAACCGCCGTCTTCTTATTCTTCCGGAAAGCATATATGACGGAAGCCGGCAGTATAAAGCTGCATCCGATGACAAAATTGGCCAGATCTCCCACAAATGCGGTGGAGGTCCCTTTCACACACAGCTTCAGCAGAATCTTGATAAATTCCATCATAACGCCTGCAGCCGGACCAAAGGCAAAGGTTCCCACCAGAATCGGCAGCTCGCTGAAATCCAGCTTGTAAAATGTAGGCGCAAAGGGCAGGGCGAAATCAAAGAGATGCAGCAGCATGGCTACCGCCGAAAACATGCCGATCATAGCTACCTTCCGTGTACTGAAGACCGGCTCCGTTACCCCGTTTTTCTTCTGGGCCGCCTGCTCCAGCAAGACCGCCGACAGGAAAAGCACCGCGATAATCGCCAGGAAACTTAAGACATACATTGCGTTCTCCGCAACATTTTGGAACAGTTCATTCATTTTCTTTTCCTCCATTTTCGTTCCGCGACTCCCTTCCCAGGCCCCCTGAATCCGGGAGAATTTCCTGCCGCAGTTGCGTCGGTAAATCCTCACGGGGCCGGGCCGTCGCTGTTTTTTCATAGCGCATTTGACGCTATCTTCTGTCGGAAAATTCTTCTTAATCAAGTAGAGGAAAAGCCTTTCCCCTACTCGCGCGCCGGGCACCCGCCAGCCTCTGCCGGCATATTTCCAAGCGCTTTGGGTGCCCATGTGCATACAAAAAAACCCGAATCCGCAGACTCGGGGTTTTGCATGCATTTCAATCACAGCCAGCAAAAATTGCCGCTGCCAATGATTGTTCTTCTTTCATCCAGACTTTACTGTTGGTTCCGGAGTTTCACCGAATCAGCCGCAGCAGCTTCCTTCTCATCGCCCCGCAGGACGATCCGCGCTGCCGCGGGTCGCGGACTGTACCGCCAGTAGGGAATTCCAGCCTATGGAGAATGCAATCTCCACAAGGGTCACCCGCCCCCGAAGAATTTTCTTTTATTTACGGTTATGATTATAAAACCTTTTTCGATAAAATGCAACTGTTTTATGAATCAATTTTATGAAGTAACCGCATTTCCCGTATACAGCTGGTAATATTTGCCCCGCTGCTCGATCAGCTGGTCATGGGTGCCCCGCTCGATGACTCTCCCCTGCTCCAGGACGATAATGCAGTCGCTGTTTTTGACAGTGGAAAGTCTGTGGGCAATGACAAAATTGGTACGTCCCTTCATCAACGCATCCATGCCCTGCTGCACCAGCTTCTCCGTTCTGGTATCGATAGAGCTTGTCGCCTCGTCCAGAATCAATACTGGCGGATCGGCGATTGCAGCCCGGGCTATGGCCAGAAGCTGCCTCTGGCCCTGGCTTAGGTTCGCTCCGTCTCCATGCAGCATGGTATCATAGCCGTCGGGAAGCCTGCGGATGAAGCTATGGGCATTGGCCAGTACCGCAGCCTTCTTCACCTCCGCATCCGTGGCATCCATCTTGCCGTAGCGGATATTTTCCATGACGGTTCCTGTGAACAGATGAGTATCCTGGAGCACGATGCCAAGAGAACGCCGCAAATCCGCCTTCTTGATTTTATTTACATTAATGGCGTCATACCGTATTTTCCCATCCTGAATATCATAAAATCTGTTGATCAGGTTGGTAATCGTGGTTTTCCCTGCGCCGGTGGCGCCTACGAATGCGATCTTCTGTCCCGGCTTTGCATACAATTCGATATCATGCAGAATCATCTTCTCGTCATTGTACCCAAAATCCACATGATCAAATACCACATCTCCCTTCAGCTCCACATAGGTGGTGGTATTGTCGGCCTTATGGTAATGCTTCCAGGCCCAGAGACCGGTTCTCTTTTTGCTCTCCGTCAACTCTCCGTCAGGCCCGCGCACGGCATTTACCAGCTCCACATAACCCTCATCCACCTCCGGCGTCTCATCCATGAGCCGGAAAATCCGGTCCGCGCCTGCCAGGGCCATGATGATGCTGTTGAACTGCATGCTGATTTGATTGATCGGCATATTAAAGGATTTGTTAAAATTCAGGAAGCTGGCAAGTCCTCCCAGAGTCAATCCGGACACCCCGGTGATTGTGAGAATTCCGCCCACTACCGCACAGACCACATAGCTTAAATTGCCCAGCTGTGCATTCACCGGCCCCATGATATTGGCAAAACGATTGGCCTGATAGGCGCTTTCAAACAGCTGATCGTTCAATTCGTTAAACTGCTCCATGCTCTCCTGCTCATGACAGAATACTTTCACCACCTTCTGTCCCGTCATGGTCTCTTCGATGCACCCGTTCAGGGCGCCGATGGCTTTCTGCTGCGCCACAAAATAGCGGCTGCTCAGAGAACCGATCTTCTTCGTAGCCACCAGCATCAGCCCCACCATCAGCAGTGTTACCAATGTCAATGGAATATCCAAAATCAGCATACACACAAAAACGCTCACCACGGTGATCACACTGTTGAGCAGCTGCGGAATACTCTGGCTGATCAGCTGCCGCAGCGTATCGATGTCATTGGTATAGATGGACATAATATCCCCATGGGCATGGGTATCAAAATATTTAATCGGGAGCGCTTCCATTTTCTCAAACAGATCGTTCCTGATATTGCGCAAAGTCCCCTGCCCGACATTGATCAGGATTCTGGACTGGGTAAACGATGCCGCCACGCCGATGGCATAAAAAACCGCCACCCGAAAAATAGCTGCCGCCAGCGCATCAAATTCCGGGTTCTCCTTTCCGATCAGGGGAAGAATATACTCATCGATCAGAGTACGCATAAACATGGTTCCCTGCAAGCTGCAATACACTGATGCAAAAATGCAAATAACCACAATCACCCAGCCAACGGCATAATCCTTTAAAGTATAGGCCATGACACGCTTAAACAGCCTGCCGGGATTCTCGATCTTCGGCCTGGGCCCGCGCCCCCTGGGACCGCCCGGACCCTGATTTACTTTGACTTTCTTTTCTTCAGACATATATAAGATTCCTCCTGAAATTATTCCGTCCGTGTTATTCCGGTTCCGCTTCTATGCCCCGTACCTCCGGGGCTCTTTCTTTCCCGCCGCGTTCTCCGTTATCTTTCTTCGCTCTGCTCCGTGTCCCGAGGCTCTTTCTTTCCCGCCGCGTTCTCCGTTATCTTTCTTCGCTCTGCTCCGTGTCCCGGGACTCTTCCTTTCCCGCCGCGTTCTCCGTTATCTTTCTTCGCTCTGCTCCGTGTCCCGGGGCT
>CAJUCE010000008.1:10279-154514 GCA_910584865.1 uncultured Acetatifactor sp.
CTTTCCCGCCGCGTTCTCCGTTATCTTTCTTCGCTCTGCTCCGTGTCCCGGGGCTCTTTCTTTCCCGCCGCGTTCTCCGTTATCTCTCTTCGACTCTGCCCCGTACCCCCGGACTCTCCCTCCTGACACATCGCATGTCCTGCCCGGAAGCTGCCTGTTATTCGTCGAAATCGCCGCTTCCGCTCATCTGGGCGTCATATACCTCACGGTATATCGCATTGTTCTTCAGCAGTTCCTCATGGGTTCCGAAGCCGTCGATCTGTCCGTCGTTCATGACGATAATCCTGTCCGCATGCTCCACACTGGAAATTCTCTGAGCAATGATCAGCTTTGTAGTACCGGGAATGACCTGCGCGAAAGCTTTGCGAATCTTTGCATCTGTCGCCGTGTCCACCGCACTGGTAGAATCGTCCAAAATCAGCACTTTCGGCTTCTTTAAAAGCGCTCTGGCGATACAAAGGCGCTGTTTCTGACCTCCGGACACATTAGTTCCTCCCTGTTCTATGTAAGTATTGTAACCATCGGGCATCTTCTTAATAAATTCGTCTGCACAGGCCATCTCGCAGGCTCTGCGGCATTCCTCTTCCGTGGCCTCCCTGTCTCCCCAGCGCAGATTTTCCAAAATCGTGCCGGAAAAAAGTACATTATTCTGAAGCACTACCGCTACCTGATTCCGCAGTGTCTCCATATCGTAATTCCTGACATCCACGCCTCCTACCAGCAGTCTCCCTTCCGTCACATCATAAAGTCTGCTGACCAGATTTACCAGACTGGATTTCGCGCTGCCGGTACCGCCGATGATACCGATGGTCTCCCCTGATCGAATTTTCAGATCGATATCCTTCAGAACCGGGTCCTCCGCCTCTTTCTTATAACTGAAAGAAACATGATCGAACACGATACTGCCGTCCTGTACTTCTCTCACCGGTTCATCCGGATTCCCCAGATCCGCTTCCTCCTGCAATACCTCACAGATTCTTCTTGCGCTGGCCATGGACATGGTGACCATGACAAAAATCATGGACAGCATCATCAGGCTCATCAAAATATTCATACAGTAAGTCAGCATATTCATCAGCTGTCCAGTGGTAAGCGAATCCTGTACAATCATATGGGCACCCATCCAGCTGATGGCCAGAATACAGGCATAAACCGTAAAGTTCATCACCGGATTATTCCAGATGACTATCCCCTCTGCTTTACAGAAGATTTTATAAATATTGTTGCTGGCTGTCTTAAATTTCTCCACCTCGTAATCTTCCCGGACATATGCCTTTACCACCCGGATTGCGGATACGTTTTCCTGTACACTTTCATTCAACGCATCGTATTTCGGAAATGCCTGAGAGAAATGCTTCGTGGCCTGGCTCACAATCAGTCCCAGCACACAGGCCAATGCCACCACCGCCACCAGATAGACGCTGGCAAGCCTGGGGCTGATTACAAAGGACATCACCATGGCACAGATCAGCGTGGCCGGCGCCCGCATACACATACGCAGAATCATCTGATAGGCATTCTGCAGATTGGTTACGTCCGTGGTCAGTCTGGTCACCAGACCTGACGTAGAGAACTTGTCGATATTGGAGAAGCTGAAGGTCTGGATATTCTCATACATAGCCTTCCTCAGGTTCCTGGCAAAACCGGCGGATGCCCGGGCCCCGAACTGTCCTCCCATGATACCGAAGGTAAGACTTAAAACCGCCGCCCCCACCATCAATATTCCGATCAGATAAATATGCTTCATATTGCCCGCTGTCACACCGTTATCAATAATGGACGCCATCAACAGCGGAATAATTGTTTCCATGATTACCTCTCCGATCATAAAAACAGGCGTCAGGACGGAGTCTTTCTTAAATTCTTTAATCTGGGCTCCCAATGTTTTCAGCATGATTTTTATTCTTCCTTTCTTTCCGTTAACCGGATATTCTTCTTATGCAGTCTGCTATCCGCAATACGCTGCCTCACCGGTATTATAATTCGTTTCGGTCTCCTCTCAAGGAGAGGCCCTTCCTTCCGGTTCCTGCTTATCCTGCCAAAGAGCGCTCTCCCGTGCTCCGGCATCCTGCTTTCCAGCCGTTTCACACGCTCCGGAAAGCTCCCTTCCAGCTCCTGATTCCGTGCCCATCTTTCCGCTTTGCACACATGGTTCCGGCACGGAATCTTCTCTGGTAGGCAGCGCTTCACATTCCGCAGCCATTTCCTCCAGATTCCGCATCGCAATGCCTAGCAGCCTGCGCAGCTCTTCCACCTCCGCCTCCGACAGCCCCCCCGTCATACGGGCTTCGATCAATTCCATTTGGGCTTCTATTTGCCTGTGGTTCTGATATGCTTCCTCCGTCAGCCGAATCCGTTTCAGCCTGGCATCCTTATCCAGAGCCTTGCGCACAATCAGCCCTTCCCGCTCCATCACCTGCAGCGTATTGCTTGCCGTGGCTCTGGAAATGCGGAACTCTTTCTCCAGGTCTTTCTGATATACCGGCTGATCCCCATGATGATACAGATATCCCAGAATTCCTCCCTGCAGCTGGCTCCTGGGGCCCTTTTCAAATCTGGGAGAACTCTTATGGATAACCTGCCTGATCTGGTTATGAATGTCCCGCAAAATAAATGTAATCCGTTTGTTCGGGTTCAATTGCGCCCATCTCCTTCCTGCCTGTACCACTTGCACACAACAAAAAATGTTAGTACGCTAACTTCTTTGTTAGCGTACTAACATTATATCATTTTAACTCGTTTGTCAAGTACCGTTCACAATCTTTTCACTTTTTTTCCTGATTTATCTTCATTGTCAGGCTGATTCTCTTCTTCGCCTCTTCCACGCCCAGAACCTGTACCTCCACAATGTCCCCCACGCTGACCACATCCAGAGGGTGCTTGATAAAACGGTCTGTGATCTGTGAAATATGTACCAGGCCGTCCTGATGGACTCCGATATCCACGAACACGCCAAAGTCGATAACGTTGCGCACGGTTCCCTTGAGAATCATGCCCGGCTTCAAATCCTTCATCTCCAGCACATCGCTGCGCAGAATCGGCTTCGGACTGTCCTCTCTGGGGTCACGGGCCGGCTTCTCCAGCTCTTTTAAGATATCGTTCAGCGTGATTTCGCCGATACCCAGCTCTTCCGCCAGCTTCTTCCGATCCGGAATCCGTCTGGCAAATCTGGCCAGCACTCCCGGGCCGTCTGCCTCCTGCGAAGTGTCTTTGGCGCTCTTCCTGCCATCCACCGCACTTCCGGGATCCTTAACCAGCCCTGCCTTGTTCCTTTGCTCTTCCTGCCCCGGCGTTATTCCGCCCATGGCTGCGGCCAGCGCTTTTCCCATCGCCGTATTGGTATTGGAGATACGGATCCCCTTCCGGTCCGGCTTCTTTGGACCGTTTTGACCTTTCGTGCCCGTCGCGGCCTGCTTTGTACCCTCTGCGCCGGCTGTCTGGCCCGAGGAAAGTTTCTTCCCGGAGGCCGCCTTGCGCTGCATTTCCCGTACATCTTCCATGGTGAGGCCCAGCTTGTCCAGCAGCTTCATGGCCGCCTCATAGGACTCCGGATGGACACTTGTAGCATCTAACGGATTGTCTCCGCCCGGAATCCGCATAAATCCCGCACACTGCTCAAAGGCCTTCGGGCCCAGCTTCGCCACCTTCAAAAGCTGCTTCCGATTGGTAAAGCGCCCGTTGGTCTCTCTGTATTCTACGATATTCCGTGCAATCGTCTTGTTGATTCCGGATATGTACTCCAGCAGGGAAGCGGACGCCGTATTCAGATCCACCCCTACCTTATTCACACTGTCCTCTACCACACCGCTCAGGGCCTCGCTGAGTTTCTTCTGGTTCATATCATGCTGGTATTGGCCCACACCGATGGATTTGGGATCAATCTTCACCAATTCCGCCAGCGGATCCTGCAGTCTTCTGGCAATAGAGGCAGCGCTCCTCTGCCCCACATCAAAATTCGGAAATTCTTCTGTGGCCAATTTGCTTGCAGAATAAACACTGGCCCCTGCCTCATTGACAATCACATACTGAACAGGCCGATCCAGCTCCTTCAGCAAATCCACGATGATCTGCTCGGATTCTCTGGAAGCGGTGCCGTTGCCCACGGAGATCAGATCCACATGGTATTTGCTGATAAGCTTTTTCAGCTCCTTTTTGGACTCTTCCACTTTATTCTGCGGTGCAGTGGGATAAATCACTTTGGTATCCAGCACCTTTCCGGTAGGATCCACCACCGCCAGCTTACAGCCGGTACGGAAAGCGGGATCCCATCCCAGCACCACTTTCCCTGCGATGGGCGGCGCCAGCAAAAGCTGCTCCAGATTCTTGCCGAATACGGAAATGGCGCCGTCCTCCGCCTTTTCCGTCAGATCGTTGCGGATTTCTCTCTCAATGGCCGGCGCGATCAATCTCTCGTAGCTGTCCTCTATAGCCGCCTGCAGCTCAGGTGTGGTATAAGGATTGTCCGCCGTGACCGTCTTTTTCTCCAGATAGCGCTGAATCCGTTCCACCGGGGCATTGACTTTTACAGTCAGCATCTTCTCCGCCTCACCCCGATTCAGCGCCAACACCCTGTGTCCGGCCACTTTTTTCACGGGTTCTTCAAAATGATAGTACATTTCATACACACTCTGGACCTTCTCATCCTTGGCCGTGCTGGTGATAATTCCCTCTTCCATAGTGATTTCCCGAATATAGCTGCGGTAGTCCGCATTGTCGGAAATACTCTCGGCAATGATATCCCTTGCTCCCTGCAGAGCCTCCTGGGGCGTGGACACCTTTCGCTCTTCTTCCGTATCGCTGCCGGTTACATATTTGGCAGCTTCCTCTATCACAGGCGCCTGGGCATTCTGCGCCAGAATGTATTCCGCCAGTCCGTCCAGCCCCTTCGCCTTGGCCACACTGGCTCTGGTTTTGCGCTTGGGGCGATAAGGCCGGTAGAGATCCTCCACCACCACCAGGGTCTGGGCCGCCAGGATTTTCTCTTTCAGCTCCTCCGTCAGCTTGCCCTGCTCCTCAATACTGCCCAACACCTGCTCCTTTTTCTCTTCCAGATTGCGCAGGTAATTCAGCCGCTCATGAAGGTCTCTGAGCTGCTCGTCATTCAGAGAACCGGTAACCTCCTTCCTGTATCGGGAAATGAAGGGGATGGTACAGCCCTCATCGATCAGCTTTACCGCAGCCTCCACCTGCCACTTCTCCACCTTCAGTTCTTCTTTGATTGTCTGAAAAATGTCCATTGTACTTGCCTTGCCTTTCTTAATTGTATTTGCATTATACCAAAAAATCCCAAAATTGCAATGCCCTCGGCGTCATGCGCGCTCTCCCGCTCCTTTGTCCAGAATTCTGTTCAGCCGCGTAAACAGCATGGCTGCGGTCACGCCGGCCGCTATGATATCGCTCACCGGCTCGGCCACAAAGACGCCGAAAACCTTATCCTGGAAGAAAAACGGCAGAATGAAAATCAACGGAATCAACAATACCAGCTTCCGCAGGCAGGCCATAAGTAGACTGATTTTCGCCTGGCCCAGCGCCATAAAGGTCTGCTGGCAGCCAATCTGCACACCTGTCGAGAAAATGCCCGCCATATAAATCCGCATTGCCCACACCGTGTACTCCACCAGCACGGCATCGCTGCTGAATATTCCGGCAAAAATTTGCGGAAGCGTCAGCAACAGCAGCCACATAAGCCCCGCATAACCGGCGCAGGCCAAAAACTGGCACCGGAAAGCCTGCTTCACCCGTTCCTTCTTGCCCGCTCCGAAATTATAGCTCATAATGGGCTGCCCACCCTGGCAGATTCCCTGTAGGGGCAATGTCACCAGCTGACTGCAGGAGGATATGATAGTCATGGCCCCTACCGCCACATCCCCGCCGAAACGGGACAGACTGCTGTTAAAACTGATATTCAGAATACTCTCGGTACTGAGCATGACAAATGTGGAAATCCCCAGGGCAAGGCAGGGAGCAATCACCTCCGGAATCAGTTTCATATCAGCAACTGTCAGCCGGAGCATAGTCCTGCCCCCTCTCAGGAAGCCCAGGACCCACACCGCACTGACGGCCTGACTGATTACGGTTGCAAGCGCCGCTCCCTGTACCCCCATACCGAAGCCGAAGATCAGGATCGGATCCAGAATGATATTGCATACTGCGCCCATAACCGTGGTCAGCATACTGAATTTAGCAAAGCCCTGGGTGGTGATAAAAGGATTCAGTCCCATCACGATCATCACAAACACAATCCCCACAATATAAATCCGTGCATAGGAGAGCGCATAGGGCAATGTCACATCGCTGGCGCCGAACAGGCGGAGCAGCTGGGGCGCAAATGCATAGAAAAGAACCGTCAGCAGCACTGCAAAAATCATCAGCACCGAAAAACAGTTTCCCATAATCTTCTGCGCGCCTTCCCGATCTCCCTTTCCCATGGCGATAGCCGCCCTGGGCGCGCCGCCGGAACCGGCCAGCATGGCGAATGCATTAATCATCATCAGGATAGGCAAAAATAACCCCACCCCCGTCAGCGCAGACGCTCCTGCATCCGGAATATGTCCTATATAAATCCTGTCCACAATATTGTACAGCATATTGATCAACTGCGCCACCACCGCCGGAATTGCCAGATTCAACATTAATGAAGGTATACTTCCGCTGCCCATATCCTGCTTTTTGTCCTGTTTTGCCATATTCATCCTCCTGTTATGCCGCCTTGTTTTTACAGCAATCCACCACAAAATAAAAGTCCCCCGGGAAATGTCAGACTCTCTCCAGTGAAAATGGCAGAACTGCCCTTGCTCTTCAGAAATATCGAACTTCAGATCCTGGACAAAAGCCTTGATCCATGTCCATATAACCAGAATAGTCTATCCGGGAATTCTTGTCAAGACGCAATCTTTTTATTTTGCTCCGGTTGCAAAAAGACACAAATCTGTTATAATATTGACACAGAAGAACTGTGTCAACGTCTGATTCCATGTGCACTAAAGCGCACAAAATTATGGTATGATATTGACACAGAAGAGCTGTGTCAAGAAAAAAGCATACCCTCAAAAAGATTGACGATATGCAGAAATGAGGAATCCCATGGCAAAAGAATCCACAAAATGCCCCATGTGCGGCACCAAACTGAAAATGACGGACGGAAAACTGACCTGTAAGAAGTGCGGCTATTACATAAGAAGCCAGCCAGAACAGACGGGAGCTCAAAGCAGCTATCAGACTTCCGGCAGCTACCAATCCTCTGCTTCGGGGCAGCAAAGCACCTCCGACAACGGCTATCGTTCCTCCGGCAGCTATTCCGCCCCCAAAAAGAATAAAGAAAGCAATCCCGCCGCTGCTATTATAAGCGCAGTGTGTCTGGGCACCGTCTCTGTGACGGCTCTCACCGGTATCGTACTCTTCAAAGCCGGCGCCCTGAATCATCTGCTTCTGGGCGATAACCCCAGAAACAGCAGCTCCTCATACTACGGCAATGCAGAAAGCAGTGCGGATTCTTCCGTCCAGGAAAGCGAAACCTTCTCCCTAGAGTCCGAATCCCAGACAGAAGATCTCCCGGAAAGCGAAGAGGTTCGCTGGCCTCAGTCGGATTTCTTCCGTCAGGTATCGGAAGCGATCTGGGGAAAAGCCTACCGGACCATCACGGCGCAGGAGTATGCCAGCCTGACCGCATTACAGATCAACCGGGACGAAAAAACCCTGCTCTATCAGCTGGATAACGGTGAAACCCAATCCCTTACTTACCAGACGGACATTGGAATGGATCTGGCAGATCTGGCCTCCTTTACAGGCCTGGAATGGATTTCCGTGGACGATGACCTGGATGAGGGCGATCTGGACGGATTGAACCAATTATACGGCGTCTATGCGGAAAACACCTTAGGAGAACTGGCCGATATCATCCCTAATCCGGAAAATATCACGGATCTGGGCGCCTATGACAGTATTTTCGAGCGGAATATTGACAAATTGACCGCCTTCCCAAATCTCCTGTATCTGGATTTGAATTATGAATCCCTGGAGGATATTACGGTACTGTCCCAGTTTCCCGATCTGCGGGGACTGGTTCTGACAGACTGTGACGACATAAACGACTACAGCCCCCTGATGAACCTGACGAACCTGGAAACCCTCGGAATCCAGTCTACTCAGCTCAAGAGCATCGATTTCATCACGCAGATGCCCTCTCTGACCAGCCTGAGCATAGAGGATACCCAGGTTTCCAATCTGAGCGCGCTGGATTCCTGTCCCGGAATCACCTATCTGTCCTTGATTGACAATTATGAGATCCAGGATTATTCCGCGGTCAGCCGGCTGACCCAGCTGACCGATCTGACTCTGGAAATGAATTACGGCGGCACCCTTCCTTCCCTTGCGGAGTTAAACCAGCTGCAGTGGCTCACCATAAAATATGCCGGAGACCTGTCTCCCCTGAAGGATGCCACCAGCGTCACTTCTCTCTCTCTGGATACCTGCTCCGGATGGGAATTGGATTCCGTCACCGCCATGCAGGGGCTGAATACCTTGATTATCAAGGATTTTTCCTCCTATGTGGACTCTTTGGCGCCACTGACCCAGCTTCCCAACCTGACGGCTTTAAGTCTGGAAGGTACCCCCATCTTCGGGAACATTGAGGAGATATTCGGGATTCCGACATTACAATATCTCTATCTCGACGATTGTCAGGTGGGTCTGAATTTTGACAGCCTGCCCACCAACGAGACGCTGGAGCTTCTGTCCATGAGCGACATCTCTATTTTGAAGGATCCTACCTATAATAACGGAGACGAGGTTCGTCTGTCAGAGCATCTGGACATGTTCGATCATTTTCCGAATCTGACGGAGCTGCACCTGGCGTCTCTGAAGCTGGACGATATTGCATTTGTGGAAAAGCTGCCGAAGCTGCAGTATCTGGACATTACGGACAACAGCGTCACCAGCCTGAAGCCCCTGGAAAGCCTCAGCGATTTCCAGGCTGTATGGTGCGGCCGCAACACCATCCTGGAAAACCTGCCTGAAGACAGCCCCGTTTTCGTCTTCACGGAAGATTTCGATGATTAAAAGCTGTATGTAAAAAGGCCCTTTCCGCCTCCGCCGAATAAGGCGGACCTGCGAAAAGGGCCTTTTATTCCGATATGCTATGCGCCCAGCGTCAGAACCAGATAGCCTGCATAGACAGCCAGCAACAGAATCCCCTGCCATTTCTTAAATTTGGAGAAAATCATGGCCGGGATCACCGCAATGCATCCTACTGCCAGACATGCCGGCAGATCCAGCTTTGCGGATGCCTCCGCAATGGGCAGGGCCTTTCCCGAGACAAAGGAGCTCAGGGGCAGAATCAAAGTCAGATCGATGATATTCGCCCCCAGAATATTGCCTACGGACAGGGAGGATTGTTTCTTCGCGATGGCCGTGATGGTGGTGATCAATTCCGGCAGGGATGTTCCGACTGCGATAATGGTCACCCCGATGACACGCTCCGGAATACCTACCATGGCCGCCAGGGCACTGCCGTTGTCCACCAGCAGATCGGCGCCCCAGACGATTCCCACCGCGCCTGCTACAAATTTCAGCAAGTTGATCAGCACTTCTTTCCGGCCTTCAATCTTCTTCCGGTTCCCGCTCTCCTCCGCCTTCATGGAACGCTTGGCAGAAGTGATATTTTCCCATAAAAACAGGAAGAAAATCACAATCAATGCTGCGGAAATGCCCATCTCCATCTGGCCCGCAAAACCGGAAACCACGATCAGCCCGGCAGCGCCCAGCATCAATACGGATTTTAACAAGTAATCACCGCGCTTAATCACCGCTGGCATACATACCAGAGAGATTCCCATGATCAGACCGATATTGGCCGTCACACTTCCCACAGCATTTCCGATGGCCATATCCACGCTTCCCTTCGCTGCAGCCATGACGGAGACCAGCATCTCCGGAAGCGTAGTAGCCAGGCTGACGATCGTAGCCCCGATGATCAATTTGGGAATCCCGCTGACCTCCGCAATCCAGGATGCGGCATCCACGAAATAATCTCCGCCCTTTACAATAAACACAATCCCTACGAGAAACAAGAAAATAATCATAGCCAATTCCATTTTTACCATCCTCATTCTTTCGTATTTTTTCAAAAGAAAAAAGCCCACCCATAACAGGAAAGCGTACAGCGGATCGGCTGTACAATGCCCGGTTATGTATGAGTCTCGTTATTTAAGGCAAGCCAGACCTGAGAAAGGCCGGGATTGTTGACTTGTCACGCTCACAGCGCTTACTACTCCCTCACAGGTGTTTTCGATTGTTTTTTCAGTGTAGCATATAGGAGAACAAGCTGTCAATACCATTGTGAAAAATCTATGTTCCCAAAATCTATGTTCCCATCTTGCACGTTACGGCTTCCTATATTATAATAGACGTGTTTGCATACACTAATAGAAAGGATCGCTTCGGCAAAGGTAATTACCATGAGTTTTGAATTTATAAAAAAGCTTCCCACCCCCGCCGAGATCCGGGAACAATACCCCCTTCCCGGAAAGCTCGCAGAGCTCAAACAGGCCCGGGATGCGGAAATCAAAGATGTCATCACCGGCAAAAGCAACAAATTTCTGGTTATCATCGGTCCCTGTTCCGCCGACAACGAGGATTCTGTCTGTGATTACATAGGACGTCTCGCAAAGGTAAACGAAAAAGTAAAGGACAAGCTGATCCTGATTCCCAGGATCTACACCAATAAACCGCGCACCACGGGGGAAGGGTACAAGGGAATCGTCCATCAGCCGGATCCGGAGAAACAGCCTGACTTTCTGGCCGGGCTCATCGCCATGCGGAAGATGCATATCAGAGCCGTGGAGGAATCGGAGCTCACGGCGGCGGACGAAATGCTCTATCCGGAAAACTGGAGATATATTTCCGATATACTGTCCTATGTGGCCATCGGCGCCCGTTCCGTGGAGGATCAGCAGCACCGCCTGACTGCCAGCGGTTTTGACGTAGCCGCCGGCATGAAGAATCCCATGAGCGGGGATCTGTCCGTAATGCTGAATTCCGTCTACGCTGCCCAGCATCCCCATTCCTTTATTTACAGGGGCTGGGAAGTCACCACCACAGGCAATGAATTGACTCATACAGTCCTCCGGGGCGCCGTAAATAAACATGGCAATAATGTCCCCAATTATCATTATGAGGATCTCAATCTCCTCCTGGAAATGTACGGACGGATGGATTTGATGAACCCGGCCTGCGTCATCGACGCCAACCATTCCAATTCGGGTAAGCAGTTCAGGCAGCAGATCCGCATCACCAAGGAGGTCATGCACAGCCGGAAGCTGAACGCCGATATCCACAAGCTGGTAAAGGGGGTCATGATCGAGAGCTATATCGAGGAAGGCGCCCAGAAAATCGGGGAAGGCATCTATGGCAAATCCATCACGGATCCCTGTCTGGGATGGGAAGACTCCGAACGGCTGATTTATGAGATAGCAGAATACGAATAATATTTCAGGGGGCAAAAGCCCCCTGTCTGTTTAGCACAATCCGAATGCAATACCTGCATGATCGTAAATATTTGCCGCATTTCCCGTAATTACCAGGCGGATCTCATTGTCGCCTTCCCGCAGATCTTTCAGTTCAAAGCGATGTACTCCCCAGAAGCTTACATCCGCAAAAGCGCCGTTGCACCAGCACTCCGCCATCTCCTGTGCTCTGACGCAGAACCGGACCGTTTCTCCCGGCTCCGATGCAGTATAGTGCAGCAGGCACACCTGGGTATTGTCCTTCTTCTCTACTATGGAGAATCGGTCTGTCCAGTCCGCATACTCTTCTCTGTACCAGTCTGCCTTACGGATTTCAAGGGGCATTCCGCCGACTATTCCGGTCAACCTTCTCTTTCCTCCATGGCTGTCCTCCCCGCAGATGCAGGCCGGAGCCTGCGTCTCAATGATTCCGGCCCCCTCCAATATCAGTAAGGTCTCCCGGGGCTGCAGGCTCAAAACAAATCTCTCCCCGGCGCCTTCCACCCGATAGCAGTTTCCTCTCCACAAGTCCACAAACAGAGGCTCTCTCAGGCCTGGAGCCGTGACCCCGGTACAGATCGGCTCGCTGCCTTCGTTTCCGAATAACAGCATGGACATGCCATCCTTGTATAAGCTTACCTTCCGCAGGGACGGGCAGGCGGACTCCAGGCGGATCCTTTTCCCAAAATCTGATTCCCCGGCATATACGGTCTCCTCAGCTGCCTGCTTCGCGTGCTTACCCTCACATACCGCCGAAGAGCGCTCCCGGATCAATGTCCGGAATGCTCCGCCGATCCGACCCGCACCATTGCCCTCTCCCGCTGCCGAAGAACGCTGCTGTGCCATGGGCTGCATCGTCTCTCCGCCGGACCGCTCCGCGGGGCTGCCGCCTTCCGACGCGCAAAGCCGCTCCTGCATCACGGCACGCTCCGCTATGGCACGCCGCTCCGTATCCTTGCCGTCTTCCGCCACGTAAAGCCGCTCCTGCACCACCGCCTGGGCCGCTCCCTCGCCGCCCTCCGCGGTCCACAGCAGCTCTCCCAGCATATCCCGGAATCTGGCCTCATACGCTTCTCCCAGCACATTCAATACGCCCCGGTAGGCATTCTTCCCGATACGGACTCTGCCGTCCGCAACCTCCCCCTTCTCCAGTATAGCCGCCGGCACATAATGGAATTCCGTCTGATTTTCATAGAGACAGGCAATCTCCGTATAGGGTACCCGGTTGTTGTCGCAAAGCACCGCCATCTCCGCCCCGTCGACGGAATCCGTCATCAGGAAAGAAAGTCTTTTCATATAATCCGAGAATCTGCGGTAATGCTTCCACCAGATATTGTTGGGTCCTACATCCGGCGGACGCTCTCCCTTTCTGGCTCCCTCCACACTGTAGTAAAAGGCATGGGGCACATAGAAGTTTACACCCCTTAGACCCAACCAGTCAATATACCATTTCATGTCACTGCCCGTCATATACCAGGGAATCTGCTCTCTGCAGCATACGCCGAAACACTCGTTGGCATTCCTGCGCCGTCCCAGATGCCTGGCAATATCCGCGGAAAGCTTGGCCTGTACGGAATCGAATTCCCTGACTCCCCCAGTCTCCGGCGCCACCCTGCGCATAATCAGATCCTGTCCGGGAATATGAAAATACAGCTCCTCCTCAATGTCGTCGCTTTCCGCCGGATGCCCCATGAGCGCGATCCCGTGGGCCTCACACCAGGCGGAAAGCCTTGCATAGAAAATCTCCCGCAGCTTCTCCTTGATCAGCCTGTGATAAATCCGGATCGTATCATTTTCCTCTGTCTGCGTCAGATCTTCCCGTCCGGCTATCTTTTTTCCGGTATCCGTAAACAGGCCCTCCAGTTCGGCCAGACATCCCCCTGCCGCTTCCAGCTCTCTCTCCAGTCCTTTCACCCAGGGCCTGTACCCTTCCGCGTTTCTCCCCAGCGCGCTGGGTTCGTCCGTGAAAAAGGCAATCACGGTATTCCCGAAATATTCCTTCAGCTCCTCATAATATCTGTCGTGGGTCAGTTCCACAAACAAATCCACCGCCTCCGGATTCAAAATATCCGCAGCCTTCGGCGCGCCCGGCTCCCCGTCGTCTTCTCCGAAATGGATCCCCCGGATGGTTCCTCCCGTAAAACCGTACAAAATCTGCCGTCCATCAGACAACCGCACAATGGTTTCCGCCCCCGGCTCTCTCTGTAGTCTGTCAGCTGCGGCTTTTTCCTCCAATAAAATAATACCCCTGGATGCATAGGCCGGCTCTCTCTCCACTACCATGCCATGGGCCGAGCCGGAAGGATACATGCCTTCATCATAGAGCACCACCTTCATCTCCAGCTCCGCCGCCGTCTCCACGATAAAGCGTACCGCCTGAAAATAGGCATCCGATAAATAAGGCAGCTCCCGGGGCACCCCGATCCTGGGATGCAGCACAAAGCCGTCCACCCCCTTGGCCTTATAATCCTCCAGCTGCGTCCTCACCCGCTCCTCATCGAAGGCATCGTTGAAAAACCAAAAAGGAATGGGGGAAAATTCCGCCTCCGGTTTCAAAAGATTCTCCAAAATTCTCTCTTTTTTCTCCATAATGTACCTCATTTTTTCTATTTCGGTTCCGTCTCGAACCACCCGTGCCTTTTACATCGTCTCTTACTCCCACAACGGCGCAAAGCTGATATTCAGATCCACATCCCCGTTGATCCCCTGCACCTTTCCGGTCTGGGAATACTGCCATATCTTGTGCTCATAGGGATAATAAAAGATATCGCTGTAGGCCGCAAACCACTTCTCATATCCTTCCAGAGCCTCCAGATTCAGCAGCATGACCCCCATCTCCGTATTATGGTAAATCATAGAACGGTATCCCGAACTTTCGATCGTCTGGCAAAACAGCAGTGTCAGCGCCGTGCGCTCCTCTACAGAGATATTGTTCATCCTGCCCTCATCCCCTGCTACCCGCTCCACATCGAATACCACCGGACATTCAATCCTGTAAGGCGCGATTTTCTCCAATACGAAGGCGGCCTCCTCCAGAATCTCCTCCTCATTGACAGCCTGACTGTAAAAATACACTCCAACCTTGATTCCGGCGGCAATGGCCCCTTTGATATTGTCCTCAAAATACTCATCCTCCACCATCTTGCCGCTGCCGTATCCTCTGTATCCCACCCGGATAAAGGCGAATTCCACCCCATCCTGAGCCACCAGATTCCAGTCGATCTCCCCCTGGTGCTTGGACACGTCGATCCCTTTATGGGAAATCACCTGCCCGTCCTGCAGATACTGGTACTCACCGGATTCCAGTATATTCACATTGGCCGGGTCATACTGATGCAATTTCAGATTCCGGTTAATGGGGACGAAATTGTACTGGCCCCCGCTGTAAACGATTAGGTCATCCGGATACAGGGGACGCAATGTCTGTAAAATAGTATCGCCATTGTTTAACTCTGTCCGAATATTCTCCAATACCTCCGCCGCTGCCTGCTGCCTGGCATTTCCCACCTGCAGATCCAACTCTTCCTGGCTGTATCCGGCCCCACCGTTTAACAGCCCGATCACATTTCCGTCGGTATCTACTATATTCCCGTCTTCATCAATGTCCACATAATTCACGCTTCCCCCGTTCCCGTCCGCTCCTCCCAGGGCAGGAACCGCGTCCCGATTCATCTTTCTGTCCATCCAGACGCACACGGAAGCCGTCAAAAACATCAGTGCCACCATCACCGTCAGGCATACCAGCATGATCAGCGTCCTCTTCCCGGAACGGGATCTGCTGCGCCGAAGCTGTACGGCTGCCTGGCCGTCTTCTATCCTGTTTCTGTCTTCTGTCTGCTTTTTCATCTTCTCTCCCTTTAAATCCGCGCTTACATTTCACTGAATCTCAATTTGTTTCTACCCTTTTATAGTAAACGAATTGTCCTTAGATGAAAAGCATATTTTTCACTTTTTATAAAAAGTTAAGCAATGAAGCCAAATTTTACCGCAATGCAATTTCCCGCAGTTTTTTCAATATCTTCTTTTCCATCCGGCTGACCTGTACTTGGCTGACGCCGATACTGGACGCAATCTGGGTCTGGGTCATATTCTGAAAATACCGCATGCAGATCAGCTCTCTCTCCCCGGGCGCCAGACTGTCCAAAAGCTGGCCTAACAGCATATGATTCAGCAATTCCTCCTTCTCCCTGTCCTCGCCGTCACATCCGCCCACGGTACTGCTGCCCACTGAGCCGTTACCTCCCCGCACGATTTTATCCACCAGATATACCTCACTTCCGTCGTCCTGGTAAACCGCTGCGTATATGGACTCCACTTCCCCTCCGGCTTCCATGGCAAGCACCACATCCTCCACAGACAGACCGGTGGCTTCCGCCAGCTCCCGCAGGGCAGGCTCCCGCCCCTGGGATGCCTGCAGGCGCTGTCTTGCCAGCTTTACCTTCATTCCGTTCTCCTTGATGGTTCTGGATACCTTTACCGGTCCGTCATCCCGGAGGAACCGCTTGATCTCCCCTGTGATTACAGGGACAGCATAGGTGGAAAACTTAAGCCCCAGTGTCAGGTCAAATTTATCGATGGCCTTGATCAATCCGATGACACCGATCTGGAACAGATCCTCCAGCTCATATCCTCTGCCTGCAAAGCGCTTCACAATATGGCGCACCAGGCCCAGATTTTTCTCTATCAGTACTTCTCTCGCATCTCTCTCTCCTGCCTGGGACCTGGCAATCAGTACTGACATCTCTTCCATACCAAACCTCCGCTGCCTATTGTGCCGCCGTATCGGCTCCTATCTTCTTCATCATCCGTACCGTGGTCCCTTCTCCCGGCGTACTCTCTACCTCCAGCGTATCCATAAAAGCCTCCATGAAGGCAAATCCCATCCCTGACCGATCCAAATCCGGTTTCGTTGTAAACAGAGGCTCCATGGCCTGATCCACATCCGCAATGCCCCGCCCGCTGTCGGAGATCTCGATATGTAACGTTTTCTCATCCAAAATACAATGTATGCGTACTTTTTCCGGATGCTCCTGATTCTGCAGGGCAGGAACGGTTTTTCTGGCAATTTTTCCATAGCCGTACAAATTCTCGTAACCGTGTATAATGGAGTTGGTCACCGCCTCCGATACGGCAGTCTTGATGTCCGCCATCTCCTCCATCGTAGGATTCAGGTGGGCAATAAACGCAGCCACCGCCACCCTTGCAAAGCTCTCGTTATCCGAAACCGCATCGAAGCATATCTCCATCTCGTTTCTCATGATTCCAGTACCTCCACAATTTTATTTAGCCCCGAGAGACGAAAAATCCTCTGTATCTGGCTGTCCGCATGAATGGCATAGACGCATCCGCCGAAACAGGCAATCTTTCGGTAACGTCCCATAATGATACCGATTCCGGAGGAATCCATGAACTTCGTCTTTTCGAAATCAAAAATCACATTCCGCACCTCCTCTCTGAGCAGATACTTGTCCGCATTTTCACAAATAGTCCCTGCCCCATGATGATCGATCTCCTCCGGCAGCCTGATCAGCAGGCAGTCGTCGATGATCCTGAAATCTCCTCCGTTTATCTGCTCCATAATCCGCACATCCTTTCCCTGATAATAAATCTGTGCGGCCCCTGCGCCACGCCGGCAATCTCCTTCGGGTGCGTGTGTATGGACCTGCACACAAAAAAGAGAACCTGCCCTCATCAGCAGATCCTCTTCTTTCGTATCTTTCCTGTATTTTTATCAGTTTCCCGTCAGCCGGTCCTTATAAGACTGCGCATTCTCCGCCCTCCACGACTCGGGGAACAGTTCGATCACCTTGTCATAAGCGGCGATGGCCTTCTCGTTTTCCTTCAGAATCCGATAGGATTGAGCCAGTTGATAAATCGCCTCCTCATTGGTCTGGTCATAGGCGAAAGCCTTCTCAAGAGACTCCGCTGCCGCCGCATAATTTCCCGCATTGAACTGACTCGTCCCCTCAGCGAAATAAACGGCTGCGATCTCCGGAATCAGCGACCGGTACAGCCTCTGAAAACCCTCCGACATCTCCTCCAGATTCACCCGCTGGCTCAGCGCTTCCAGCTGAGGCGTAACCGCCGCCACATCCTTGGTCTCCAGATACAGCGCCGCAATTTGGGTCAACTCCTCCGTCACCTGCAATGTGCCGTTCACCCCCACATATTCGTCGATCTCACCCTGAAGCGATGTAAGGTTTTCGTTCATTTCGGCCAGCTGGCTTTCCAGTTCCTGGATCCGGGCGGTCTTCGTGTCGGATTCGCTGCTGATCCTGGTGATGACCTCTTGTTCCTCGCTGCGGACTCTCGTCTCCACCTCCCGAACCACCAGGAAATACATGGCCGCCAGCCCGATGACCAGCCCGATCCCTATATTAAATAAGGTAGAAAGTCCGTTCCGCTTCGGTTCCTTCACATTCAGCGGCTGAATGATGATCTCATTCTCCGTCTGATACCTTACAGCCTCTTCCGTTCTGCGCCTGACCGGCTGTTTAACCCCCTCCTCAGGCATCAGCATCCGTTCCACTTCCTTCAGATAGCTTGTCGTCTGAAGGTTATTCCTGTCTATCTCCATGCACTTGCGCAATTCCCGCTCTGCCCGCTCCCACTCCTGTCTGTCCATATACAGCAGGGCCAGCAGCTGATGGGCACGCATGAAACGGGGATTCATGGACAGAACCTTTTTCAGCTGAATCACCGCCAGATCCCTGCTGTCCTGACGGCACAGGGCAAGCGCACGGTTATATTTCTTGATGGTCTGGTTGAGAGAGTCCAGCCGGTTAGAATTGGACTGCACTTTATCGATGTACTCGCCTGCGATATTCTTTTTCGGGCGCATGTTCTTGCTGATCACCCATTCCCGAAGGGCGCTCACGGTCTCTCCCATTTCAAAATACACCAGCCCCAGCAGATTGCGGGCTCTTATATTATTTTTATTAAATTTTAAACTCTGACGCAGGCTGACAATAGCTCCGGACAAATCTCTCACACCGGCTTTCTCCAGCCCCTCATTGTAATACATATTGGAGACATAGATCACCTTCTTATACAAAGCGACGTCAGCCCCGCAGGCAGTGCAAAAATCATGCTCCGACAAACGGCATCCACAATGATAACAATACATGATTACTCCTTCTCAAATCCCTGTGTACTTTCCTGTCCGGTTTCCATGATCTTTTTCACCAACATATCGGCTATATCCGTCAAATCCTGATGATAAATGGCATCCTCCGCATCCTCCACCTCAAGACTGGGATGGAATTTCTTCAATTCTTCTTCGAAATTTATCATTATCCAGCAGCTCCTTTATCTCTCCCACCAAATACAGACTTCCCACCGCATAGATACGCTCCTGCGCCTTCCGCTCCCTAAACAGCGCATAAAGAGCATCCTCCACATGATCATATGCCGCTACCTCCGGGCCCGGAGAGCCGAACAGCCCTTCCAGCTTCTCTGCTGCCAGCGCCCGTCCGCCCCGCATTCCCGCCACCGTAATCTTCCCGAACAGTTCCGACTCCTTCAGCATCTTCGCCATGCGCTCATAATCCTTATCCTTCACCACACTGAAACAGAGGCTCCTTGCGCCTTCCCAGCCGTCCGCTGCCACGGTCTCCAGAAAAGCCCTCATACCGTCCGCATTGTGCGCGCCGTCCACATAGACTTCCGGAAGCACTTCCTCCATCCGCCCTGCCCAGAAAAATGCGCCTACGCCTTCCTGAATCTGTTCTTTCGTAATGGTCCTCCCCCCGTCCAGTACCTCCAGTGCATGGATGGCCAACGCACAGTTTTCCATCTGATAAGCTGCAATGGTATGCAGGGTCAGCGTAATATATTTATAATACTCAGTACGTACACAAAAATCAATGCTTTTTCTCTTAAAATTTGAAAAAGAGTAGTCATTTTCCGACACGGAGTATGCGGAAATTCCAAGATTCTCCGCCTGCTGCCGCAATACCGCCTCCGCTTCCGGGGAAGTCCTCCAATACACGGCCGGAACGCCCCGCTGCATGATGCCCGCTTTCTCAAAGGCAATTTTCCCTATCGTATCTCCCAAATACTCCACATGGTCCAGCCCGATATGTGTAATCACGGATATTTCCTTTTTGAATACCGAATTCGTGGCATCCAGCCTGCCTCCCACCCCTGTCTCCAAAATACAGAAGTCCGGTTTCCCCTTATGAAATACCAGCATGGCAATGAAAAACAGGTATTCAAAATAAGTGGGATGATAACCGGCTTCCACCGTCTCCTCCCCATGCCAGTCCAGTTTACCGTAGATTTCCAGAAAAGCATCCAGAAAGGCCCTCTCCGAAATCATCTCCCCGTTTATCACAAACCGCTCCCTGATGCACACCAGGTGCGGCGACGTAAATACCGCCGTACGATATCCTGCCGCTTCCAAAATGCTGCGCATGCAGGCACAGACGGAGCCTTTCCCGTTTGTGCCCGCCACATGAATGATGCGCATATCCCTGTCGGGATCGCCCAGCCTGTGCAGAAAAGCCTTCGTATCCTCCATGGAATTTTTGGAGGTAAAGCGCGGCAGATCGTTGATATAATTTTCAGCTTCCTCAAAAGTTGTTATAGACTTCTCTTTCAAGCTTGTATTCCTCGATTCTAATTATAGGTTCCACATCCGTACCCCGGGCCGCCATATCGGAGAGTCCGAAGCTTACTGCCGATGCCCCGGCCAATACATCATTGCATTCATCCTTGCATAATGCACACTCGTCATCCTTATCGGTACTGCGTTGGTCTACGCTCCACTACAGTCCATGCCGGACTCCTCAGGCCCGCTCCAGCTGTGCCAGCCGCTTGGTCACCTGCTCCATCATCTGGGTATATTTTGCAAGCTTCTCCCGCTCCTGGGCCACCTTCGCCTCCGGAGCCTTGGACAGGAATCTTTCATTGGAAAGCATGCCGTTCACCCTGGCCAGCTCTCCCTCCAGGCGCTTTTGCTCCCTGCGCAGACGTTCGATCTCCTGCCCGATGTCCACCAGATCGGCTAACGGAAGATATAAGGTAGCCCCCGGAATCACCACGGACACGGAGTTGTCCGCCATGTCCGTCTCCTGACCGGCGCCTTCCGCTGCGAATGCAGTCTCCCCGGCTTCGGCATAGTTTCCTGCCCCCTCTGCCTGACCCTGCTCTTCTGCGGCTTTCTCTTCCGGACGACGACGTAACATGGTGACCTCATTTGCCCCGGCCAAAGAGGCGAAAAACAGCTTTCCTTCCGAGAAAGTGGTCAGGATATCCTCCCGCTCGCTGACTACATGCACCGCTATCTTTTTGCCCGGCGCCACGTTCATCTCGCTGCGGATATTGCGGATACCTCTCACGGCTTCCTTGATGATCTCCATATCCTTCTCTTCTTCCGCAAAGCATCTGTCTGCGCTGTACTCGGGCCATTTGCTGATCATGACAGATTCCTCTCCGTCTCCACCCTGCAGCGTGCAGTATATTTCCTCTGTAATAAAGGGCATATAGGGATGCAGAAGCTTTAAGGCGTCGGTGAGGACCGTCTTCAGCGTCCAGAGAGCCGCGTTGCGGCTTACGGCTGACCTGTTCTGTGAGCTGTCTGCGGCGAGGCCGATGCCTTCTTTGTCAGTGCAGCAGCGGCCTTCTTCCCCAACGCTTTCCCCGCCCGCAGTGACAGCTTGATCCGTTTCCCTGACACTTTCCGTCTCCGGCCTGCGTTTCCCCGCGTAGAGCCTGGGCTTTACCATCTCGATATACCAGTCGCAGAATTCATCCCAGATGAAATCATACACCTTCTGTACGGCGATACCCAGTTCATAGTTCTCCATATTATCAGTGACTTCCTTCACCAGATCATTTAATTTGGACAGAATCCATCTGTCTACCGGCTGCAGCTGCCCCGGCTCCGGCTCGGTAATCTCGTCCCCGTCCATATTCATCATGATGAAACGGGAGGCATTCCATACCTTATTCGCGAAATTCCGGCTGTTCTCTACCCTTTCATAGTAGAAACGCATATCGTTTCCGGGCGCGTTTCCGGTGATCAGCGTCAGACGCAGAGCATCGGCCCCGTACTTTTCGATAATCTCCAAGGGATCGATGCCGTTGCCCAGGGATTTGGACATCTTGCGCCCCTGGCTGTCCCGAACCAGGCCGTGGAAGAGCACCGTGTGGAAAGGCTTCTCTCCCATCTGCTCATAGCCGGAGAAAATCATCCGGATAACCCAGAAGAAAATGATGTCATAGCCCGTCACCAGCACATCCGTAGGATAGAAATATTTCAGATCCTCCGTCTGATCCGGCCACCCAAAAGTCTCGAAGGGCCACAGCGCGGAAGAGAACCAGGTGTCCAGCGTATCCGGATCCTGTGTAAAATGGGTCCCGCCACATTTCGGACAGACCTTCGGCGCCTCTTTCGCCACTATGGTCTCCCCGCACCCGTCACAGTAATAAGCAGGTATCCTGTGCCCCCACCAGAGCTGGCGGCTGATGCACCAGTCGCGGATATTGTCCGTCCAGTTGTAATATATCTTCTCCATTCGCTCGGGAACCAGCCGGATCTCGCCCTTCTTCACGGCCTCCACCGCGGGCTTGATCAGCTCCTCCATCTTAACGAACCACTGTTCCTTTATCAGGGGCTCCACCGTGCTGTGGCAGCGGTAGCAGGTGCCCACATTATGGCTGTAATCCTCTATTTTCACCAACAGGCCTAAGTCTTCCAGCTCCTTCACAATGGCCTTCCTGGCCTCGTAGCGCTCCATGCCCGCAAACCTGCCGCCGTTGGCATTGATGGTGGCGTCGTCGTTCATGATATTGACCTCGGGCAGATTATGCCGCTTTCCCACCTCGAAGTCGTTTGGGTCATGGGCCGGCGTGATCTTCACCACGCCTGTACCGAATTCCCTGTCCACGTAAGTGTCTGTAACCACGGGGATCACCCTGTCCATCAGGGGCAGCATCACGCTCTTTCCGATAAGATGGGCGTAACGCTCATCCTCCGGATGGATTGCTACCGCAGTATCCCCCAGCATAGTCTCCGGCCTGGTGGTGGCAAAGGTCAGAAACTCCGTATCGCTGGGCGTGCCGTCGTCCTTCATCACAGGGTATTTGATATGCCACAGATGGCCCGCCTGCTCCTCATACTCCACTTCCGCATCGGAGATGGATGTATTGCACACGGGACACCAGTTAACGATTCGGGACCCCTTATAGATATAGCCCTTTTTGTGCATTTTCACAAAGACTTCCGTGACCGCCCGGTTGCAGCCCTCGTCCATGGTAAAACGCTCCCTGTCCCAGTCACAGGAAGAGCCCAGCTTCTTGAGCTGCTCCACGATGCGCCCGCCGTACTCTCTCCTCCAGTCCCAGGCACGCTCTAAAAATTTCTCCCTGCCCAGCTCGTTCTTGTCCGTGCCCTCTTCCTTCAGCTTTTCTACGATCTTCGCCTCGGTGGCAATGGAGGCATGGTCCGTGCCCGGCTGCCAGAGGGCGTTATAGCCCTGCATGCGCTTGAAGCGGATCAAGATATCCTGCATGGTGTTGTCCAGGGCGTGGCCCATGTGGAGCTGTCCCGTAATATTCGGAGGCGGGATCACGATGGTGAAAGGTTTTTTATCGTAGTCTACCTCCGCGTGGAAATATTTCTTGTCCAGCCATTTTTGATACAGTCTTTCTTCCAGACCTCTGGGATCATAGGTCTTTGCCAGTTCCTTGCTCATATTTTCTGCTCCTTTCCTGTTTTCCGAAAAAAATAGCCCTCTGCCGACTCTCATCGGCAAAGGGCGTCATCAACGCGGTACCACCTTTGTTCACAGCCGGACTCACGCCCTGCTGCCTTAAGCGACTTCTGCTAAAGTCCTATCCTGTAACGGGGATAACCCGTGAAACCTTACTCTCTACTCAAATTGCGTATCCATTCAGGCTCCCGGCTCGGAAGCTACCTTCCGCATTCCTTCCTTCGGACAGCCTCTCAGCTTCCCGCCCGGCGGGACGGCCATCCTCTCTGATAAGGGGTGATGCGTACTCCTCTTCGTCGCTGCTTTTGTTGGTTTCGTTCTATTGCTTGGGACTTCCTTACTATAGAATATGTGGCGGGGTTTGTCAAGAGGGAAATTGGGCCAGTTCGGGAGATTCAACCAGATTCAGACATTCGCATCCTTTCCTCTCTGTATTCTTCCAGTGACTTTCGCGTAATATCATTTCAATTTGGTTTTCCGGCAGAGCATTTAATAAATCTATCGTTTTCTCCAATGTTGACATATCCTTTCTCCTCCAATATTTCTTGAGTCACGACACTTAACTATAAACCACAGCTTTCTCTAATCGCTACAATTTCATCAGATGTAAGTAATCCCATCTTAACTCGATAAGCATTTCTTGCATTCAGAAGATTCTCATTGGTCATTGCGCCTACTTCAAACTCGTTCTCATTTTCGTCGGCGTTTGCACAAAAATAGAACCTCTCTTCGTAGGCAACCTCTTCCCCTTTCAGTGTAATAGTTGTTGTTCTTTTTCTTTCTTCAATTTCATTTTTTGCCACATACCGGACAATTCATGTGAATTTTTCTAATTAATGTGTTGGCTTCCATTGTATTATCTCCTTGATATTCCATTATATATAAGGAAATTCCATTTTATCCTTGGTATAATGAAAGGACACGCATAAAACCTGTCTCTGATGTTGTCAGCATCTGGATGTATGGCAGAAAAAGCTCTCCAAACAGACGACATGTGTTCTCTGCTTCAAAACCTAAAAATCCTGCCCTTTATTAAGATTTTTAGCAATTTTGAACATACCCCGCCTATTCTTCCTGCTTTTTTCATTACTTCTATTCTCGACTTTATCTGCTTATTTCCAAGAGTGCTCTTTACCATTAATTGATAGTTTATCAAGTTCAAACCGCATTTTTTCATCCAAGAGGAAAGGTATTATACCTCACAAAGCAAAACAGTCGAAGGCTAAGGAAAATTTGTATATTATGATTCTTTTGTACTGATAACCTGTTTTGCAAAAACAATTATTGCCCTATGCTTTATAATTGTCACAATACAAAATATAGCAATTATACCATACCTTGCAACAGGATAATCATATGTAAACAATAAAATAAAACCCGCTCCCAAAAACGAAATTGTAATACCGGCTATTTTCCTCATATTATAAGGCCTTATTCCAGAACAGAACTTATCACACACCTTATTCATAAACAGATAATGGCACACACAGTAGATCATATAGCAAACAAGTGTCGTATACCCTGCTGCCCAGTATCCGCACAGACGGATAAAAATGTAATTCAGTACAAGATTCAATGTAGCACCCGCTACACTTGCAGCCATAATAAATCCGGTTTTCTCATAATAAAATGCAAACTTCGCAAAAAGATCATAGCAGTATAAAAAGTATACGCTCATGGCTACCGGTGGAATGACATAAATCGCTTCGTAATAAGTTGCCGGCGCAAATATTTTCACAGCCTCCGGTGCAAATGCGATCAACAGCAAATTAGCCCCTGCAATCCCAACTAAAGTGATATATGCAATCGGGGCGATATCTTCTGTCTTTTTCGCTTTTATTTTTTGATAAATCCATGGGCTGATTGTATTCATCAATGCTGTATTAAATAAAGTCATGATTAAAGAAATAGCATAAGCCAAACTATATATGCCCGCTTCCTCTGCCCCAACCATATTCTTTATCATAATACGATCAGCACTGTTCAAAACGGTCTGAGACAAATAGTGCGGAATCAACGGAATATTGAACCTTAAAGCATATAGCCAAAATTTCCTGGAAAAAAAGGTTTTTCCACGATACATATGAATGAAAAAAAGGGCTGTATATCCTGCTACCTCAACCAACATCAGCCCCAAAATACGGGCTGTTACTTTGTCCTCAGTCAATACAACAAACAATATTCCAACAATCGGCTTGGCAAGCGAAACACCAATTGTGACAGCAACCAAAGCTTGGTATTTATACAATGCCCGCTGCTCCGCCGCCCAAAAATTAAACACGGCAGCAGTCCACATCATAACAAACATTGCCAGCATTTGAACCGTCGTCAGGTGAAATAAATCATTCCAAAAATCATGAACCAAAAGGTATAGAACTGTCCACACAATCACAAGAACAAGTGTCAATCCCTGAAGAGAAGAGGTGAATATCTTTTTCTCCTCTTCAAACTTGACCAATCCCTGAGCATATACTCCATAGAATAAATTAAGCGTCACAAAAACCGTAATAATACTCATCCATGAATTGAATACATTATATCTGCCATACTCCTCTGTCGAAAGAAGGCGTGTAAAAACCGGTGTCGTTACAGTAGATACCCCTCTTTGAAAAAAAGAGCAAATCAAAAACCAAAGCGACGCTTTGGCCTGTACCGGCAATGATCTGTATTTCTTCCAATGCTTTTCTTTTCTTTTTCCACCCTCCCTAACTACCATTTCCATGCTCCCGTCTTCTCTATCTACTATATTTTCATATTTGCTTTCCTTCCACTGCTCTACTACATAGAAATCAGAATAGCATCATTTATATACGCTTTTAGCTATCAAAAAGCAATCACAATTCGTCCACCATATTCAAGAACTGTTCTAAACACCATATAAGCCATCTTTGATTTCCTTTATACTGAGTCATGTCAAGATTCTCTCTAAACTCCGGTCTAACAGGTCCTTTCCAGTCTGCAAAGTACATATCAACCGGTCGTGGCATAGGTATTTTGTTCGGTATAGGCATATCAGGATATCTCATTTTAAAAAGATCACGAATCAAATACTTTGACTCTCCGTTCCGAACTCGTTTTAAATCCAATAAGTCTTCCATCTTCAGTTTTTCATATGGGTCAAAATAATCAAGCCCAGCAGCATGAAACGCATTAGAATAAGATCCATAACTCTCTTCCGTCGCAACAATATCCATGAATTTCATAAAATTAATATTCTCCCCCTGACGGTAACGTTCAAATAAGTATCGCACACTTACAGGCTCTTTCAAAACTTTTTCAGGCTCAATATAAATATATCTATGATAAAAATCCTCAAATGTCCAATCCTGAGCGAGAAGCTGATCCATTCCGCCAAATACATAATCACTACCGTCACCGATAATCATTAAATCAATACCATCTTCCATCGCCTGTTTTGCGCCTTGACAAATCTGTGGTTCAATAGAGTGAACAGGACCCCCTTTCGACATCATAACAGATTTTAAGTTATGAGTAACTGTATTCCAATCGATATCAACGTAATGGATTATCAACCCATAATACTTTGCATATGCCTCTGCTCTCTGTAACTCTTCTATCTGATATTCGCCACCTAAAAAACGAAAAGTGTAAGCGTCACACCCTGATAAATACGATGCCAAAATTGCAGAATCCATGCCCCCTGAAAGTAAAATTCCTATTTTGGAATACCTTTGACGGATCTCTTCAATTTGTCGAATTAGTGCATCATTAATATCCCGTGCCGTACGAACAGAAATACGCTCCCCATCGGCAGGAATCGTCGGATGTCTATATAATAGTTTCTCTGTAAAATCAACTCCTGGCTTTTCCGTATACCTGAGTGCCAGAAACGAACTCATACTGAAATTTTTATCAACCATTATTGTAACTACCCCTTTCTACAATACATTACACTTTGTCAACCTGCCAAAAGGTTCACCTTCCTTCTTTATGTATCTTTTCATCCGCCGTCCATCCCCGCACAGTTTTCAAAGCTTCCGCAATCTTTGTGGATGAAATTCCTCTTGTATACGGAAAATAAATAATTTTAATCCCTTCTGCTCCAAAATCCTCCTCATATTTCTTCCACTTATCTGTACCATACCAGTCATCTCCGACGAACAGCATTGTTGCTCCCAGCTCTTTGCACGCTTTCAGCTTGTCCATACTATATTGAGGCACCGCAGCATCTACATATTTGCAACTCCGTACAATCTCAATACGGTCTTCAAAAGGGATCATGGCGCTTTTCCCTTTATATTGAACAAGCTGATCAACAGTAACACCTACGATCAGTTTGTCGCACATACCTTTTGCATTTTTCAGTAAATTCAAATGGCCTATATGAAAAAGATCATATACGCCGGTGGTATATCCAATTATCATTTGATTTACTCCCTTCTCTGCTTGTGACCTGTTCAAATATTTCCCATTATCGTTCTGTTTGGGGTATTCCGTGTTCCTGGTAGTAGCGATATGATTTGTTCAAATCTATAAAGGCTTCGTGTGCCGGTTTCTGCTCTTCTTTCGGCGGAAATTTCATGTAATCTCCGAACATTGTTGTCAGAAAGTGATCATAACCAACAGGACATCGCATACAATAATCTTCAAATGGAAAGTTTATGTGATTCTTGAAATCACTTGATGGGAACAAGATTCTTTTAGCATTAAAATCCCATCCATAACAACTATAGAACGAGTTATCAAAATCATATTTTTTTAATAGCGCTTCCCTTTTTTCATAAAAATAATTACATGGCTTTTTCCTCATATAAATATCAATTATACTCCATATCAAAAGAGAAATACCTTTATGATAGAACTTTACGCCAAATCTCCGATTAATATTCAATCTTCCAAGTATCCATGAATACGCAAAATTGATATTTCTTAAAACTTTATTCGCCGGTAAACCATCTAACGGCATGATATCTACAAATACACCTGCATAACGGTCAATATGACTAAAAAAATCTATTTGTATAAAAGTAGTATTAATATCATGAACTTTAATAAACATATTTTCATAATGCCTTGTATTATTAACTCCGTATAGTCTAAGATTATCCGGTAATTCATTCTCAGCAACTGAAATAAACCTTTCATAATCTTTTCTGGGCATGGCAATATCAAGATCATCATCCCAAGGAATGAAACCTTTATGTCTTACTGCTCCAAGACAAGTACCACCAATTGCATAATAGCGAATATCATTATTTTTACATACTCTGTCTACCGCCTTAAAAATATTGAGTATTACCTTCTGTAAATCAGCTGTTCTCACCTTGTCCATTATAGATGCCCTTTCTCTTTTCTATGGTTTTCAACCATTGAACAATTCCTGTTCCAGTAAAACTTCATAAACCCTTTCTACATTCTCCATCATTTCTTTCAAATTAAATTTACTCTTTGCAATTTCACTTTCAGGATATCTTCTAAATTTCACGATTTCTCCCTCTTTTCGATACACTATTTTACCGTTTCTCACATCGTTTAAAATCCTTTGTACCCACATGTCGACAGATGTAATCGGCAAATATTGAATCTTATCAGTCAGTTGTAGTTCCCTTGTAATATGTTCTGAAACATAGCTTGTTAATCCCGCGCATAAAGCTTCAATTAATGCTAAAACCAATCCCTCATAACGTGATGGCAGAATAAATGCATCCATGGAAGACAAATAACCCTGTACATTATCTGTTGAGGTAATAAAATAAATTTTCCCGTCTAATCCTGCTTTTGAAGCCTTCTGGATAATGTCCTGTTTCATCTCACCTTCTCCGATCCATATAAAGCGAAAGTCAAAACCTACCTTATCTAATCCCTGCAAAATCTCCAGGATATATTCCGGATTCTTTTGATAGCAAAATCTTCCTATTGTTCCAAGAACAGGTACCGAACTTATCTGTAATTCCTCATGTATTTCTTTGCGTTTGGCCCAATCAAAACAATACGCTTTAATATCAAAAGCATTTATAATCGTTTTATATTTATTACTGTTATATATTTTATTACTAAACAACCATTTTCCTGCATTGTCTGAACAAGCAACATTAAAATCGGGAATATCTTTATACAAGCGTTTTGCAATATTATTATAAATTCTTTTCAGTATTAAATAAGGTGCTTCTGCATCGTCCCCATGGGAGTGTAAAACAATTTTGCAATTAGGATTTCTTTTTTTCAATTCCTTCAGATATAAATATACAATTCCAAAAGAATTATGATAATGGACAATATCATATTGTTTTTGAAGCGCCGCTGCCAAAAAACTTTCTTGTCTTATCTTATTTTTTTGCCAGAAACTGCCTTCTATATTTTTTGTAGGGCAAAAAATAGGAATTCCCAGCCTTTCCAGTTCTACATCAAATACTGATGTTTCCTTTCTCAAAGTAAAAATCTCAATTTTATATTTCTCTTGGGGCAAATTATTGCAATAAGTAGTTATCACTTTTTCAATACCACCGTTTCCCCAAACGCCTAATACATAAAGTAAATTAATCATTTTATCCACCCTTCAGTACCTCTCTCTTACAAATTCTATCCTTATACCTCACTCGCCACTCATCCTTAAGATTGATACCCCGGTACTCCCTGATTGGCTATAATATTTTCTGATTAATCTTCCCGCAATGAGATTTTATATAAATCTCCTTCATCTAACATCACTCAGATATTTTGACAACAACAATACCCTCAATAATTTTTATAGACCCCTTCGCCGGGAATTCTGGCATATTAGAAAAGTCTTCTGTTTGTGTCACTTTCTTACATTGCTCAGCTGAACACATGTCCAAATTAAGTCCACAGCATTCTTGCAAAAAACCAGACCAGGTTCTTAAATTACTATCTTCTGACTAATGATACTACACTTTTTATCAAAAAAGCGGCTATTTCTTTTACATCAGCAAGTCTTATAAACATTTTTATCAGCAATACCAATAACAATACACAAGTAACTCCTAAATATGCCTGGTAACACCCTAATGATAAAGCAATGAAACATCCTCCAAAAAACATCCCTTGTATCCAATATTTACTATAAATACAACACACAGCTATAACACTGCATAAGAATCCCACTCCATAACCAACAGATGTAAAACAATACGACAAAGTAATACAAGTAACCGGATTGATAATAAAAAGCAAGCATACCAATCTTCCCAACCATTTGCTTCTTACTTGAAAAATATCCAAAACCAAAGTGCCCCCACTAGAAATACAAAACAATGCAAGCACTGTATTTAATGGCATTGACACCAATCCAGCTCTCATTTTATCTACAAAATACAGTATTCCTCTTCCTAAAGAAGTTTCCCATGTCTTTGCCCAATATTGTGATGTATTCCACACTCCATCTACGCTATTTACTAAATTTCCTGATATCATCATAGAATAAATAATAATCCCCAATATAACATCTATAAAAATGAATATAATATTTTCTTTTATCCATTCCAACATCTTGTTTTGTATCTGAATCAATGATTTCATACTCTCTCCAAAATTGTTTATTAGAATCAAACTCTACCTACTCGTTATATATTAAATCCACATTTATTCTTTGATATTCATTTCTTTTCGATAAATCATACAAGCCTGAAATTACCATATATCCATATATTGCAAAAATACAATGGACACTTTGAATATATGCTTCTACCAATGAAGAAATCAACATCGTCACTGTCACCGCAACCATCCCGGTTTTGCAAGCCCAGTCATTTGTAGTTATTATATTTTTTCCGATTCGCAAATAGATTATAATATATGCAATTACTCCCAATATCCCGCTTTTGATTAATATATTTAAAACTGCCATTTCCAGAGAACCGTCCCATCCAACGATAGACCTTACAGTCATCACATAAGTATTCGTCTTATCATAGACAGTTTCTGCATTTCCAAAAAACAAATGAAAAATATCATTTCGATAATATTGAATATAATTTGCCAATCCCCGTACCCGATACATATAGGTACCACTTTTATATGCAATATTCCGAAAAAAATATATAAATATACCTATTCCAATAACCCCTGCCACAATTATAAGTAACTTCCTTTGGCCCTTCTTTATCTTTCTAATGATAGAATATCTTGTTGCAATTAAAAAAGTGATAAATAAAATCCATCCGCCTCTCGAATTAGAAATTATGATCAAAAAACTCGATAGATAGAGCAGGTATTTATCAATTTTTCTCTTTTCCCCATATCTATATGAAAAATATATTCCCATAAACACAGCCAGCATATCTGCTGCAAAATAATTTTTAAACTTTATTCCCCCGCAAAAAGCAAATGTAAAGCCAAATAATCCCTCACTGTCTCCTATAATTTTCTCTCCTCCAACTGTGCCTAATATGGTAGCAGCCAAAACTGCATATAAAATGGCATATGAGGCTCTTCTGATTAATCGAAAAGAATTTAAATATTTTTCTGATAAAGTAGACACTATACATATTGCAAATACCGTAAATGACAAAACAAACTTTCTTCTTATCGTCAAATCCTGTATTAAAAAACCGCAAGACATTAACAGACTCAACAATATAAACACTATCACTTTTCTTCTAAATTCTTTATGATTGGTTTTTTTGCAAAACTCCGCTAAAACACTTAACAGCAGTATACCGTAACCGATGTATTCAAAAAAGCCACCTAATCCTCTGTTTATTATGAACAAAGACTCTGACAAAGTAACAACAAAAATACTCAAAAAAACCGCATTATTTTTATTAAGATATACTTTCATAAGCTTCTCCTGTAACAAAGCCAAATTATCTTTTTTTCTGAACCAATGCTGCCGCAATCAGAGCCAAATAATAGCCTCGTAACTTAAGTATTAAAATAAAAAGTATTGCCGATTTAGGTAAACCTGAAAAATTTATGTAACTTAGCATTTGGGTTTCTGCTATTTTTTTCCTAATATGATTTGCTGCCGGCAGCATCTTATTCCCCGACTTTATTTCATGAAACACCGCCATAATAAGCCAATATGCTCTAAATGCATTTAATTGACCATCTAGTTCTTCATTTATCCCACCCAGGCGCTCTTCCATGTAATCATATAAGATTTTGTTATTTTCAAACCGTGTCTTATCATAACTATGATTCATGGCACCAGGATGCTGATTGTAATAGTATAGAATTTTATTACATATATAAATTTTCTCAGAAAAATAGACACACTCAAAAACAAATGCATTATCTTCCCCCATTCGGATTCGTTCATTTGTACAATAATGTTCTGATAATAATTTTCGGCTATAAATCTTGTTACATGCTGCCGGAAAAATCAAACCTTTGCAAAATGGCTTGCGAGAATCGTACATCATATATGGATATACTAACCTTTTCATCTGATCTTTTTCATAGATCCCCTCGGGCAGATCATTTAAAATCTCCAAATCATCATCTATAAATTTCTTTACTATACCAAATATAACCATGTCCGGGTTATAGCATTTTATGGCTTCGTTATATATAATCTTCAACAAATCCTCATTAATCCAGTCATCCCCATCTACATAACAGATATAATCACCTGTTGCCAGTCTTAATCCGGCATTTCTGGCACTGACCAATCCGCCATTTGCCTTATGTATTACCTTCACCCGATTATCCTGTCTGTCATATTCATCACAAATTTCAGGACATTTGTCCGGTGAACCATCATCCACAAGAATTAACTCAAAATCAGAAAAACTTTGATTTAAAATGCTGTCTATGCATTTCCTCAAATATTGCTCCACTTTATAAATGGGTACAATAACGGAATAGGTCATTTTCTTTATCCTTTCATCTGTTGTGCAATATCCGCGGCTACAATTTCTTCCCCTGTTTTATTTTTAAGCTGTTCCATGCTTTCTATACTCAACCCATTATTGATTGAAGCAGAGACATCGCATGTACTACACTGATCCAGCTTTTCCTTTGTTATTTTCCCATCTTTATAATCTCGAACAACTTTATTTTCATACATACTATATTTTTTTGAGATCCAAAATCTTAATTTATGTCGCAACACCCACCACGCCGGAACCCAAATATACTTATGCATTGCCGGAGATACAGAACCAATCATCCAACAGTTGCGGTCACAGCATCTGACCTTCCTCCGAATCTCCTCAGCCTGCCTGCCATTCCATAATTCATCCCATGTCTGTCTGTTCAGATTACCCATCACCTCTTTATCCTTGGTTCCATTACAAGGCATCACATCTCCGTATGGGTCAATAAAAAAGGTATCAAAACTCATGTCACATGGCAGAAGCCGCCTTTGCCCGTAAATATAGTTAATTAATCCATGATTGAAATAAGCTCGGAACCACTTTTTGGGATTCTTTGATTTCAACAACTCATTTATTAGATCCTCAAAATTTTTTGCAACCATCGGACGGTCTTGAATAATATTTTTGTTTTCAACAAAATAAAAACTATTATGCAGCGATGCTGTTGCAAATTCCATTCCCATTTCATCGGATATCCGGTAGAGAGGAAGCAAATCCTTTGCATTCATGTCCTGCACCGTCATTCCGAAACCAACATCCTTCATCCCCATCTCAACCAGTTTCTTTAGCGTAGTATACCCTCGATTAAATCCATCCTCTAATCCCCGTATATCATTGTTGGTCTGTTCCAGGCCTTCAATGGAAATCCGAATTCCAATCTGATGAAACTCCTTCGCCAGGTTCAGGATTCTGTCTGTAAAAAAACCATTGGTTGATATCACAATACGATCACTTCTTTTATAGAGCTCACGCACGATTTCCTTCAGGTCTGTCCGTATAAACGGTTCTCCTCCAGTAATATTGGTAAAGTACATCTTTGGCAATTTTCGAATGGTATCTATGCTAATTTCTTCCTCTGGTTTCGATGGAGCCTTATATCTGTTACACATGGAACAGCGAGCATTGCATCGATAAGTAACAATCACTGTACCATTCAATTTTTTCTGATTCATACTCTCTCCTTATACAAATCCAACGTCTCCTTCACAACCTCATCCCAGCTATACTTTTGACATATATAATCAGCAGCCCCTGCCTTATACTGCCCTACCAGCTCCGGATCATCTGCCAGCTTCTGCATCGCTTCCCGCAACTCTTCCACATTGCCATGTTCAAACGTTACTCCATGCTCTCCTACTACCTCAGCGCACTCCGGTATATCCGAAACCAGGCAACAATTTCCATAGCTCATGGCCTCCAGCAGGCTCAAAGGCATTCCCTCCAGATCGCTGGGCAGGACATATACATAAGCGCAGCTGAAAATCGATTCATAGACCTCTCCCTGGACAAATCCGGTAAAAAGTATCCTATTGTCATCGGCAGCCAGTCTTTTCATCTCCGTTACAAAGGCGTCTGTATCGCTGCTGCCACCTGCTATGACCAGCTTTTTGTCTGTCTCCACCTTCTGGAAGGCTTCGATCAGATACTTTACTCCTTTTTCGGGAACAATCCTCCCCAAAAAGAGAAAATAGCAGTCTTTCTCTAATCCGAATTTTTTTCTGATACAGTCATCGCCGCTCAGCTCAGGTGAACAGATCCCGTTGGGAATATACACCGTATCCCGACCATATACATTCTTAAAATACGATTGGATCCCCTTGCTCAGGACAATGATTTCATCCGCGTACTTTACTGCATTTCTTTCCCCCTGCCTGATATAGGCGCTGGCAAATTTTCCCCATTTTGCCCTTCTATGATCAAGTCCGTGGATCGTGACAACGACTTTCTTTTTCATAAGTTTGGGAAGCCAGCACAGGAATGCAGGTCCCTCCGCATGGATATGTACTACATCATAGCTTCCAAACGCAGCGCAGACAGATGCGCTTACTGATGAGGTCATTGCCGCCAGGCCTCTGCAGTCGATGGTAAAAACATTCTTTAAACGAATCCCTTTATACTGTTTTTTCCTCTCCCTGCTGTATTCCTTGCTGCCTGCATACTTTCCCCTTCTGTTAAAACAGGTAACCTGATGCCCTAAACTTACCATACGCCCGGACAGCTCTTCGACGACGACTTCGATTCCGCCATCTCTGGAAGGAATTCGCTTGTGTCCCAGCATGGCGATTCTTAACTTGGGCTGATTCGTTTTCCTGAGATTTATACCCTTTTTTGAACCTGTAACATTTTTATCTGCCATTTCTGTTTACTCTTTTCCCGTCACAGCTGCCCATCCCGGCCTGATCTGTAGAAATTGCCCTCAGGAATTGCCGCCTCATCTCAAAACGATTCACACCCATCAAGCCATATCCCCACAATTCGTATCAGTATCATCATATTCACAATCAATCTATTCCCGATTTCGTCATATCTTCAAGCAATCCATTCCCGCCCTCGCTATATCTCCGGGCAATCCATTCCCGCCCTCATCATATCTCCGGACAATCTGCACTCACCGTATCTCCAGGTCATCCGTACCTGTCTGCATCCTGTCTCACATCGCCCCATCCCTCCGGAACACAACCCCCACAGTCCTCACCAAAATCCGCAGATCCAGCGCCATACTCCACTCCGTTATGTACTTCGTATCCAGCTTCACAACCTCTTCAAAATCCGTGATCTTGCTCCTCCCGCTGACCTGCCACAGCCCCGTGATCCCGGGACGCACCGCCAGGCGGGCTCTGTGATGGGGCTCATATCTCTCCCATTCATCCAACGTAGGCGGCCTGGTTCCCACCAGGCTCATGTCACCTTTCAATACATTCAGAAACTGGGGAAACTCATCCAGGCTGTGGTCCCGTATAAAATTCCCGATCCCCTTCTTCACACTGCCGTCTTCCAGTATCCTGCATCCGATAATGCGGGGGTCTCCCTCTACCTTAAACATCAGCCCGTCCCCATGGCGGTTACGCTCCATCAGGGCCTTTTTCCGCTCCTCCGCATCCGGATACATGCTGCGGAATTTATAGATCCGAAACTTTTTCCCGTTCCTTCCCACCCGTTCCTGGGTAAAGAAAATCGGCCCGGGGGAAGCAATACAGATGGCCGGCGCCAGGAAGAGTGTCAACACCGCAGTGATCAGGCATCCCGCGATTCCTCCGGCGATGTCCATGGCTCTCTTACAGAACTGCTGCAGAGGGGTGGCTGCGCTGATGCTGGTGGTCAGCACGGTATAGTCCCCAAGCTGTCCCACAAACTGCCTTAATCCGCCGCTTTCCTGCGCCTTATAGACGCCGACGTGTACCACCACGCCCATCCCGGCCAGCTGACTGGCCAGCTCCTCCGGATAGGCCCCCTCCCGGGGCAGGACGATAAATGCCTCGTCCACCCAGCTACGGCACACTGCCTCCGTCACGTCCGACGCCACCGCCACTACCGGGATCCCTTCGATCTCTCTTCCCCGCAAATCCCGGTCCAGCACAGCGATCCCTGCAATCCGGTACTGCTCCAAATAGTGTTCTCTGATATCCTGCACCACCTCCGCCGCCAGCTTCTCATGGGTCACAATCAGCAGAGAACGTTCCTCTCCTGCCGCAGCCAGCCGTTTCTGAAGCCATGCCTTCCAGAACAGTCTGCTAAAATACCCCATGCACACATACAGCAGCGCCATCAGATAAATGACAAATCTGGCCCCCGGCACCTCCTTCTCCGTGGTGAACAGGTAAAATACCACAATTCCTTCTACCACGCAGTCATGCCGCAGAGTCATGGCGAATTCCTGGTAATATCCCCGCTTGAGCACGTCCCGGAAAGTATTCAACAAAAACATCACCGCTACGTCCGCCAGCAGAATCACGATTCCGATACTGCGGTACTCCCTGTCGGCATAGGGGCTGTTTGGGCCCATCCGCACCGTGTAGGCCAGCATGAAGGCCGCCTGCAGGCACAACAGATCCAATAATATGAAATCCAGGTGCTTCAGCCATCCTCCGGCTTTCTTCCTGTACATAACCGCAACACTCCCCTATGTAAACCTGTCCCCTAACTCCTCAGCAGGCGGAATCTTAACCGCTATGTATTTCTGCGTTCCGCCACCCCTCCCTGTCATGCTCACAATTCACTTCTAAAAAACGGAAATTAGGACTTCCTACCCCTAAATCTCAAAAGGTATACTTTTTGAATCAAAACCTCCCTGGGCAAATTTTACTAAGAAAAAAGCCATTTCTCTCTTGCCTTTTCCGCAAATTTGTATTAAAATAGACAAAGTTTTAGAAATTTATTTCTGTTCCAAAAAGTATACTTTTTGGGAATACTTTTAGACGCAACTCTATTGATGATCCATGTTTTACTAAGGATAATTTATCAAAGAAGAGCTTTCCATGAAAAAAGGCAATTAGCCTGTCAGCCAATTACCCCAAAGAACTGATAAATGAAAAAATGATTATAGATTGCAGACCGCATACAGCGGAAGGTTGATCAACCATTCCTCTTCCTGATAGTCCTTCAGCGAAATCCGCACTGCATATGCCGGTTTATATTTTCGGCAATACGCCTTCAGGCTCTTGGCCTGCAGGCTAACCTCCGCTTTCACTTCAACCGGCACTATATGCTTTCCTTTTTGAACGGTGAAATCCATTTCAAAATTTGCACTGTCGGTTCCGAAGTAATACGGAATATAGCTTGTATCAGAAATAAGCTGCTGTAGTACGTATTGCTCAGTAAGCGCACCCTTGAACTCCCGGAAGATCTCGTTTCCCTCCAGAATCGACTCCATATCCAGATCGCTCATCGCCCCCAGGAGACCTACATCCAGAAAAAATAGCTTGAATGCGCTGAAATCAATATATGCTTTCAACGGAACGGATGGGCTGGAGACTTTGTATACCTTCGTAATAAGACCGCAATCCAACAGCCATTCAATAGCGATTTCGAAATCCTTCATTCTGGCGCCCTTTTTGATCTGTCCAAAGAAAAACTTTTTGTTCTCCTTAGCCAGCTGCATGGGAATCGAATTCCAAACCATTCGAATCCGCGCCAGATTTGCATTCTCCGAATGTTTTCCGAAATCATCTTCGTACTGTTCCAATATAGACTTCTGCAGTCTCCTCACTTCCGTATAATCCTTATGTTCTGCAAAAAACGCGGCCACCTCGGGCATACCGCCTACATAGTAATAATTTTTGAGCCAGAATATATATTGATTCCGAAAATCGCTAATCAGTGCATAATCCTTTTTTTCCAGTAATCCGGCAAGCTGCCCCTCCCCCATTGCCTCCAGAAATTCGCGATAATTCAAAGGGTAAAGCTCCATGGTATCCACCTTGCCAACCGGAAATGAGACTCCCCTGTGAATCGCCACGCCCAAAAGAGATCCTGCTGCAATAACCGCATACTGCGGTGCATTTTCACAAAAATATTTCAATGCTTCCAATGCCTTCGGTGCTTCCTGGATTTCATCAAGTATAATGAGTGTATCTTCAGGTGTCACTTCCTGTTTTGTCTCTATATTAATGTTCATAAGAATACGCTCAATATCGTAATCCTCATCAAATACTCTGGCCATTCGCTGATTATTATAAAATGTGATATACGCTGTTTTTTCAAAGTACTGTTTCCCGAATTCCTTCATCAACCATGTTTTACCAACCTGTCTTGCTCCTTTGATAACCAATGGCTTTCGATTCGGCCGTTTCTTCCACTCGATCAATTGCTGCATCGCCGTCCTTTTCACTGTCGCTACCTCCATTGATATAAGTATATACTGCTTCGAAAAGATTATCAACACTTTTTAGCCGGATATTTGATGCATAGAACACATTATCTAATAGCACTATGTACTTTTATGTAAAAAAATTAATTCTGGCAAGAAACACATACTGCGCAAACTGGCATTGTTAAAAAATCCTATTCTGGCACTTTCTATCATACCACTTTTCAATTACACTTATAACGCGGTTAGGTTCATAGATATTCGGGAATGAATAGAATGATATTTTAACTGGATGAAAAATAATTTCAGGAGATGAAAAAACATGAGTGTGAAGAAAAAGATGGACGTACCAAAAAAGAAAAAGACTTACGGACTGCTGATAATGGGAGCTATTCTGTTGATTGCGGGAATTATCTTCGCTGTATACGCCTACAATACCAGCTATCAGGACTCTCTTCCTGTAGGAAAACAATTGTCTGAGGTAAAGGCACAGATCAGCGCGGTAAAAGAAGGCACCGAAGACGGCGATCTGGATGCGCTCAATGCGCAGGCAAGCCTGCTTTCCAGCCAGAAACTAAGTCTGGAACGCCCCTATTCCTATGGGCTGACTTTGGTATTTTTTGCCATCCTGCTGACTGCGAAAGGAATTTACAATGCAGTGATCGGTATTGCCAAAGATGAGAAATCCGACATAAAACGGCTTGCGCAGGCCGGGCTTTTAACGGCACTATGTTATATCGGTTTTGCTTTCTTTAAAATTGATATTCCTGCCGGTACCGAGAAGGCATCCTTTCACTTCGGGAATGTTTTCTGTGTGTTGGCTGCGCTTCTACTTGGCGGTTATTGGGGCGGCCTGGCCGGTGCAGTAGGCATGACGATAGGCGATCTCACTACGTCTTATGTAACCAGTGCACCCAAGACCTTTTTGCTGAAGCTTTGTATCGGACTGATTGTGGGGCTGGTGGCTCATAAAATCTTCAAGCTCTGCCGCAGTCATTCCGCGAAATATGTAACTGGTGTCACGATCCTGGCCTCTGTCTGCGGCATGGCCTTTAATATCGTAGCCGATCCCCTGGTTGGTTATTTCTATAAAACCTATCTGTTTGGGGTCCCGCAGGATATCACCGCCATTCTTGTGAAAATCAGCGCACTGACCACCAGTGTCAATGCTGTCGTGGCAGTAATTGCCGCATCTGTCATTTATCTGGCCTTAAGGCCTGCACTACAAAAGGCCGGTTTATTTGTAGAAGTATCCTGAAAAGATCGTTAAGAAATCCTCATACATGTCAGGCTGCGGGGCAGCCAAAGAATAACCTCTGACCCTGCCCTCCATGCATGGGGAATTTCTTTACCTATACTCTATGGCATATCGACCTCTTTCCGTCCGCTCAAACTACACCGTTGCATTAGTTCCTGCGAGTCAATGCCTGATGTCCGCAACAAGACGGCGGACACGTCTATTGACGGCAACACCGTACCCGTGTGGACAGCAAAGTCACAGCCAAAATTGCCAGACAAGCTGATTTCCTCATGAACCCATAAAGTTAATCTGGATATTTCCCATTGAACATTCTATATCAAGCTTCTTGCCCGCATGGTTGTCGATCTCTCTCTCTTCTCCAATTCCTCCGTAACTATCCCTTCCGATATTGATCGTGCCCATGGCGCCTTCCAGACTATAATTGAAATCTCTCTGTTCTGCGTCCAATGTCAGCTCTACATATCCCATAGAACACTCTATATCTGCGTCTCCGTTCAACTCACCTGCTCCGGTAAAACTTCCCATTCCCACATCTACATTCAAATTATTGATTTTCATATCAGATATATCAATTACCCCTGCACCGACTGATGCATCCAGCTCCTGCACCTGTATATTTCCAAGGCAGATCTCTCCGGCTCCGACTTCCACTGACGCCTCTTTTGCATAGAGATCATACAACTGCAAATATCCGGCCCCGACTTCAATATCCACTTCATCAAAATTGTAACCGTCAGGCAAATAAAGTGTAACCTTGCGCTCTACTATATCGTTCCAATGCGTTATGGAATCGTTGATTGATTTTACATACAGGGTATCTCCCTCTACATATCCCTGAAACTTATAGGCATTCTCCGCCTCCAGATAAATAGAATCGTCTTCGGATTTTACCGTATACAGCTGACATGCTCCCACCTCGATATCCAGATTGCGGATATTGCCGCCAGGACAGTATTTTTCCACATGATCACTCCTGATATCGTGCGCCTGATTAAAGATATCCTCATTCTCTCCGTCAAAATCGTCCCAGTCCTGATATCCTTCATCAATGATGAGATCCTCCTGGTCACTGTCAAAAAAGCCGCCAAAGTTTCCCCCAAACAGACCTCCCCAGGCATCCATTTTCCAATTCCACCAGTTGTTGGAATTTAATCTGACATTCCCTCTGGTCACGGATTCCACCACCTGTGAGACTGTGGTCCTGCCTGCCTGCATTCCGCCTACCGTGGCCAGCACACATCCAACCACTCCAAACACAAGTGCAATTATTGCACAGCCTTTCATAAATTTTTTCATTCTGAGCCGTCCTCCCCTCTATCTGACTGTAGCTTTTGCCGGTTTTTTTCTGAATAAACGGAATAATGACCCAATTCCTCTGAATATGGCCGGTGTCAGGATCCCCGCCATAGCCACAGTAAGCATCAAAAACAGGATTCCGATACATCCGCAGACCAGTCCGCCTCCTATCATAGCCATCCCTACCCATGGATTGGCAAAAAGGCAAATAATACCGGTTACCACCAGCACCACCAATACCAGCAAAAGCACCACCGCCGTTACACCGAAACCAAAAATCATTCCAAACCATGCTGCCAGCAGCCCGAATACCGTTCCGAGTATAGCCAGTGCCACCCCTGCAATCACCGGAAAACCAAACACCAATACGGTTACCAACATCGCGATGGCCCATACAGGCATACCTTCTTTTTTCGGTTTCTCAGGAGAATAAGATGCCGATCCGGATGCATCCTGGTCATAGTGGAAGGTATTTCCGGAAGCAAACGTGCTTTGTGACATCGTATCCTGACTGCTTCTCCCATAATCGGAAAAGATACTTCCGCCCTTACCCTTATCCCCTTCCTCCGAAGCGCTCTGGCTGTCTGTATTATTTTGTCCGTATTTCATAACAACTCTGTCGGAAGCCTTTACCTTCCGGGCGGCAGCCTCTCCCTCAGCGCTTCCCAGCAAATCTCTTTTGATGTTTTCCGCCACTCTTGCAGGATTTCCCAATGCCTCGATCACCTGCTGTTCATTTTCCGCGCCTGCATCGTCAAAATAATCATTGTAATACTGCATTGCCTCCTCGCGTTCTGTAGAAGGAATGCTTTGCAGCAGGCTTTCCAGTTGATTCATAAAATCTGTTCTTTTCATACCAATACCCTTCCCTCAAACAATCCTGTAATTTTGTCCGCATATCTGCGCCACTCACTCTCGTACAATTGCAATTGTGCCCACCCCCGGCTGGTTACCTTATAATAACGCCTGTTCCTTCCTGCGCACTCCATGTCATATACTTCCAGACAATCATCCTTTTGAAGCCTTCGCAGTACCGGATACAATGTGGATTCCGACAATTCAATCACCTGCCGGACTTCCTGGGTAATCTTATATCCATAGGTTCCATTCGGTTCCTTGGACACAACAGCCAGCACGATCGCATCCAAAAGTGCTGCTCCTGTATTAAATACCATCCGATCCACTCCTTACTATAGAACTCAATTCCATCCATTCTGCTTCCTGTGATATCATACTTTCGCATATAACATACATTTGTATAATATTATATGACGTATAATATCAGTTGATAACTATACTATACGTCATATAATATCATATGTCAATACCTATTTTTGATATAACTAAAAATTTTTATTCTTAATTTTTATCCGCAGGTTTGATTGAAAATAGTTTGATATTACAGATCCGTTCGCTGGCTCGCCAATTCCTTTTTAACAGTCTTTACGCTGCAAAAAATTGCGCCCAGCAGAAAGAAAATACTGAAATAAGATAAAATTTGTGCGTTACGATTCTTTTTGTGTGAAGAGAAATCACCCGTCACCGGAGCGCTTTCTGCCGAGATCTCCGGTAATACCAAAACCTCTTCTGAATACACCGTGATCTCCGATTCTTCGTCTTTCGGTTCTGTCTCTTCCGGTTCTGTCTCTTCCGGTTCTGTCTCTTCCGGTTCCGATTCCTCCGATTCTGACGCTTCAGGTTCTGTCTCCCCTGGTTCCGATTCTTCCGATTCCTCCGGCTCTGTTTCCTCCGGTTCCGATTCTTCCGGCACTGTTTCCTCCGGTTCCGATTCTTCCGGCTCTGTTTCCTCCGGTTTCGATTCCTCCGGCTCTGTTTCCTCCGGTTCCGATTCTTCCGGCTCTGTTTCCTCCGGTTCCGATTCCTCCGGCTCTGACTTCTCCGGTTCTGACTCCTCCGGCTCCCACTGTGCAATAATCGTAATATTTCCATCTTCATCTATAATCGGCTCACCCCACTCGAGGAACTTATAGTCAATACGTTCAGGGTTCTCCGGATACTCTCCGCTGTAGTCCTCTCCTGCCTTTATAGATATCTGCTTAATCCGGCCATCCTCCCCTTCTATGTATCCGTCCAGCCAGGTAACGGTAATTTCTCTTTCATATTTATTATGCAGAAGCATCTCATAAGAAAGGGTACCATCCTCATGCAATTCCTTCCCATAATTCTCCATGTCACCCTCAAAGCTTGATTCCGTCTGTTTATATCCCGGAACATACGCATTTTCCTCCCGGCACACAATATAGCTCTCCCTGGAATATCCGTTATCCGTCCTGACAGGCTTTGGGATCTGAACGGTAAATGTCCACGTAAGCGAAGGCGATGTTTCTCCTCCTTCTCCATCCGCATACATTCCCTGCGCGGCGCTGTCCGTTCCCAAAATACCTGACAGCGCAGGAAAATCCGGCACTTCCGCATTCGTCACCTGATACTGTATCTGAAAATCATCCGGAATCTCCTCCGATTTGATCCCCCGGAAAACTTTCTCCACAGTAATATCCCTGTCCACATATTCTATATCAAAATATAAACGCAATACCGTCTTCCCGTCAGGTTCCAATATGGCAGTTTCCACTGTCTGCTCATGCTCCGGATGCCAGATATAGCCTTCTTCTGTCTTATCCTTCTCCGTCACGGAAACCGGTTCCCCTACATATCCGCTTCTTTCTTCCCGCGGCTTTATCCTGTTTCCCGCAAAATCATACCATTCCACTGTATATTGTCCCGGAATACTCTTATTATTCCATACTGCATACAACTGCAGATTCTCCTGTGGCACAATGGTCTCCCCCGGTTCGTATTCAACCTCTTCACTGTATCGCTCCGTATTCCAACCGCACAGTCTGGTACTTCCCTTTTCCGCCGTTCCGATCAAAGCAGTCTCTCCCTTTATAATCCGCTTCACCCCAAGAAGGGAATCATCTGTTTCATAATAGGCAATCTCGTAACAGGATCCCTTGTCAGGAGAGATCGCTTCGTATTGTGCATACAGATGATATGTGGTATTAGCCTTCTTATACTCAAAGGGAAAAAAATTTTCTAAATGTAATCTCCCTGTACCATCCGGCTTAGTGTTCCAGTAATTCTTCCCCAGACAATATCCCCGTGGAAGATTGAAGCCGCACCTCTCAAATGTATGTATAACGCCGTTATAAATAGAATCTACAGAACTAATATAACTGTTTACATTGTAAGTTACTGTCAGAATATCCTCCGGGCCATTGGGATCGTTAGAATGGAAGACAATTTTCTGCTTCCACTTTCTTCCGGAACCACTGCCCATTGTCGCTTCTGCAGTATCTTCCCTTCCCTTCTCATCCCCATTGCTATTCCCGTCTGGATCGTAGTAATTTACCCAATAAGTAATCTCGGGATCCCGCGTAATGGTAAAGAACCGAACTTCTTCCCCCTCGCTGCCATTGCCCACCGGATAGCACCAGTTTCCCTCTACATCCAACACTTTACCGCAGCGCGCTTCCTCCGGAACCAAATCCGCAAGCGTAGGAATTTTCAACTTTCTGAATCCCATCCCCCAAAGGTCGGAAAAACCTTCATCCGCATATACGACACCAAGCTCATAAAACTGCTCTTCAACGATATCGTATACCTGGAGGCGGACAGCTCCCGGAGCTGCCCTGTCCGCCGCCTTTACAGTAGTAAAAAACAGGCCGAATGCCATGCAAACCACTGTAAACAGCATAAGAATACCCGCTACTGCCCCTATGCATTTTGTTTTTTCAGTTTCCATACACATTTTCTCCTTACATTTGATATTTATGTCAACAGTTCCAATACGAAACCGCCGCATACTTTTATATAACACAAATACATGCTTGTAAATGAATTCTAAATACAGGATAAATTGGCAGGCTGGAATCTCACGAATCTTATTAGAAAACCATCGTTCTCGAAGTTGACACAATGCACTTTTGTGTGCACACGATCGGAAGCAAAAGGATTGCTTCCGATGAGATATTATATCGCGCCTTCCTCTGCCTGTAAAGCAGATTTCGGCTGCACGGATGTAGAAATTGATCTTGTCCACAAACCGGCAGCCGAAGCCCAAAACGCTATATATAGTATGATATAATGAAACTAACAGTAAAACAGTACAAAATATGGTATGTGCATTTTTACAAACAGCTCTTATTTCTCCATTTTCCAATAAAATGCACTGTATGCGGGCAATGTGCTGCCGCCGCCGAAATCATGCTTCTCACCGCTGATCAAGTCCACGGCCGTACCGCAGCCTGCATCAAAATGGGCTACGAAATCATTCTCATCTGCATTAACCGCCACCAGCACCCTCTCATTTTCCGATTTCCGTTCAAAAATGCACTGTTTGTTGGTCAGCAGTACAGAGCGGAAAGTGCCGTAATTCAATGCCTCCGATTGTTTCTTAGCCGCCGCAAGCGCCGTAATCCAATCTGTCAGTTCATTCCACTGCGGCGCCTCAAAGGACGGGCGCAGCGCCGGATCTCCCTGGGATTTCTGCGCCTTCTCTCCCCATTCGCTTCCGTAATAGACACAGGGAATACCCGGCATACCGAATGCAATGGCATAGATCAGGGGCAAATGCTTCTCGTTTGACAATATGCTGGCCACTCTGGTTACATCATGGTTATCCACAAAGGACAATAGATGCTTCCCTTTGTACAGCGTCCAGTTTTCCGGTCCGAACTGACGCATCAGGGAATGGACAATCTCAAATAGATTCATACTGTTAAAGCTGCTGTGCAGTCCTTTATAGCATTCATAATTGGTAGCGGAATGAAGCATGCTGTCGTTCATCAGGCGGTTGTAATCTCCATGCAGCATCTCCCCTACCAGGAAAAAGTCTTCCTTCAAACTTGCCGTAAAGCTGCGGAGTCTGCGCAGGAACCCTTCATCCAGACAATACGCCACATCCAGCCGCAGCCCGTCGATCCCAAATTCGTCCACCCAGAATTTTACACTTTCCAGCAGATAATTCACAACCTCTTCATTATGAAGATTCAGCTTCACCAGATCATAATTTCCCTCCCAGCCTTCATACCACAGTCCGTCATTATAATTGGAATTGCCTTCAAAGGAAATTCTGTTGAACCAGCTTACATAAGGAGAACCCTGCCGATTCCGGATCACATCCTGGAACGGCCCGAAACCTCTGCCCACATGATTGAACACACCGTCCAGTACTACCCTGATACCGTTTTCATGCAAACTGTCACACACCTTCTTAAAATCTTCATTGGTTCCAAGACGCACATCCACCTTACGATAGTCCCGAGTATTATACCCATGTGTGTCAGACTCAAAAAGTGGGGAAAAATACACTGCCGTTATCCCCAAGGATTTCATATGCGGTATCCAGTCCAGAACCTTCAAAATCCGATGCTCCAGCACCCCGTCATTTTCAAAGGGAGCCCCGCAGAACCCCAAAGGATAGATCTGATAAAATACGCTTTCATATGCCCACATTATTTTGCCTCCTTCTGCGCCCGAATTAGTCTATTGACCAATCCAGTACTTTTTTGCCATTTTTTAGAGATTATTGTGGATAACTTGATTCCAATGTCATTTTTGGGGATAAATATCTCCAAGAAATCCACAAAATCCACAGAGTTATCCACATCTACACATCTGTCATTTTATCATATTTTAAATGTCATTTCCATATTTTCCAAAATTTTTTCATGTATTATTGTAAATTATCCGTCTCCTACAACCATTCGTCCCAGAAACGTTCCACTCGTTTTGCCACCGTATTGACTGTTACGGTCTCAAAACTTTCCCACTCCCTTGGAAAAAGCCTGCGGTATGAATACTGCAGAAAACGCTCATCCAGCAGCACGATGATTCCCACGTCGTCCACAGTGCGGATCACCCTGCCGGCCGCCTGTAATACTTTATTCATACCGGGATAGCGGAAGGCATAATCAAATCCGGCCCCTGCTTCCTCGTAATTGTCAAAATATTCTTTCAGAATGGTCTTCTCTTGGCTGACCTGAGGCAGGCCCGTTCCCACAATGATCGCTCCGATCAGGCTATCCTTTTTTAAATCGATGCCTTCGCTGAAAATGCCTCCCAATATACAGAATCCGATTAAAATCCTGTCCGTCCCCTCTGTCCCGCTCCCCGGCTCCCCTCCGGAGGCTTCTCCGCTTCCCTCCCGGGATTTCCCTTCCTTTTCTATCGGCACTCCTCTGAAAAAGTCGAGAAATGCCTCCCGTGCCTCTTCATCCATCGCTTCGCCTTGCAGAATACATTCCCTTTCCCTTCCTCCGAAGTTTTCCACATACTTTTGATAGACGATGTTCATAAAGGCATAAGAAGGGAAGAATACCATATAGTTTCCATGACGGTTCTTTACTACTTCCTCAATATAGAGGGCTATCTTGTAATACTCATCCTCGGAACGCCTTGTGTACTTACTGGTCACATCCCCGGCAATGAACAGGGCCCGCTTCGCGGGGTTGAAAACCGATTGCGCATAAACCTCATAATCTTCCGCTTCTCCTCCCAACAAAGCCTTATAATATTGTATAGGCAGAAAAGTAGCGGAAAACAGCACGGTACTGCGTCCCCGGAGCATACAGTTTTTCAGATTTTCATGGGGATTCACACAGAACAGCTTCACCATAAAGCTGCCGTCCTCATTGGTCTGCGTATATTTCACATAATTTTCATCCAGCAAGTCATATATATACAGAAAATGGCGAAGCTCAAAATAGAAATCCAGCAGCTGGTCTCCCACCGGAAGCACACCAGTCTCCTGCTGTGCAAAATAATCCTCTATTACCGCATGAAGCCTCATAAAATGCTGTACCAGATCATCAAGATTTTCCAAAAGATTCCACTTTTCACATTCTCTTTTCATCGCCAACAGTACTTTATTGCACTTTTCCAGCTGATACAGCATCTTGTCTGCATATCCCTGCTTCACCAGAACACTTTTTCCGCCGCGCCTCTTTCCTGCGCTTCCGTCTGTCGTCCCGGCTTCGGTACTATATTGGTCAATATCTTCAGTTTCACCTGAAGGGGGCTCATCATTTTCTGACTCAAGTGTCATATTTTGTGTCATTTCCAGTGTAATCTGTCCGAAAACCCTAGATTTTCTGTGCCTTTTTCCTGTTTCTGACACAACTGTCTTTTTTAGGTTTCTACGCAGTTCCACAAACTGTTCTTTCCATAATACGGCACTATACATCTCCCTTCCCCGCTCCAGAAGATTATGTGCTTCATCCACCAGAAAAATATAATTCTTCTCTGTATCTGAAAAGAATCGCTTCAGATATACATGCGGATCGAAGAGATAATTGTAATCACAGATAATCACATCTGCATATAAGCTCAGATCCAGAGACATTTCAAAAGGACATACCCTGTATCTTTGAGCAAATTCCTCTATTCTTTCTCTGCTAAAACGATCCTGCTCGGTCAGAAGAGCAAAGACAGCCTCGTTCACACGGTCAAAATGTCCTTTTGCATAAGGACAATACTCCGGATTACACTCGGTCTCCTCCATAAAACATATTTTTTCCTTTGCGGTGAGAATAATACTTTTTATCCGTAATCCCTTTGCCCTGAATAGACTCAGTGTATCGTCCGCAACAGTTCTGGTGATTGTCTTCGCCGTCAGGTAGAATATCCTTTCCCCCAGTTCCTTCCCCAGGGCCTGAATGGATGGGTAGAGTGTCGTTACTGTTTTTCCGACGCCGGTAGGGGCCTCCAGAAAAAGCTTTTTCTGATGATAGATTGTCCGGTATACATCAGCCGCCAGCTCCTTCTGGCCCTGCCGATAGGGAAAAGGGAACTCCAATCCCTTTATAGACTCCTGTCTTGTTATATGCCATTTCCAGGAAAAATCCGCCCATTTCCGGTATGCAGCCAGCACCTCTCCAAACCAGGCTTCCAGCTCCTCTATCGTATAAGATTCATGGAAATATCGCAGCTCTTCCGTAGTCATATTGCAATAAGTCAGACGTATCTGCACTTCTTTCAGCTCCTGCTGCAGCCCATAGATATAGGCATAGCATTTCGCCTGTGCCATGTGCAGCGGCGCCGGAGCCTGCAATCTGGCCAAATCCCGGTAAGTTCCCTTAATCTCATCGATTGTGACGGCGCCCTCCTGCTGTATGATGCCGTCCGCCCGCCCTTCCACCACAAGAATATAGTCATTTGTCGGAAGCGTATATTTCAAAGGGACCTCCGCCTGGTACTCCGCCCCCATTCTGCGCTGAATCTTCCTGTGAATTCTGCCGCCCTCCTGCATGGCATTATCCGGCGATGCCTTATGACGATTGTCGATATCGCCATGACGCAGAACAAACTCCACCAGTCCCCTTACGGAAATACGGATTTCCTGCGGCGTTTTCCTCTCCCTGTTTTCCAAATCCCTCACTGCCTGCTCCTTCCCCATATCCCCCCAACTGAAAACAAAACTCCCCATCCCCAAAAAAGGCAGGCCGATCCTTCGTGGTCTTGATCCAGCCCATGAGAAAACTCCCCATGCCCGGGAAAAGCAGGGTGTTTATTGGAATTCCACCATATATTCACGAAACCGCAGTGGCAGCATCCCTTTTTGGAGTTTTATATTCTTCCTCTCTTCGATGGTGATTGCATGGCAAAACTTGCGGAACATCTCCTGATAAAGAGGCTCCTCGTCCGAATAGGTAAGCTGTCTTGACCTGTCTGCCTCCTCCCCACGGAGCAGAACCCAGCGTTTTCCTGCAGGATGAATTCCGAATAAATTACGCTTCTCATCATAGATCAGAAAATTTTCAATAGGAAGTCTGTCTGAAAAATGAGGCATAATAAAGGCAATGACATCATTTTTAGGCCCAATCCTGGAATACAATACTCCGTTATCCAACTCCTGAAACCGCAGAAACTGCTTTTGATGCCCCACCTCCGTGGATACCCCCCTGCCCAGTGCAAAAGCCTTATGGACATTGCTGTCAGCCAGATTGTCAAACAAATGCCCCGGACCCACTCCCCGGCGCAGCCCTTCCACCACAGTCCGATATACGGCCTGGGCCTTATATTCGTCCTCAGATGCCAGGGCCATACTCAAATGCAGACTGTCCTCTCTTCCGAAACGCCGCATCAGCGTATTCATCACTTTCCTTGTCTTCCCGGCATCGGCATGCACTGCCACATCCTCCGCAAATAAAATGGGGTCATCCGTAATGCAAAGCATTGTATCCTCATGATTGCGTTTTTCTTCATACGCCTGATAAATTGCCGTAAAGACACTCTCCAGGGTGTCCTCGCATCTGTATACCACCATAAAATACCGCCCTTCCTGACACAATTTCCCTGTATTTTCTACAACTGTCCCAGCGCTGCCTGCTGTCTGTCGATTACAGTCACAGGACGCGCAAAATTCATATCGTCAAACAGAGACATCTGGCGATAGGTCATCCCGTCGCTTCCGAACTGAATACGCTCTGTCTCACTGGTGAGATTCCGCACGATATAATCCTCCTCCAGCTTTACCGAATACATCATCTTGCCGCTGCAGGTGATAAAATACAGCGCCCGCTTCAGCACAACACCGATCTTCTTCAAATCCTGGAAGTTCAGACTTCCGCTCCTGCGCGCCGCTACAATCCGCCGCGCACTTTTCACGCCTATCCCGGGAACCCGAAGCAACACCTCCATCGGCGCCCGGTTGACTTCCACCGGAAACCGTTCCAGATGCCGCACTGCCCAATCCTCTTTGGGATCCAGCATAATATTGAAATACGGCCGCTTCTCATCCAACAGCTCTTCCGCCCGAAAACCGTAAAACCGCAGCAGCCAGTCTGCCTGGTACAGTCTGTGCTCCCGAAGAAGCGGCGGCCCGCCCGGCAAAGCAGGCAGACTCTTATCTCCCGTCACATTTACAAACGCGGAATAGAAAACCCTCTTTAAGTCAAACTTTTGGTACAGACTTTCCGCCACATTGATGATCTGATAATCGCTCTCCGGCGTAGCCCCTATAATCATCTGTGTGGACTGTCCTGCTCCCACAAATTTCGGCGCGCTCCTGAAGCGTACCAGGTCATTTTTGTTTACCTGGATCCTGTTTTGGATCTGCCGCATGGGAGTCAGAATACTCTTGCGGTGCTTGTTGGGGGCAAGGCTGCGCAAGCCTTCCGCCGTGGGCAGTTCCAGATTCACACTCATTCTGTCTGCCAAAAAGCCTGTCTGCTCAATGATTTCAGGATCCGCTCCCGGTATGGTCTTCACATGGACATAACCGTTGAACCGATATTGATTTCTCAGCAGCCACACCGTGCGGCAAATCAACTCCATGGTAAAAGTCGGATTTCCGATAATACCGGAGCTTAAAAATAATCCTTCGATATAATTCCTGCGGTAAAATTCCATGGTCAATGTACAGATCTCTTCCGGTGTAAAGGTGGCCCTGGGTATATCATTGGAATTGCGGTTACGGCAGTACTTGCAGTCGTAGATACATTCGTTGGTCAGCAAAATTTTCAGAAGGGCGATGCATCTGCCGTCACCGGAGAAGCTATGGCAGATACCGGCTGCCACACAGTTGCCGATGCTTCGACCGTTTCCCCGCCTGTCCACCCCGCTGGAAGTGCAGGCCACGTCATACTTTGCAGCGTCTGTGAGCACCTCCAGTTTCTCCGTCAGAGGCATCTCTTGAGCTCCTGTTAAATATTCCACTTCCGGACACCTCCGTTAGTCTGTTTCTCTTTTGAAATCTAAGAACATTTGTTCTCAATATAGAATAGCACATATGTTCTTTCCTTGCAAGTATTTTTACAGAAAAATGGTTGTAAGCCAAAACTTTTTGTGGTACAGTCATTATAAAGCCGTATATCAGAGAGGGAACGATCAATATGGAAATCGCTCAAACTTACACAGTAAAAGATTATTACAGCCTGCCGGAGAATGTCCGGGCTGAACTGATAGAGGGACAGTTCTACTATATGGCTGCCCCTAGCAGAATACACCAGAAAACGTTAAATTTTCTTAATACGGAAATTAATCTCTATATTCGCTCTGTGAAATGCTCCTGTGAAGTCTATCCTGCCCCGTTCGCAGTAAAACTATTTAAAGACGATAAAACAGTAGTTGAGCCGGACATCTCCGTCATCTGTGATATGAATAAGCTCACGGAAAAAGGCTGCACCGGAGCGCCGGACTGGATTATAGAAATCATATCCCCAAGCACTTCCAGCCATGATTATATCTATAAGCTAAACCTATACGCCAAAGCAGGTGTCCGTGAATATTGGATTGTAAACCCTCTGGATCAGTCCGTTTATGTATATTTTTGGGAAAAAGAGGTTTTTCATACTCAATCCTATACCTTTCGGGATAAAATAAAAGTCAATATCTATGATGATCTATGGATCGACTTTGCGCAATCCGCCCTTTATGCCCAATCCTGAAAGACGCTTACAAGTATACGAAAGTCCCAAGAAAACGGAGAACGCAGCCATGAAACAGATTAATGAAGACATCAAAAAGGGAAATTTCAGACAAGCCTACCTCCTCTACGGCGAGGAGCGCTATCTGCGCCGGCAATATCGTGACAAACTGCAAAAGGCTCTTTGTCAGGAGGGCGACACCATGAACACACACTTTTATGAAGGGACGAATATTGACGTGGGAGAAATCATCGATCTGGCCGAGACATTGCCCTTTTTTGCGGACCGTCGTGTTATTTTCCTGTCAAACAGCGGTCTGTTCAAATCCGGCGGTGAGAAAATGGCGGAATATCTGGCCAATCCCAGTGAAACCGCCTTTTTCGTCTTCACGGAGAGCGCTGTGGATAAGCGCTCCAAGATGTACAAGACCCTGCAATCCAAAGGATATGCGGCAGAATTCACCGTACAGGACGAGAATACTTTAAAACGCTGGGTGGCAGGCATCCTGGGACGGGAAGGGAAGAAAATAACAGAGAACACCCTGCAGCTGTTTTTGTCCAAAACCGGAACCGATATGGAAAATATTCAGATGGAGCTGGAAAAGCTGATCTGCTATTGTCTGGACCGCGAGGTAATCGCCGCTGAGGATGTGGAAGCCGTCTGCGCTACCCGGGTCACCAATCATATTTTCGACATGATCAATGCCATTGCCGCCAAAGCGCCGAAACAGGCATTAGAACTGTACTATGACCTGCTCGCCCTGAAGGAGCCTCCCATGCGGATCCTCTTTCTCATCGCCAAGCAATGCAATATGCTGCTGCAGACGAAGGAGCTGAAAAATAAGGGCTTTGACAACCGTGCCATCGGATCCAAAATCGGCGTAGCACCCTTTATCGCAGGAAAATACGTGAACCAGGCCGCAAAATTCAGGACATCCGTTCTGCGCCATGCCGTGGAAAAATGTGTGGAGGCGGAGGAGGCTGTCAAAACCGGCCGCATGAATGACATGATGAGTGTGGAGATATTGATTTTATCTGTCTTGCAGTAAATTCCCCGTGCAAAAAGCCGATAAGGCAGGCTTGGCCGCTCCACCTTGCATAAAAGTCTGGGGGAGCAGACCATGGAATGCTTACTTGCATTCTATGGTCTGCAAACCGCCCCCGCAAGGCAGTACTCGGAAAAGAATACGCACCTTTGCATAGATAAGCCCCAATGCGCCAACCCGTATATTCCCCGCAGGTTGGCGCATTTCCTTCACTTTATAATCGTAAATTCGTTTTGTTTTAATTTAACAGTTTTGCAAAACTTCATCATCTCTCTACAACAGAAGATTTCGGAAATAGCGGATCGAGTAATCGATTCCCTTCTCCCCAAGCTCCCCGTGCCAGTTAGCGGAATGCGGCTCTATGCTTAATGCTCTGTCATATCCCTTTGCATGAAGGATTGCCAGAAATGCTCCCCAGTTGGTCTGGTCCAGGCCCGCAGGCGGATCGTCATAACGCTCTCCGTCGATCACCAGAGAGCCCTTCAAATGTACATGCAGGAAACGATCTCCCCAGTCTCTGGCTTCCTTCAGATAATCACCGCCGTCGTAGATACAGTGAGAGGGATCATATTTGATATACAAATCTTTCAAATATCCATGAATTACGGTATAAGCCATAGGATTGCAGACAAAATTATTCCATCTGCAGTTATAGACCGCAATCTTGACTCCCTTTTCCTTGCCGTGTGCAATTAATTTCTCAAAATATGCGATAGCAAATCTGCAGTTCTCATAATAGGACAATTCCTCCACATAGTTACAGCCGGTAATATAGACATCGCATTCCAGGCTGGCCGCGGCATCGATGAGCCGATATTCCAGATCGAGTTCCTCCTGACGGATCCCTTCCCTGCAAATCCTGTCGCTCCCCCATCTGCCCACAGCTCCTACGGGCATCTCATATTTCCGGCTCCGCTCGCGGATCACATCCACATTTTCCAGAAAAACCTCCGCCCGATCATTTACATCCAACTCTATAAATTCCATGCCCCGTTCTCTGGCATCTTGAAAATCCTGCTCTTCAAACCATGCTATTCTGCCAAGTTTCATATGCTTCCTTTCCGCCCCCAACCGGGAGCCCGATTTGTGGCATATATGTCATATACTCTGTTTCGTCCGTTTCAGTTTAGGAAAAATACACCGGTTTTCCGGTTCTGCCCGACTCGTAGATCGCCTCCAGAATCTGCGTCACCACCATTGCCTGTCTGGGCTTTACGGTCAGCGGTTCCCCGTTCACGACTGCATTGTAAAATATACCCTGTTCCACATCCTCCGGATTCGCTGATGCACCGTCATAAAATGCCACGCCCCCGGCGTTCAGATCCGGTTTCTCCACACACTGCCTGCCATGGTTGACTCTGTTGATCCGCAGGCCATCCGCCATATCCGCGCCTGCTTTGGTTCCGCACAGCGTCGTCTGGGCTTCTCTCACATCCAGGGTATTCAGCGCCCAAGAGGACTCCAGAACGATGGTAGCGCCGTTTTTCATCCGGATAAACCCAAAGGCAGAGTCCTCCACCGTATAAACTGCCGGATCCCAGTCTCCCCATGCGTTTCCCGTATCCTTCTGCTCTGCAAGTTTGCGGTACACGGATCCTGTCACCATCTCCGGCTCATAATTATCCATCATCCACAGGGTCAGGTCCAGTGCATGGGTTCCGATATCGATCAAAGGACCGCCGCCCTGTTTCTCCTCATCCAGAAAAACACCCCAGGTAGGCACTGCTCTTCTGCGGAGCGCATGGGCCTTAGCATAATATATCTCACCCAGCTCTCCATTTTCGCAGGCGCTCTTCAGATAAGCGGAATCTGCGCGATAACGGCTCTGATAGCCGATGGTCAATACCTTTCCTGTCCGCTCTGCTGTCTCTACCATGGCCTTCGCCTCTGCGTAGGTTTTCGCCATAGGTTTCTCGCACATCACATTCTTGCCTGCCTCCATGGCGGCAATGCTGATGGGCGCATGGGAGCTGTTAGGTGTCAGCACATATACAGCCTCCAAATCTTCGCGGATTAAGGCTTCATAATCCTTATACACCCGGGCATCCTCTGTGCCGTACTTTTCCTTCGCCTTCTGCGCCCGCTCTTCAATCAGGTCACAGAATGCCACAATCTCAAAATTTCCGTTCCTCTTCATTGCAGGGAGATGCTTTGCATTTGCAATTCCGCCGCAGCCAACTACGCCGACTCTTAATTTTCTCATAGTATTCTCCTATTCCAATTGTCATTTATGACAATTTGTGTCATTTATGACAATTTGTGTCACTTATAGCAATATGTTATCATTAATTGGAATTTCTTCCCCTCTATGGGAGTTTATTTCGCATCATTTTACCGATTCCGCGTCAAATTATAACCTTAACTTTATGACTTCTCCTGTCTCAGCCGACCTTCCGATTGCCTCCATAAGTTTCATAACGCGCATTACCTGCGGCAGACGGATCAGGCTTTCTTCTCTGCCCTCCAAAACGGCCATGACATTGTAATAAAATTCGCGCACATCACTCTTTACTTCCGGAAGGGGCTCTGTGAAAATACTGTCGTCCCGTCTGGGCGCCATGGTCTTGGTCAGCCCGGCCGCCGTGATGACCGGCATTACGTCCTTCTCATCCACGCCGGAAGCCCGCACTATCTTTCCGTTCAGCTGCCAGTCCTCGATCACTGCAGTTCCGTCGGTTCCGAGCACATACCATCTGGGCAGGGATACGAAATTGCTGGTCCCTACCTCCACCATGGCACTCACCCCGTTTTCGAATACCAGCTCCGTGTAGAAGCCGTCGTCCACCAGCTGATTTGTCACATGGGTCACCGTGGCATATACGCTGTATAAAGGTACATCCGCAAACAAGAGCAGCAGCTGATCCAGAAGATGAACGCCCCAGTCCAGAATCATCCCGCCTCCATGCTCCTTTTCCTGTCTCCAGTCTCCCGGAATTCCCCTGGAACCATGCACTCTGGATTCCAGGCGGAAGAGTTCTCCCAGCTTTCCCTCTTCCAATATCTTCTTAACCGTCATGAAATCTTCGTCCCACCGTCTATTCTGGTGAACGGTCAAAAAGCGCCCTGTCTCCTCCGATACATCGATCATTTCCTGCAAGTCTGCGCTGCTCAGTGTCACAGGCTTCTCGCTGATCACATTCTTCCCTGCCCTCATGGCCGCTATGGCCACGGGTTTATGTACATCATTCGGAGTGGCGATCAGCACCAGATCCGTGGTCTTATCCGCCAGCAGATCCTCCAGTCCCTCATATACATGAAGCCCCATATCCGCCGCATGATTACGCTGTTTCTCTTTGATGTCCCAGATACCGGCTATCTCCAGATTCTCTATGGTCTTGATCTCGTCATAGTGCCAGCCTGCCATTCCTCCGAATCCTACAATGGCTATCTTATGCTTCATATCTTTGTCTCCTATTCCAGTTCCGCGTCTGAACGGACCATACCCTTTTCAGCAGAGGACTTCCGCACGCTTAGAGCTTGCGTCCGTAACTCCTCTGGGGTACGGTCCGTTCAGACGCTGTTTTCCAGTTCCGCGTCTGACCGAACCCTACCCTTTTCCGCAGAGGACTTCCGCACGCTTAGAGCTTGCGTCCGTAACCCCTCTGGGGTACGGTCCGTTCAGACGCTGTTTTCCAGTTCCGCGTCCAAACGGCCCGTCAAGCCCAATACATCGCGCCTCTATCTTCATAAATCAGCACATTTTTCAGGAAGCTGATTGCTTTCTCCAGTCCTTCTCTGCCGGACATTAATCCGTCTTCGTGCTCTATGCTGATGGCGTAATCATAGCCGGCCATACGCAGCTGTGAAATGATATTTTTCCAGTAATCCTCCCCGTGCCCGTATCCCACCGTGCGGAAAATCCAGGAACGATCCCGCTCTTGACCATAATGGGTGGTATCCAGAACACCGTTGACCGCCGTATTTATGGCATCGATTCCGGTATCCTTGGCATGGAAATGGAAAATCGCATGTTCCTTTCCCAATTCCCGAATAGCTGCGCCGGGATCCATCCCCTGCCAGATCAGATGGCTGGGGTCAAAATTCGCGCCGATTTCAGGCCCTACTTCCCTCCGGAGCCGCAGCAGAGTCTTCGTATTGTATACACAGAAGCCGGGATGCAGTTCCAGCGCAATCTGAGAGACGCCGTGAGCCCGTGCAAAAGCCGCCTTCTCCTTCCAATAAGGAACCAGTATCTCATTCCACTGATACTCCAGAATCTCGGTAAAATCATCCGGCCAGGGGCAGGTAACCCAGTTGGGCGTCCGATCCTCCCTGCTTCCTCCGGGGCATCCGGAAAAGGTATTGACCACCGGTACCTTCAGCTTCTCAGCCAACAGGATCGCATTGGTAAAATCCTTCTCGAACCGCTCTGCCACTGCCCTGTCGGGATGCACCATATTTCCGTGGCTGCTCAGAGCGCTGATCTCCAGATGGTACTTGTCCAGCGTCTCCATGAAGCGTTCCCTCTTTCCCTCATCTGCCAGAAGTTCCGCTGCGTCGCAGTGAGCCTTCCCCGGAAATCCGCCGCAGCCGATCTCCACCATCTGCACACCTCTCTCGGCCAGAAATCTGCATGCCTCCTCAAAGGGCAGATCTCCCAGCGCTACCGTCAATGTTCCTAATTTCATAGACTTCCCTCCATTTCTTTTATCTATTTTTACTATTGATTTGATTATAAAAAAAGACAGCAGAATAAGAAAGATACATTCTGCTGTTTATACATACGATTCTGCTATTTATGTATACGCCTTAAAATATTTTCCGGACGAACCAAGTATTGTGAACGCTGTTGTAATACCGGATAAAAATCCTCTACCGCCTCAGCACCTCGGAGGGCGCGCAGCCATAATAGCGCCGGAACTGCCTTCCGAAATGATTATAATCCCCGAATCCCACGCTGTCCGCAACCTCAGTCACAGTTCCTTCCTTTTTCTTCAAGAGATTCATGGCTTTTTTGAGCCGCACCTCGTTAATATATTGCAGCGGAGCCATGCCCATACTCTCCTTAAACAGATGATTAAATCTATCCTCGCTGAGATGCACAATTTCCGCCAGTTCCCTGTTACCGATCTGCCGCGTATAATTCATCTGAATATAATCTATTACCATATTCAGCCGCTCCAGCTGTTTCTTCCGTCTGTCACTCTCCTTCTCCGTGAGAAACTCAACCGTATATTCCCGCACCAGATGAGCAATCAATTCAAGCATCTTTCCTTTACAGACCAGCCGATACCCTATTTTCTGCTCCTGAAATTCCTCATGAATCACAGACATGATCTCGTCTATCTTGTCATCCTGCTCGATCAGCGACTTGAATATGACATTCTTGTCAGCAAGCTCCTTTGAGAAAGCTTCCATCTCAAAGATCATCACCATCACTTCCATATGAGTCCCGTCACAGTATCCGGAGTGAATTTCATTGCTGTTGACAATCACCAGATTTCCCTTACCCGCATAGATTTCCCTTTGGTTTAAATCCAGTAAAGTATGTCCCTCTCTGACATAATGAAGCTCGATATGTTCATGCCAGTGGGGGGAAAAATACTGGGTCTTACTGGAGACATCATTGACATGCATCTGTACCGGAAATTCAGGATCGCTGATAATCTTCTGTTCATATAAAGCAAGGGACTGCATCCTGTCCTCACCTCCTGTCAATATCGCACTGCGGCACAAACGGCTGCAAATGGCATAGATTGTCACAAACGGCTCAAGCTGCCACATGCGGCATGATTACACAATCGACGCAAGCTGCCGCATACGGCACAGCTTAACACAAGCGCCGCAAACTGCCACATGCAGTACAGAACTTCAGCATATCATACACAATACCACACCAACGCCGGACCTCTGCCGCTATCAACATTATAACAAATGATGTAAAAAAAGCAAAGACCGGAGAACAAAGATTCTCCCTATCGCAGAAAGCTATGTATTACAACTCCCTCTTCATCACAGCTTACGGTGACTGCACCCGACTGTGCGGTCTGCATGATATATGTCCCGCATGCCTCCAGCCGGCCGAGAAGCTCTGCATGGGGATGGCCGTAGCGATTGTTCCTGCCGGAGGAAATCACTGTAAGCAAGGGACTCAGCCGGTCAAGAAGCTCCTCCGGCGTGGAATTGCGGGAGCCATGATGCGCTGCCTTCAGCACGGTAATTTCCCCGATGCCTCTCTGATCTATCTCCTGGCAAAACGATTCCTCCCCCTTCTCCTGTACATCCCCCGTTAAAAGCAATGTCCACGCCGGCTCCCCGCTCCCTGCGGCATTCTCTGACACATTTTCGTAGAATTCCACCAGGAAACATTCCGAATACGCATTCACATCCCCGGCAGGAAATCCCTTCTCCGGATGCAGGCATGTGAATACTGCACTGCCGCTGTCCCAGCTGTCTCCTGCAGCCAGATACCCTATTGCCACCGGCGTCTTCTGATCTGCCCCTGCCGCTGCTTCCAGCAATCCGCCCAGCTGTTCTTCCCTGGCGCCTTCCTCGATATCCGGCAGCAATAGCTGGCGCACCGTGATATGATTGTCCCCTCCCAAGGCAAACAACTCCTCCGCACCGTTCACATGATCCGCATCCGGATGAGACAGAAATACAGCGTCTATGGTTCGGATTCCATTGTACTTCAAATAAGGGATCAGGACGTATTTGCCGATATTTTTCCGGCTGCTGCTTCCGCAGTCAAACAGATAATTCTGTCCGGAAGCAGTACGCACCAAAATGCCGTCCCCCTGCCCCACATCCAGGAAGGTGACGCTGTTTTTTGCCGGAGGACGCAGAACGAACAGCAGGACTCCGAAAAACATGCCTGCGTAACCGCCAATCATGCCTGCCCCCTTTTTGCCGCGTCGGGAACCTGCCGCCGCATCCATTGAGCCTGCATTATTTTCCATATATTCTATCAGCTGTCTCAGCAAAACTACCCCTGCCAGGATCAGATAATAAACACATATCTGCCATATCTTCGGGCACCCCGGATTCCATGTGTGAAAAGGAAGGCCGTCAAAACAGCTGCACAGAAACTCATATCCGTTCAAGATCAGACGGTCAACCATTCCCAGTATTCCAAGCCCCGGTACCAGCATAGCCAGCAGCCCTGTAATCATCATAGGTTTCAGAAAAGGAATCACAAACAGGTTCAGGAATACAGAATACAACGGAATTTCGTAATAAAACCACAGCTGTACGGGCAGCGTAGTCAATGTGATGGAAAGGCTGGCAAACAGGGACGCAAGCAGGCCTTTGAGAACCTGTCCAGGTATCCTTCCCTTCTGCTTCCCCCTCTCCCTCCCGTCCGGCAACGGGGGCATCAGTGCCGGATACACCACCCCGATCCCCAACACTGATGTAAAGGACAGCAAAAACCCGCTGTTTTCCAGATAAAACGGATTTCGGAGCACCATCAGAGCCCCCATCAGACCCAATGCAGTCAGCATGTCATAGGTCCTGCCCGCCACCTCTGCCAACATTTTGATCAGATACATGCCGATAGCCCGGCAGGCAGATACGCTGAATCCCGTCATGCATCCATAGAGCAGCAAAATCACACTGCCTCCCGCCGCGCAAACTCCTGTCGGCAGTCCCGTCCTGCGCAGCAGCCGGTAGATACTCATGCCGATAATCGTAATATGCAGGGAAGAAATGCTTAGAATATGCAGAATTCCATTTCGCTTGTATAAATCCTTCAATTCTCCGTCCAGCTCGCTCTTATCTCCCAACAGCAGCGCGCTCATCACAGCAGCCTCCTTCTCTGGAAAAATGCGGTAAAGCCGTTCCTTCAAACATTCCTTTAGCCGATACAGCCGCTCCCTGATGAGCCACGTACCTTCTCCCGCTGCCAGAAGAACGGCTTTCCTTACTTTACCGCCGATTTCCAGCGTCCTGTAATAAACCGACGCATCGAATTCTCCGGGATTTGTGGCCCGGGAATAGGGCATAAACGTACCCTGAACCGCCACCATGCTCCCTAATGGGATCCCTGGGGCATCTTCCATGTCACATATGATATTTTCCTGAATCGGAACGAACTGCTGCGAATCTGCAGCCGACTGCCCGAAGGCATTTGATCCTGCGTAAAAAACAGATTTCAGATAAATATTTGACTCGTCTTTTTGGTACACCTGCCCGGTAATCACTACCTGGCTGTCCGCCTCCAGTGTCCCGGCGCGGATACAGCCCTCCTGCAGTTCATCCGCCCGTCCGGTTTTCAGCCGGAGGGCGGCAATCATCACCAGGAACAGGGCAGCCATGAATAATGGGCGCCTCATTCCATTCTCCTTTCCCATTCCTAAGGAGTGCGGTTCACTCCTAAGGAGTATAAGTCACTCCTAAGGAGTATGAGTCACTCCTAATGCAATTTTCTCATTTCCCTGCGGACGGAGGCAAACAACGCAATACACGCCACAGCCCCCATAAACAGATAAGCCTGCAGCATGGGAACAAAATTGTAATGCTCCCCCTTCCATACCGTATAAAAGTCCCGGTTAATATAAGTAACCGGCAGCATCTTCGCTGCCACCTGCAAAACAGAAGGCATATTGTCATAGGTGATTCCCATCATTCCCCCCAAAATCATCTGTGCAAAGTACAAAAGCATCGTCACGCAATAAGTGAGGCTGAACTTTTTAAGAAGCGAGGCAATGGCATGGGCCAGGCAAAACAAAATCACACTGAATACCAGAATACAGACCGCATACAGCAATGCGCCCGACACCTTCGGCAATTCCACCCCCACGAAGCCATATCCTACGATAAAATAAAGCAGGAATGCAATCAGCATAAATAATGCCTCCGACAGAATCCTGTTGCACAGTGTCTCACTGATCCTGATGCCGAACAATTCCATCCGCTGCGGTATCCCCTTTTCCAGCTCCTGCGCCTGGTTCACCCCGTATCCCATAAAAATCGTTGCCATGGGAATCATCGCCCCGATCCCCAGAAAGATGGATGTTTTTACGGCGGGCAATGCGGTCTGATCTACCATCTCCCCCACAACGGCACGAGTGATAATGACCATCATCAAAATCGGCATGCCCACTCCGAAAATGTGCACATAAGGATTCCCGATGACCTTCCGAAATTCAAAAAGGAGCATATGTTTTGAAAACAGTTTTCTCTTATTTCCCATGATTCCCCTCCTTCACTGCGCTCTTCGTTTTTCCTGTCTCTCCCGGCACGGCTCCGCGTTTTTCTTCCGCCTCATCTTTGTATACCTTATCCTTCGCATTGATGTAGAGGATTTCGATATCATTGTTGCTGCGTTTGTAATTGACATCATGTTCCCGGAGCAATTCGGTGACCCGCTTTTCCTTTTCCGCGCTCTCGCAGGATAGGGCAATCAGATGGGCCGGGGAGGCCAGCTTTCTGTAATCCGCCAAAAGCGCTGCATTCTCCCGGGTATTGCCCACTACAATCACAGCTCTGCCGCAATATTTCCGGAACAATTCCTCCTTCCTTCCATAGTCGACGACCTGCCCTTTATCCAGAATCAGCAGCTTGTCGGCCAACTGATCCAGCTCTTCATAATAATGGGACACAATTAAGAAGCTGGCATCTTTATCCTGATACCACTCTGCCAGCTTTTCCACCAGCTTCTGTCTGGTCTCAAAATCCAGCCCTGAGGTCACCTCGTCATAAAAGGTCAGAGACGCGTCCTGCATCATAACCAGTATGATGGTAAACCGTTGTTTCTGCCCGCCGGACAGTTTTGAATATTTTTTCCGCAGGCAGTCCTCGAACTCAAAAAATGAAATCAGCTCCTGAAGCTTTTTGTCTCTGGAGATCTTCGTTCCCAGGATCGCTTCCATGATATACTTTACCGGCATCGCATCCGTATACTCATTAAACTGCATATGGACCGCCATCTGCTCCGGTTTCAGTTCGGTCCGAATGATCCCCTGATAGGGCACCAGCCCCAGAATGCTCTTAATTAATGTAGTCTTGCCTGCTCCGTTGGAGCCGATCACTCCCACCCGGTCCCCTTCTGCAATCTCAATAGGCGACTTAACGGAAAGCGCCGTCTCCGTACCGTATCGCACGGTTGCACTTTGAATGGACAGCAGCATATATTCCTCTCTCCTTTACTTGGTATTCTGCGGCATTTGCACTGGAACTTCCTGCCGCCATTCTGATTGTAACAGAGCCGTGTGAAGATCGTATGAAGACCGGATGGAGCTTTCCTGCATCCTTCAGAAATGTATCATGGCGATAACGCTCTCTTCTCCGTTTACCACAGAGAGCACGAAATTTTGTTTTTTTGCAAAATAAGACGCAATGTACAGACCCAGTCCATGGCTGTCCGCCGCCCCGCCCCCATGGCTGCCGCTGACAAAGGGTTCCAGAATATGAGGCAGCAGTTTCTCCGGGATGGTCACGCCATAATTCTCTATCCTTATTTCCGCCTCTCCCTCTTCTCCCCCGGCCCGCAGCGTAATCTCTATCCGCCCCTCTGCCGGCGTATATTTCACGGCATTTGACAGGAGATTATCCAAAATCTGGGTCAGCATCATTTCATCCCCATGTACCGTCAAAGATTCCTCCCCGCAAATCCGGGCCTGAATTCCCTTGTGGTCCAGCCCCACCTGACAGCACTGCAGCCGCTCCTGCATCAATCTCCCCGCATCCAGAGATTCCATCTTTCTGTTCTGTGCACAGTGGTTCAGATACAAAATATCCTCCGCCATGCGCCGCATGGACAGCAGCTGTTCCTTCACCTTCGGCAGATAGACTTTGGTGTCTTTGTATCTGCCGATTTCATTCATCATCCCCTCCACCAGCAGCAGCGCCGCCGCAATTGGTGTCTTCAGCTGATGGGAAGACGTGCGCAGAAACGTCTCCTGGCGTTGGTTTTCTTCCTCAAGCTGCGCGTTTTTTCTCTCCAGCTGGCGGTAGCTTTCCCTGATCTGCAGATAAAAATCATCCAGCGTATCCGCCAGTATCCCCACCTCATCCTTTCTCTTGGACCATGTATCCGACAAACGCCCCACCGTGAAATTCCGATCCGCCTTCATCTCTCCGGCATGCCGCACCAGCTCTACAATGGGCCCGACGATTCCTCTTGAATAAACCTGTGAAAACAACAGCACCAGCAGCAAAATCACCGCCCCCAGCATGGGAAGGCTCTGCAGCACCACCGGGCGGATTTCGCCGGCATCCGGCGCTACCACGGGCAAAATAGATAAAACCAAACTTTTATCCGTCTGTTCCACAGCGATATAATTTGTATAACGATTGCTGGAATCTTCGATACCGGACTCTATGATGATCAGATCATTAGAATAAGAATGCATTTCTACATATGCATTGTGATAATCCTCTTCCAACTCCCGGACATACAGCATACGGACATCAACAGGCAGGGAACTGTCTTTAGACACAGTCTCCTGCAAATAGGCGCCCAGCTCCTCCATCTCCTGTGCCAGGGCAGCTTCCGTATTCTGCGCCTCCTGATCTCCGTAAGAGAGCAGTGCCTCCCTGCACATCTGCAAAATCTGCCGCAGCCTTTCGTCTCTCATCGTGACTTGTGCGGAAAAAGCCTTCCCCGCTATCAGGATCTCATCCCCCCGAAACGGTATCTCCACGGAAAAACAGGCCGTTGCATTTTTCACCCTCACACCGTCATAACTGCCCTTTTCCATATATGCGGTATGCTGTTCCCGGATGGAACGAAGGTTTTGCTCCATCACATGTTCCACATAGAGTGACGGCAGCATATAGATAAAATATCCGATCAAAAACAGCATCATAACTCCTGCCAGCACCATGCTGTACAGCAGGTTCTTGTGCCTAAGCCCCATAATACGCCTCCCGTTTCACCGCTGCCCCTACCCTATGGCATCCATGTCAAACTGATATCCCACTCCGATTACGGTCTTAATACAGGGCACAGGCAGCTTCTTGCGCAAATTTTTCACATGGGCATCAATAATCCGGTCATTGCCGATATAATCTTCGTTAAAGATGCTCATGATCAGCTGCTCCCTGGTAAACACACGCTCCGGCTCCCGGTACAGGGTCTGCAGCAGCAGATACTCGCTCAAAGTAAGAGGCAGCTTCTCCCCATGGTACAGGGCACAGTAGGCCTCCTCTTTCAGCACCAGTCCCTTCCGCTCCCCTGACTCCTCTCCGAAGGTTCCTTTGGTGCGCCGCAAAATAGTCTCCATCCGCTTCAGCAGGATGATGGGGGAGACCGGCTTAATCACATAATCATCCGCATACAGATTAAAAGCCTTCACCTGACTCTGTTCATCCTCCAGTGCCGTCAGCATAATCACCGCCGTCTGCTTCCGATAACAATGGATGGATTTCAGTACCTCAAAACCATCTGCCCCCGGCACACAGATATCCAGCACCGCCAGGTCAAAATCCTGCTCCCGCACCAGGCGGATGGCACTCTCCCCCCGTTCGGCCGTAGTAACCTGATAGCCCGCCATCAGCATATATTCCGTTAATACCTCCCGAATTGTAGGTTCGTCCTCGAGAAACAGTACCCTGTATGCCGTCTCTTTCATAGTTCCTTCCCTTTTTCATTCCTTCCGCTATTTGTCCACAGTGGTCACAATATCAAGATTCCGTTCGAAAGTTGACGTCGGAAGGCTTGAGGGTACCTCGCCGTTGATCAGAATCTGTACTTTATTGATATTGCTCAGCTCCGCCAGGGAATTCACGATGGCATACACAGATACGTCCGTAGATACATTATTGACCACCGCCAGGAAATTCTCGTCCAGATTCACATAGCAGATTCCGTCCTTGGTCATAACGCTGACAATCTTTGTATTGGGATTGACAGACGGATATAAACCCTCCACCCGCCCGCTGGGCCCTGCGATCAGTTCCTCCACGACAAAGCGCTCCAGCGGCGTATTGGTAGAGTAATGCTTCTCCCGGTCTGCGGCAATCAGCTTCATGCCGCTTTCGTCCGCAAAATACAGCCTGATCCTGGCCTCCTCATAAGTGTTGATCTCATTTCCATCATTGTCGATAAACTGTTCCGCATTCATCCAGCCCACCGCATTTTCCTTTTTGTCCAGCAGGGGGGTGCCCTCCACGGTAACCATCACCAGCTTGACCTCCGGCAGCTGCGTCAATGTCCTCACTACCGCAGCCCGGACCAGAATCTCCGTAATCGGCGCCAATTCTTTATAGGCTTCATCCACATCGATCTGCAGATTTCCTTCCTCCAGCTTATAGCTTCTCACCTGAAATCCCATGGAAAAGGGCGCCTTATATTCCAATTTCTCCGGATTCGTCGCCAGGCACTCCATCAGCTCTTTCAGCGCTTTCTCCGATGTATCCGCCTCCATCACATGGGAGTGCATCTCCACCTTGGTCTCGGAATTGCTCACATAATAAACCTGAACGATATTTTCTGCCTCCTCCTTGCGCTTTCCGCAGGCGCCCGTCAAAAGCATACATACGAAAAGCAGCAGGAACCCTGTCTTTTTCTTCATATTCACACTCCTGTATGATCCGCCGCTTCAACCTGCTCCCGCATTGCTCAGCGGAATCTTCACCACAAAGCTGGTTCCCTCTCCCTCCACACTGGATACCGTGATCGCGCCCCTGTGCATCAGAACGGCACTCTTCGTGATGGCAAGTCCCAGCCCTGTACCGCCGATTTCTCTTGAATGCGACTTGTCCACACGGTAAAACCTCTCAAAGATGTACGGCAAATCGTCTTCCGGTATTCCCAGCCCGGAATCGCTGACTTTAAAGTTAAAATATTGATGATCCGCATCCAGCTCCACCTTCACCCAGCCATGCTCTTTATTGTATTTTATGGCATTTTCCACCAGATTGGTCATGACCAGCGTCAGCTTCACCTCGTCCACTTCCGCCATCACGGGACGCATACTCTCAAATACCACTTCTACATCTTTCTTCCGCGCAATGGGCCGCAACCGCTTCAAAATCAGTTCCGTCAGATCATTGATATTCAGAGAGACGATATTCATCTCCTGCGCTTTCTTGTCCATCTTTACCAAAACCAGCAGATCCGTGATGATCTGGTTCTCCCTGTCGATCTCCGACGCAATATCCTCCATAAATTCCCGGTACAATTCTGCAGGCGCATCCTGCTGGGCCAGCAGGGAATCCGCCAACACCTTAATCCCCGCCATAGGCGTCTTCAGTTCATGGGACACATTCTCCACAAATTCCTGTCTGGAATTATCCAATGCCCGCATCCTGGCCAAAAGCTGATTAAATGCCTCCACAATATGCGCTGTCTCCGCATAGTCCGACACGGAAATACTCTCGTCGCTGTATCCAGCCTTCACCTCGTTAATGGCTTCCGTCACCCTGTTGAACGGGCGTGTCAGGATCATGGAAAGTACCACCGCCATAGCCACAATCACCACGATCACCAGATTCTGTAAAATGACCGCCTTCCGATCCAGCACCTCCAGCGTGGCCATGGTGGCATCATTGGATATGCTGGTCAGCATGACGCCTATGACTTCGCCGGACTCCATGCTTGCATCCACAATGGGGGTGGTCATCTCTATGTAACCGTGCTCCCGGTCATAATTGGACATCGTTTCCCCCTGGAAACAGCGGATCACCTCTTCGGAAATAATGGTCTTGCCCTCACTGATGTCATAGGTATCCCTGACCACCTTCAGACCGGAATCGATGATCATAACACGGCCTTCATACAGATTGGAAATCATCTCAAGCTCCGCATTGATCACATCTTTGGACACACTGCTGCTATAGCCCTCCGGCTTCGTATTAAAATAATTATTGCTGATCAGGTGATTTCCTACGATCATCAACTGATTTTGGACAGTGGCAATTCTGTGCTGAACAGAATGTTCCTCATAATTATCCAGAATTCCGTAACGCACGATCATGCTGGGGATAACCCCGGCCACCAATACTATGATAAAGATGCGCGCCTGCAGGCTGCGCAGAGACAGAAGCCTTTTGAGCTCCTCGAATATTTTTGCGCCCATTTTCCATACTCCCGCCCGGCGCCCTGTGGCAGGCTCCGGCAGCCCCGCCCTTTTCGAAGTCCGGGGTTCCACTCTTCTCTCTTCTTCCAAAGCCATGCCTGCATTTTACCCGGCAGGTTTTATACGTGAACCAAAACGATAGATGCCAGGGCGGGCCTCACACCTGGAAATAGTAACCGACCCCCCATTTGGTGTGGACATAACGGGGCTCACTGGGGTTGGATTCCACCTTCTCCCGCAGCCTTCTGATATGTACATCCACGGTTCTCACATCCCCGGGATAATCAGCCCCCCACACCAGCTTCAGCAGACTCTCGCGGCTGTATACCTTATCGGGATTGAGCATCAAAAGTTCCAGTAATTCGAACTCCTTGGCAGTCAGGCCGATCTCTTTGCCGGCAATGAATGCCCGCCGTCCCTCGCAGTCCAAACGCACCTCTCCCCGCTCCACGCTTTTGGCAGAGGGCGTCTCTCCCATGATCCGCTTCGGTTCCGTGCGCCGCATGATGGCTTTAATCCTGGCCTTCACCTCCAGAATATTAAAGGGCTTGGTAATGTAGTCATCCGCACCGTATTCCAGCCCCAGTATCTTGTCCATGTCCTCTCCCTTGGCAGTCAGCATGATAATAGGCACGTTGGAAAACTCCCTGATCTGCTGACAGACCTCGAAGCCGGTGATCTTCGGCAGCATCACGTCCAGCAGAATAATATCATATTGATTGGCCCGGGCATATTCCAGAGCTTCCTCTCCGTCATACGCGCAGTCCACTTTCATATCGTCCTGCTCCAGGCTGAAGCGAATTCCCTTTACAATCAATTTCTCATCATCCACCACCAAAGCTCTCTTCCCGGCCATAACATTCTCCCCACACTCATTTTGTCATTTTCCCACGGTAATCTTATCCCGAATCTTTTCGTACATTGCAGTCTTGATACCGCTTACCTTCATAATATCCTCACAGCACTCGAACCCGCCATTGGCTTCCCTCCAGGCTATGATGTCCGCCGCTTTTGCTTCGCCTACCCCCGGCAGGGTACATAGCGCGGCAACATCGGCCGTATTGATATTCACCAGACCGGAAGCCTCGTCCGGCTCCGCCGCTTCGGTCTGCACTTCCTCTCCCAAAGCAGGGAAATACAGTTTCTGCCCGTCGTTTACCCAGTCTGCCAGATTCACCGCTTCTCTGGCTGCCTCCGCCGCAAAACCGCCGGCAGCCGCCAGCGCCTCCTCCGCCCTGCTTCCTGCAGGAATCTCCACCACGCCCGGACTTACCACGGCGCCGCACACATAGACCCGGATCACCTCATCCTGCTTCGCCTCTTCACTCTCCGGGGAATCGGCTGTGCTCTCCTGTGTATTTTCCGGCAATGTGCTCTCCTGCGCCGGTTGTGACATGTTCCCGATCAGGATCCCGGGCTCCTTCTCCCCGCAGCCGCCGCACAGTATACAGGCAGCTGCAACATACAATGCCGTCAAAATAGTTCTTTTTTTCATCATAGCCCCTTTCTCTCTTCCTCTTCGGATTTACGGAAAAGTCAAAAAGGGATTGCCTCTCTATGCTGATTATTTTATTGTATCGGAATTGTATCCTTTTTACAAGGGGCTTTTGAAAATCTTCATGAAAACTTCATATTACTTCATTTCCATTTAAAAATTATGATTCCGGCCACGGCTACCGCCATTCCCACAGCCTTGCGCCACTCCCAGGGCTGCTTCTCCACTCCGAACCAGCCGAAAAGCTCTATGACATAAGCCACTGCCAGCTGTGCCACCACGATCAGCATCACCGCCTTGGCAGGCCCCAGCAAATCCATACTTTTAATCACGGTATAAGTAATGAACGCACCGATAGCGCCCCCCAGAAGCATATACTTGGGCTGTACCGAAAATACCTTCATCAGGCTGCTTCTATCCGTACACACCCATGCTCCGAGGCAGACGAAAAGAGCTGTCAGCTGCACAAACGCACTGGCAGTCCAGATACTGGAAGACTTGGTCACCTGGGTATTGAACACCCCCTGAACACTCATCAGGGCCCCGGAAATCAACGCAATAAAAAATCCAATCATAGGGTTACACCTTCCTTCGTTTCTTTTCTCTTAAGTGTATCCCATGATTGGATAATTATGCACAAAACGTCTCACTGAAGTGCCTGTCCTTCACTGACCTGAACGGTAATCGTATCCGCCAGCTCCTGCACCAGCTGCGTCACGTCGGCCCCGTTCCATACCTTTGAAAACAGCCCCTCCAACTGAAGCCAGAAATTCCCCGTCTCCATCATTTTGGGCAGCGGTATACTCTTTGCGTACTCCTGCTTAAACACCTGCAGACCTGCAAGATCCGACTCCATATGAAGATTGGCCGATACCTTTCCGGTCCTTTCATACAGCGAATCCGCATACTCTGTCACCAGATATGCCGCAAAACGGTTTGCCAGCTCCTCATGCTCCGAATAGCTGTTCACCGCCACCGCGTTGGTTACGGACATAGAACGGCTCCCAAGCTCCCCGCTGACCTGGGGCATAGGGGCCACTCCGTAATTAAAGCTCAAAATCCCCTCCGCCTTCGCATCTTCCAGGCGCTTTACGGCATCGCTGGTAGCTATGGTAAAGACCAGTTTTCCCTGACAGAAATCATCTATTACAGAATAGTAATCCACCGTATCCGATTCTATGAAAAAGAACTGATTCAGAGCCTTATATACCTCCAGGCACTGAATGGTCTCCGGATTGTTGATATTGATCCTGGCGGGATCGTCTCCGCTGTCCCCTCCCACGATCATATAATTGCCCACCATCCAGTAATTATAGAAGATATCTGACACATCCCATTTCATGACATCCACCCCCTGGGGCACATCAAAGGTGTTTGCAATATAGAGAATGTCATCTACGGCAGCCGGAACTGCCCTGCCGTAATATTCCTCCCGCAAGGCGGCCAGACGTTCTTCATCTACCGCAATTCCGTCCGTCTCCTCCGGATTCTCGTCCACCTCGCCTTCCTCCAGAAGCTCCTTCATGGCGATCTGAGACGCCCATTCCTGCAAATAGGTATCGTTATACAGCAACGCGCTTGTCTCAAAAAACAGAGGATACGCCACCAGCTTGTCCTGATAAGTAACGGCAGAAAGCGCTGCTGCCGGAAAATTTTGTTCTGTACAGACCCTCTCCTCATCTGTAATCCTGGCCGCAAGTCCTGCCAGATAAGCCTTTTCCAGGGAATCATTACTTATAATATACGCATCTGGCACCTGGTCGGAACGGACGGATGCCTGATTCAAAGTCTCAAGATACTCCTCCTGGGAAGTCAGTACGGGAATCACCCGTACATCCTCTTTTTCCCCGAACGAGACCGCGGCGCTGTTCAGGAAATTCGTCATACTTTCATCGGAATACCAAAAATAAATCGTCTCCTTACTCCCGATCCAGGGCAAAATCTCCCCTTCCTCCCCGGAGCCGTTCTCCTCGCCGCCTGCCTGCAGGGTTCCTGCAAGAAACAGAAGCCCTGCTGCCCCTGCCACAACAGCCGCCGAAAATAATCTTTCTTTCAAGTGCATATAACTCCATTCCGCCTGCCTGGCAGGCTATCTATAACCGGTAAATCGTCTTCTGCTGCGTGTTTTAGAAACCGTTTGGTTCGGGCTAATTACGAAGCAATTTGCAGGAATTATGAAATCTCCCCATCCGGTTCTATACAACTCTCCAGAATATCCGCCATCTCGTCAATGTTCGCTTTGGAAACAATTAACGGCGGCAGGAATCGGATGACATTTTCCCCTGCATTGATCAGAATCAGTCCTTCCTCCAGGGCCCGGCCGATAATATCCCTCACCGGACGGTCAAAGACCAGCCCCTGCATCAGCCCCGTCCCCCTTCGTTCCAAGATGCAGTCATACTTCTCTTTCAGAGTATCCAGACAGTTCTCCAGATAGGGCGTCACTTCCCGCACATGCTCCGTTACATGATTTTCCTCGTACAGATCCAGCACCTTCTCCACTGCCGTACAGACAAAAGGATTGCCTCCGTAGGTAGTCCCATGATCTCCGGCAGTCAGGGAACGGGCTGCAACCTTCTCCGTCATCAGAAAGGCTCCCACCGGAACGCCGCATCCCAGGGCTTTGGCCGTAACCATGATATCCGGCTTCACACCATAACGCTGCCACGCATACATATATCCGGTTCTTCCCATACCGCACTGAATCTCGTCCAAAATCAGGAGTATATCTCTCTTCTCACAGAGAGACTTGACCTCCCTCAAAAAGTCTTCCGCTGCGGGGATGATTCCTCCTTCTCCCTGCACCGGCTCCAGAATAATGGCGCAGGTTTTGTCCGTCAGCTGTTCCTTTACACTGTCTATATCATTCAAGTCGGCAAACCGTATATTCCCTATCATTGGTTCGAACGGTTCCCTGTATTTCGCATTCCCCGTGACGGAGAGAGCCCCGAAAGTCCTGCCATGGAAGGAATGGTTCATGGCGATGATCTCATGATCCGAGGAACCGTCTTTCAGATACGCGTATTTGCGAGCCGCCTTCAGCGCACCCTCCACAGCCTCTGCACCGGAATTGGTGAAAAAGACCCTGTCCATCCCGGAGACCGCTTTCAGCTTCTTCGCGGCGTTGACCGCAGGTACATTGTAATAATAATTGGATGTGTGAAGCAGCTTGTCAATCTGAGCTTTCAGAGCGTTGTTGTATTCCCTGTTTTTGTATCCCAAAGCGAATACGCCGATTCCAGAGGCGAAATCAAGGTATTTGATGCCGTCCGTGTCGTACAGGTATACTCCGTCACCTCTGTCCAGGACCACCTGATAACGATTGTATGTGTGAAGCAATGCTCCCTCTGCTTCCTCGATATATTCCTGCATGTTCATTTCGATCCCTCCTGAGTCTGTTCCGCAGACTGCCGGACCGGCCTGCCTCCTGTAAAAATACGGCAAACACGGACAGCCGGTCTGTTCTTCTGTGTGAAATGGTTTGCTCCGCCCTCCTGGGGCTTTTCATGATTACTGTTTACTCCGGTACCGTAATCTATACATAGAAAATACGAATTCCTGCTTCTTGCAGTACCTTGGCTGAACCTGTCCGGTTTGCTCCGGTTGCGTGTTCCTTCGGCAGCTTTATCCGACCTCTCCTGTTGCACGTTCCTTCGGCAGGCTGTCCGGCCCTCCTCTTGCACATTCCTTCGGCAGGCTGTCCGGCCCTCCTCTTGCACATTCCTTCGGCAGACTGTCCAGCCCTCCTCTTGCGCATTCCTTCGGCAGGCTGTCCGGCTCCCCTGTTGCACGTTTCTTCGGCAACTTGCTTACACCTGCTCTGCTTCCCCGTCGTCCACAATGGCGGTACCGACGCCCTGCTTGGTAAAGATTTCCAGAAGCAGGCAATGAGGAATCCGGCCGTCCAGAATATGTACCCGGTTCACCCCGTTTCGCACCGCGGCAGTGCAGTTGTTCAGCTTGGGCAGCATGCCGCCGCCGACGAAGCCGCCGGAAACCAGTTCCTCTGCCTGAGAAGCCGTAATCCTGGAGATAAAGCCCTGTCTTTCTTTGAAATCCCTGTAAATACCCTCAATATCCGTCAGGAAAGCCAGTTTCTCCGCCTTCACCGCCCTGGCGATGGCGCAGGCCACGTCGTCGGCGTTGATATTGTAGGTCTGGAAACTGCTGTCCAGGCCGATGGGGGCTACGATAGGCAGGAAATCTTTCTCCAGCAAATCGTAGAGCACCTTGGGGTTCACCTGGGTGATCTCCCCCACATAGCCGATGTCCTGGCCGTCGGCATATTTCTTCTCCACCTGCAGCAGGCCGCCGTCCTTGCCGCTGACGCCCACAGCCTTCACGCCCAGTTCCTGTACCATGGTCACCAGATCCTTGTTTACCTTGTTCAGGACCATCTCGGCAATCTCCATGGTCTCCCCGTCCGTAACCCGCAGGCCGTTCACAAAGGTGGATTCCTTGCCCACTTTACCCACCCAGCGGCTGATCTCTTTGCCGCCTCCATGGACAATGATCGGCTTGAAGCCTACCAGTTTCAGGAGTGTCACATCCTTGATGACATTTTTCTGTAGTTCTGTGTTGCTCATGGCGCTGCCGCCGTATTTTACCACGATAATCTTGCGGTTGAAACGCTGGATATAGGGGAGGGCCTCGATGAGCACCTCCGCTTTCTGAAGTACTTTTTCCATGTCCTTTTCCATGGGTATCGCTTCCTTTCTCATTGTGGCTTTTTTACGTCAATTCTGCCTTATCCGGACTGCCTCTGCAATGTCTGCGCCTGTTCGCTGTTCCTTTTCGGAATCATCCATATTCCTTATCATTCACTTCCGGATGAATTTTTCATTCCTTTTCGGATCATAAACTTTATCAGAAGACATATGGCCAGGATGGCCAGCACCACTGCGCCATATATTAAGGTACTGGTGTACCATGGAGCAGAATTTATGAAATAGAGGTCCGGATGTGTCTTATAATCCCAGTATGTAAAGATTCCGTGCCCTATCCATACTCCCACAAAACTTTCCATAATGATATTCAGCACATTGTTTATTTTCTGCCTCATTCCACACCTCTCTGTCTCTGCATGGCTGTAATGTACAGCCGGGCTCCGATTGCTGTCCCGCTGCACTATGCAAACCGGGACTTTTCGCTCCTTATATGGCAGCTGCCCATATACCAGAACTTTCCACTCCCTGCATGGCGGCTGTCCACATACCGGGACTTTCCCATCCCTCCACGGCTTCTAGATGCTTACCGGAACTTCCCTGTTTCTTCATGGCTGTCTGCTAGGGAGCTTCCCCGGTTTCAGCTTCTGTAGTCTGCATTAATCTTCACATAATCATAACTCAAATCGCATCCCCATGCAACAGCTTCCTGCTCCCCCATGTGCATGTCCACCAGAACGGTGACTTCCGGGTCGGAGAGGATCTTCGTGGCCTCTTCCTCGCTGTAGCTGCAGGCCACCCCGTTTCCATAGATATGGATCCGGCCGCTTGCGCTCTGGAAGTAAAGATCCACGTTCTCCGGGTCAAACTGTGCCCCGGAATAGCCCAGCGCGCAGAGGATCCTGCCCCAGTTGGCATCGTGGCCGAAGATGGCCGCCTTGGTCAGGGAGGAACAGATAACGGACTTGGCCAGCGTCCGGGCATCCTCTTTGGAGGCTGCTCCGACTACCTTCGTCTCGAACAGGGCCGTAGCGCCTTCCCCGTCCCCCGCCATTTTCCGGGCCAGATATGTGGTGACAAAGTGCAGGGCCTGGCAGAAGGTGTCGTAGTCTTCCCCTTCCTCTAAAATCGCCTCATTGTCCGCAAGCCCGTTGGCCAGAATCAGCAGGGTATCGTTGGTGCTGGTGTCACCGTCCACGGAAATCATGTTAAAGGAATCTGTTACGTCCGCGCTGAGCGCTTTCTGGAGCATCTGTTTTGAAATATTCAGGTCTGTAGTCAAAAATGCAAGCATGGTGCACATATTAGGGTGAATCATGCCGGAACCCTTGCACATGCCGCCCAGGGTTACGGTTTTTCCGCCAATCTCAAATGTTACAGCGATCTGTTTTTCCAATGTGTCTGTGGTCATGATGGCCTTCGCGGCATCTGTCCCGGCTTCCAGGGTGTCCGCCCTGGCGGCGGCAAGCTTTTTGATGCCTTCCGTGATCCTGTCCACTGGAATCTGCATGCCGATGACGCCGGTGGATGCCACCAAAACAGAAGTCTCAGGGATACCAAACAGCTCGCCTGCGCATTTGCTTTCCGCCGCGCAGCAGTCCATGCCTTCCTTTCCCGTGCAGGCGTTGGCGATGCCGGAATTGGCGATTACCGCCTGGACGTAGGGGGACTCCTGTACAATTTTCCGGTCCCAGAGCACGGGGGCTGCTTTTACCACATTGGTGGTAAAGGTTCCTGCCGCCACGCAGGGGGCCTCGCTGTAGATCAGGGCCATGTCCTTCCGGTTCCGATATTTGATGGCCGCTTCTATGCCTGCTGCCTGAAACCCTTTTGCTGCGGTTACGCCGCCTTGTATCTGTTTCATATTGTTTCTCCCTTTGCCTTGTTTACGCATTTTATTGTGAAGGCCGTAAAAACTACCTTTTATGTATTGAATGGCTTCCCGCCTCACGCTATATAATTCAATAACTGCGGAAACTGCTTACTGTTCTCCCGCACATAATTTCTCTTAAATGCAGCGAATGCCGATTCTCTTCGCAACAATGCCTTCAGCTTTCTCATGATGACTCTGGACTCCGGTTTCTTCTTCATTTCTTCCAGATTATCATACAAAATATTCATTTCCTCATTCAATTTCCGGAAACGGAAATCTCTCTTATAGTCCCTCATTGCCGTATTCCTGAGATTGAAAACCTCCTCGACCAACATTGCTGTCAAAACAGCTTCGGAATCCTTTGAACTTTTTGCTTTCGCTATCACTTCGTTTTCCTGAAGCCGGAAGGAAATTGCTTCTTCCGGATCCCTGTTACAACAATCCAGGATTCCCTCCTCATATTTTTGCTGATTTTTCACCTTGTTGCAATGCCCACAGGCCCAAAACAGATTATTCCAGGCAAATACCCTCTCCGGATATGCTCTGTTTTTGTGAGGCAGTAAATGTTCCACCTCCGGATCCTGCAAATCCGCCAGTTCGCAGATATAGCATTTATTGTGGAAATCTTCCTTTAACTGACGAATCACATCTGCCTTGGAATAGCTGCCCCCGGACGGGTTCCTGCTTTCCGACTCCAAAGAAACAGGGGCAGGAAAAGAACGCTCAATCTTTACCATCAGATATCCTCCCTGCTTTCAAACTCCAATTTCAACCTCTGGTACTCTGTGGTAATATTCAGCGCCAGATAATCTGGTATTTCATTCAGGAACATCTCCAGGCCCCCTATTTCTTCAAAATCATCGTCGGTCAGGTTCTGCCTGCCGACAAGTTCTTTATATCTTGTAAATTTCTCCTCCAAAGTCTTCGACATTTCGCTTGACTGAAAATATCCCTCCACAATCCCGCCATAGGGAATATCTGCCAGACCGTTTTCTACCAGAGTATGATTCTCCAAGTCGTAAATCACAGCATCCGGTATACTGTTTAAGATAAACGGCGAATGCGTGGACACGATAAACTGAATATTCGGAAATATTGTCGTCAATAAATCCAGTACCGACTTCTGCAGTTCTATGTGCAGATGTGTCTCGATTTCATCCACCAGGACAATTCCCGGGATGTTGAAATCGAAGGAACGGTTTGTTTTCTTTTCCATCCTGATGATAATATCCAGTACAATGTCTAATACAGCGGCAAATCCGCTTGACAGGGTGTTAAAGTCAAATGGTTCCCTGCCCTTTTCTCTGATTTGAAAGGAAAATTTTTCTTCCTCAAAAATCAGCTCCAGAGAATCATCACCGAATATCTTACGCAGCAAACTCGTGAACTTGTCAAACCACTGACTAATAGCATCTGCTTTTTCGTTTTTCCCATTGCTTCTGGCCAATGCTTCCGTTACTTTAAGATCTGCCAGATACTTTACAAATAACAGCCTGGGTGTCTCCGTTATAGAATAATTATCTTTTAATTCCACTTTTTCAATATGATTTGATACATCCGCCTGAAAAATTCGTTCCGCTTTATAATAGGCCAGAATAAATTCTCCCTTATAAAGCGAATATTTTATTACTCCCCATGGTTGGTTAAATGTCAAATTGATTCCAGTTTTACGAACGAAAAACGGCTCTCTGTGTCTACCTAATCGATTCTCTATTATTTCTAAACTTATTTTACCCCTCTTCTCCAGCTCAATTAATTCCTGCACCAGAAAAGCGGTTCTGCCATCCCTATCTCGACCGATCGACTCTGCCATCGTCATAAAATAATTAGACAAGTCCTCCAGAACACTGGTCTTTCCGCTGCCATTCTTCCCGGTCAATATCAGATGCTTCGCCTTATCACTGGAAAGAGGTATCCTGATATTCTTTAAATGCCTGACATTCTTTATCCTCAGCTCAGAAATGAAAATCCTGTCCATAGGCTCTTCCCCTTCCACCAGTCACATGAAATCCCTTTTTCGTTTCCATCAATACTTAGGAATTATGCAGAAATAGTTTCCCCACATCCTCAATCCCATAAATCTGAGGAAAGTACCTCCCGCACCTCTCCCGAAGCCAGGTCCCTGACAGAGACTTTCCCCGGATGTAACAGCTGTGGCTCATTTCCTCCATAAGACAACTCCCACTGAATAGTATGGGGAATCTTTTCCACCACCGGTATTTTTTCCTTCCCGCTGTATACAAGTTCTCTGTCCGCGTCCTCTGTGACATAAAGTTTTAAATCTTCCTTTATTCCGGACACATCCAATTTGAAAATATATCCCGACGAGACTGCCCGCAGGGGCGGCACATGGGCAAACGCCTCGATATTATGCCGAAGATGCGCCTCCTTTAAGGGGACGCCCAGGAGAGAATCACTGATCCACCATTCATCGTAGTCGATATTATAGTTACTGGACAGCAGTTTCAGATTATGCTCTGACAATATCTTTTGGAACCAGGCCCCCGCTTCCCGAAATCTGTCAATGATGAATAAGGACGAAATCCCAATCCAGGGGGACATAAACACCTGGCCTGTTATTTCTGCCGAAAGGTATCCGGTTTTCATATCCGCCGGCGATGAAAAATACATAACATCAGGGATGGAAATACTGTGCTCGCTCATATGTTTTCTCCTTTTTGAAAATGTGTTCTGGTACTCTTCGTCATTCAGTTTGATCATGGAGGGAGCCTCATTCATTTGCAGAAGAGCAGGATCAGCCTGCCCGGCAGTCCAGACCGCAATTTCTTCACTGATACCAATATCTGCTGTGTCATTCATCACAGCAATCTGAAACCGGGAAGCTACCTCTTCATATGTGTCTTCTGCAATCGAAATCATGCTACCTGCAACTTCATGATCTGCTTCGTCATATTCAAAATGAAAAAAATTTCCTTCAAAAAATATCTTTTGCTTCAGCCCTCTCAAAAGAATCCCGCCGCCTGTCCTACCGGTTAAACGCCGTTATATTCGCTTCATTCAGCGTGAAATCATAATAATTCAGGTCTTCCCGCTTCGTCCAGCCAATGCATTTCCAGAAGGCGTTCCCGATATCATTGGCGGTAAAGGCAATGAGGCTGACCTTATTGACCTGCTCTTCCTTCAGGGCATTCATACAATGGACCACCATGGCCTTGCCGATGCCCTGCCTGCGCCAGTCCTCCCGGACGCAAACATGGTACAGGCAGCCCCGCCTGCCGTCATGTCCACAGAGAATGCCGCCTACAATATCGCCATCCCCGCTTACCGCCACTACGCTGGTAGTCGAGTTGCGCCTGAGAAAACGCCCCACTCCCTCACGGGAATCGTCGATGCTGCGCATACCGAAGCCGCGGATGGTTTTCCACAGGACATAAAGCCCCTCGTAATCTTCTATTGTCATGGTTCTGACCGAAAACGGTTTGTCATTCATTAATTCACCTTTTTTCCTCAGTTTATACTCACTGCTGAAATCCTTTGTGCACAAGACAACATTTTCCCATTGAAACAAGACATTGCTGTCAGATACAGTAAACATATCCAAATTTAAGGACGACGGGCGCATCTCGATGTCCGGCTCCAGGCATGGATTCCATCCGCAGGCTTTACCAGTATACACCGTTTGCCCCAAAAGGACAATATTTTTTTCTTCCTTTTTAGAAAACCCTTTTAGAAAACTTTCAGACAATACCGTACTCCCGGTACAGCCTGTTCCTCTCCCCCTCATCCGCCGCGGCAAGGCAGGCATCCTCCGTCCGGCCGTCTGCCAGGAGCTTCTGCATTAATGCACCCAATCGTGTCTCTCCCTGCTTTACTCCCTGTTTCATCCCCTTTTTCTCGGCATTCTTCTTAATATCATTCAACGCTTTACACACGTCTGCTTCCTCCTCTCCTGTCTCCTGGTTTAACGTATATTCCAGACAGCCCGTGATATCTTTTATACCCGTACAGACATCGATAACATCCACTGCGGCCCTTGGTATTCTGCTGAAATATTCCCGGTTTTCCCAAATATACCTCTCATACCGCTTCCTGGATCCGGTTCGATGCATAATACCCAGAACATATTTCAGATCCGAGTCCATCTTCTCCAAAGCCTCCTCCGGGATGCGGCGCATATGAATCAAATGTACCCTGTGGTCTTCAAATAAATCCTTCAGCTCCACCGGCAGGGAGTCCGTATCTGTCATATCCCCCAACGACAGAGGACGCTCCCACCTTTTTCTCCCCCAATACAAAGTGAGATTCAAAACCGGCAACAGCCTGTCCTCTTTCCGGTACGCATACTTGAAATCATCCTCTTCTCCATACCTTTCTCCCGCTGCCCGGTTCCTCTCCTGTATCTCCTCAATCTCCATCCCGTACACGAGGCTGTCCAGCTCCATCAGCCGCCACGGAAAAGTCAGATTCACCGTCTCCTGATTTTCCAGTCCCAGATAGAAGCTGCTTTTGCAGGTCCGAACCCGTCTCATGCAGTCCCGCTGCCGATAGGACAGCTTTCCCTTTGAATTCCGGAGGGTATAGAAGCCGTCGCCCGGCTCAAATGCCCAGCTCTCCGGCAGCTTTTGCCCCATGTAGTATTCCAGCACTGACCGGATCCGGTCAGTTTTCCTCATATACACATTCAATGCGTTGTTCGGTTCCCCCATTGTCCCGCCTTTCCGCAGGACAAGGAACGAACGCCCCAGACAGTATAAGCCGCCCTTCATCCCTGCCCTGCTCCTGTATTTTATATGATTTCAAGCAGGCAAGTTCTGAAATAGTAGAATGTCAGATGCCAAGTCACCCGGTCCTACAGACCTGGAATAGAATCTCCTGCTTCACGATACTGGAATTACTATAACATACTTTCGCGGAAATAACAACCGGAATTTCAGGCTATGCCCCTCCATGCAGGGCCTGACACCCTGGTTGGTTTCTGTTCACGGCCTGGCTGTTCGCAGCAAATGTTAATGGCCTCCCGCACAAGCTGCCAGGCTATGCTGCCCTCCCGGAGCTTGTCAAGAGCATCCTCGTACCTTACCCAGACAGCGGAATCCACCTCCCCGGACAGCCGAAAATCCGCCTTTTTCACCGTGGCCCTGTAACCCAGCATGAGCATTCCCTTTTTCTCGTAAGGATAGCTTTTTATGTACTCCAGCCTCACCACATCCTGGCCGATTTCTTCCTGAATCTCCCTGACGGCAGCCTCCTCTGCGGATTCCCCAGGCTTCATAATGCCAGCTACGCAGACATGATTTGTGGTTGAAACGTAGCCCTGCCTGATCAGGGCCACTTCCCGGTACTCATTCACCACCGCGCAGATGACGGATGTGGTGAACATGTCCCACAGGGGAACGCTGCACTGTTCGCAGAAGGGAATCATCCCTTCGTCACCGATTTCTTTCTGAATGAGTTTACTCCCGCAATGAGGGCAGTATGTAAAATGCATTGAGACATCCTCCTGTTTACTGTTTACCATACAGCATCTCCGAGTACGCCATAATAAACGGCCCGCTTCCCTTCCCCTCGTCGGTAAGGTAATACCGGGTATCTTCATAATTATTGGTGCCGTTGGCCGCAGCTTTCAAATAAATATCCCGCAGCCCGCTTTCGTCCAGCTTGTTCTCCGCAAGCCCCACGAAAGCCCTTATCCCGGCCTCCCTGTAGGACTCGTCCAGCCATCCCTTTCTGACACCTTTTAAAATAATATAACTCATCATTGCCGTTCCGCTGCTCTCCGGGCGGTTTGTCTCCGTGGCAGGCCTGTCCGCCAGGTTTGCCCAGATGCCGTCCCCATCCTGATATTTCAGCATGCCGTCCACAAACAGCCTCAGCGCCGCCTTTCTTTTCTCTAAATATTGCTCCGGGAGCACCTCCATGATATCCACCATTGCCATGCCGTACCACCCCATTGCCCTGGCCCAGAAGAAATTGCACACGTCACCCTTTCCGTTTCCCGCGTGATAATACATCCCGTTGGGAGCAAGCAGCACATCCGCCACCCAGTCCAGGCGCTCCTGCACCAGCTCCAGCTGCCTTCTGTCGCCGATTCTGGCCGCATGATTGGCCAGGAAGGGCTGCAGCATATAGATGCCGTCCAGCCAGATTTTATACATGGGCGTTTCCCGCCAGCCATGCCAGTAATTGTGCCCCAGCTCCTGGGGCATATTCTCCAGGCAGGGAGTATGCCCCAGGCTGTTCACATAAGCTTCGTCCGTCAGGTGCCTGTAGAGGATATCCGTGACTTCCCCGTATACGTCCGCCCCGCCTGAAAACCGCTCAAAAAGCGCCGCCGTCTTATAGCAGTCCGCCCCATGGCAGTCCACATAGCCGGAGCGTTCAAAATTCAGCTGCCAGCCGCCGTCCTCCCTCTGCTCCATCAGCCCGTCCAGATAGGCTTTCACATAGTCGTAATAGGCTTTTCCCGCCTCCGGAGCCGCCTCGTAAATGTCGTACAGCCCCTCCATTACTACGCCATTATAGTAGCTGTAATCATAGAGAAAATCCTTTCTCCCCGGAGCCCGCTTCTCATTGTCCCATGAGAAAAACAGTTCCGTGCTTTTCAGCACCTTCTCCGGAACATTTTCTTTGGAATTAATGGTCAGTCTGTTGATGTATTCCGCCGCCTTGTTTACTGCCGCTTCCATCCTTTTTGCTTCCATTTGTAGCTCTCCTTCCTATGGTTTTCCAGACAGATTCTTACCCGCGGAAATCAATATCATACCTTGTCCCATGGTGGAACAGCATCCCTTCCGTAAGCCGGATGCGCAGGAGGCAGGTATTGGGGTCATCTTCATTGGTGTGCCCGTTGTCATACCACTCTGCGAAAACCGCCCTCACCCTGGACATGATTTCCTCATTACATTCCGCCTTCACATGCCCCAGGTTTTCCCCGATGCCACGGGCGGTAAACCAATCGCCGCAGAGGGCAACCGCAGGCTCCTTTTCAATCTGCCTTATTTTATTGGACAGGGCGTAAGTGACGATATAAAATGCGCCGTCCTCATAATAACCGTTTACGGTGCGCACACAGGGCTTCCCTTCCTCCACCGTAGCCAGGGCCAGCAGATTATCGCAGCCGAATCTTTCCTCCATGATCTGTGCCGTTTCTTTGGTTAATATTTCTCCTAAGTCCTGTTTCATTTGTGCCTCCTGTTTCAGTTTTGGTTCTTTGACCCATATCCGCCTACGGATGATTCCCCGTCCTATAGCACCACCCGGCAATCTCGGAGACCAGTTCCGCCGGGACCGGACTGCTGTAGGGAAGCTGAATCGTCCCCTTACTGGTCTTGTAATCCTTCAGACGTTCGGAAAATTCCCGGACGGCCTCCGGCCCCGGATACAGGCCCGCATGCTTTTTAAACCCGGCGAACTGGATGATATTATGCCCCTTCCAAAAAGTCGGCATGCTCCATGAGATCCGTTCCTCCGCCTCCGGCAGCGCACCGCAGATCGCTTTCCTGATTTCCTTCAGATATTCCCGCACCTCTTCCGGCTGTGCCGCAATGTATTCATCCACCGTTTCCGGCGCTTTTCCGCAGTAATGGCTCTGCTCCTGCCTCTTAAAACTGCGCCCGCACTTCGGACATGTCCACATTCTCCATCCCTCCTCATTCCCGTACCCTGACCGTCACCAGAACCCTGTCCCCGGCGGCTTTTCTGTCCGGAAACGAATATCTCTACTATAAAAATGCGCCCCCGTCACAGCAGATAATGATTTTCCTTTCAGTTTATCCACCATGTTATATGCTATAGAAAGCAAGGGCAGCTTCCCATAGCTGAACGCGGCGCCCCTCAATGCAAGGTCACGTTCCACTTTCCATCCTCAATTATATATTGAAATTCCGTTAATTCGTAGCTGTCCATAACCTTTATCAGATCTTCCATATCGTCCGCCAGGGCATAAGAGGAAAGTCTGTCCCTGTGGGCCCATTCCACGCTGCCCTCCTCGGAAGCGCACAGTTCCCCCTCGAACTGGTCCGCCCGGAACAGGAATATGATGTACCTCCCGCCCTCTATGGGGAACTGCTTGACACCGCAGAGCCTGGGGTTTCGAATGGTCAGTCCCGTCTCTTCCTTCATTTCCCGAATAACTGACTCCACGATGGATTCCCCCGGCTCCACATGCCCGCCGGGAAAGACATAGCCGGGCCAGTCCCTTTTGGTCCGGTTCTGCAGCAGAATCTCATTTCCCCTGCATATCATGCATAGTGCAGTCAGCTCCACTCTTTCCGTTCTGTCCATGTTTCTCCTTCCGTAACTGCCCTGTTTATCTCCCAATTTGTTTATTTGTCCCTTTCCAGAAAAATGTTGGCTAGCCCTCCTCCACCTTCACGATGTAACACTCATCCTGGCAGCAGCGGCCTGCATTTTTTACCAGTAACGGAAACTCATCATATTCCTTCATACCATTTGCCTTCAGAATCTGCCCGATATTCTACCGCTCCGGCGGGGTAACTCTCTGGCACACCCACCGGCAGCTCCATTCCTTTCCAATCCTGTACTGGTTCTTTTGAATAAAATCCGACAGGATGCATGGCGCCTCATAGCTTTTTACGGTTTCCGGAATTTCAATCTCTTATTCCCGGCGCTCCTCGTCATAGTACAGGTATCCCACAGTCTTTCCATTATAATAGGCATTTTTAATTGCAAATTTCAACATACCGCTCCCACCTCGCCCAAAGCATCTCCCATATTTTCTTCAAATGCACTTCCGGCAGGACTTCCCCAAGCCCTCTCAGCAGCATTTCTTCATACTCTGCTTTCAAAGCCCCTGAAAAAAGCTTTCTTCCCCCGGGAATCAGGCCCAGGTTATATTCCAGTGACTTCGACCCGATAAAATCGTTGACTGCCCTGTCTTCCAACACTTCAAATTCCGCACACTTTCCAGATTATCATAGCATGAAAGCAAGAAAGATAATCCATAATCAAACAACGGCGCAGGACGGGGGACTTCGTTTTCATCCAGAAGTATCTCTATATTAGCCCCATGTGCCTTCAAAAAACAGCCGGGAGTCCCTACTGACAGCTTTTTATCTGTCCAGTCCAGATACCGTAAATCCTGGAGTTCTGTTATAAAATCTTCCACTGCCACACCTACTGAAACCAGGGAAAGTATTTTCCCTGTCAAAACAACCGCTTCGACTGCAAAGCAGCCTAATAAGCTGCCTGGAATTGTTCGTGCAAAATGTACACGAAACCACCTTGCGGAGGCACCGAATGGACAGCAGCTTTCCCCGCACTCTACGGGAAGCAGGGCACCAGCTCCAGCCCCTCATCCTCCGGGAGCCCGAACAGCAGGTTCATATTCTGCACAGCCTGCCCGGCGGCGCCCTTCACCAGATTGTCCAGCGCACCCATCATGATGACGCGGCCTGTCCTCTCATCGATCACAAAGTTAATATCCACATAATTTGAGCCCTCCACCCACTTGGTCTCGGGGCAGATTCCCTTATCCAGAACCCGCACAAATTTCTCATCTGCGTAATATTTATCATATACGGCGCGGATTTCCTCCCACGACGGCAGCGTGCCGCCTGGCTTGCTCCTAAGCTTTGCATACTCCGTCACCAGAATCCCCCGGTTCATGGGCACAAGGTGGGGTGTAAAATTGATCATGACTTCACAGTTTCCCGCATAGGAAAGCTGCTCCTCGATCTCCGGGGTGTGCCGATGGGATGCCACGCCGTAAGCCTTGATGTTCTCATTGACCTCGCAGAACAGGTTGGGCACCTTCGCTCCCCGTCCCGCACCGGAAGTTCCGGATTTGGCGTCAACGATCAGGGTGTCAACGTCGATGAGCCCATCTTTCACCAGAGGGTATGCCGTTAAAATAGAACAGGTGGTATAGCAGCCCGGATTTGCCACCAGTCTGGTCTGCGCCGTAATCTGACCCCGGTTCACCTCGCACAGGCCGTACACTGCCTCAGGAATGAACTGGGGGGATTTGTGTTCAATTCCATACCATTTTTCATAAACATTCACATCTTTTATACGGTAATCCGCTGACAAGTCCACGATTTTTACTTTAGACAGAATCTCCTCCGTCAGAAGACCCGCCAGAAACCCCTGGGGGGTTGCCGTGAAAATCACGTCCACCTGCTCCGCCAGTTCCGCCAGATTGTCGTCCTTACATACATCCTCCACGATGCGGAACATGTTCTGATATACCTGATAATATTTTTTATCAATATAGCTGCGGGAGCCGTACCAGATGATTCTAACCTCCCTGTGGTTTGCCAAAATCCTGACAAGTTCTCCCCCCGCGTAGCCTGTTGCCCCGATAATGCCTGCCTTTATCATCTCTTCTCCTCATTTCCGTCCCCGCCGGCCCAAGCGTCTCATTCCTCTTATCAGTTGTGAATAGCAGTGCCGGGAGACTTTTTGTCAGCAAATCCATACCCTGCATTTACTGATAAGAAACCGTTACGGCTATCGGCCCCGCTGGATTTGCATATTCGTTAGTATAACATATTTCGAATGAATGTCTACTGTTTTTTATATTTTCGCCCATATTTTGCATACATTATGCATATTTATTCATTCCTGCATTTTCTTTCTATAGCCGCATATCGTTATAAACCACAACCGGAAATACCGGATTCGCTCCCCCATTCCATTCCCCCATATAAGCCAGGAAGCCTTCAGGAAGGCGATCGTTTCCATGTCCGGACGCTCCATCCCCTCACAAAAGCGGGGAAGCCACCTTCATCAGCACCCCTGTCAGTTTTACCATCCACTTCTCCTTTTTCACAGTCTCCGGCGTCACATGACGGCACTTTGACAGCATAGATTGAAAATCGGACTTAATATCGGAAATACAGTCCGTACCATACATATAGGTGGCACATTCAAAGTGATGGTACAGGCTGCGGTAATCCAGATTGATGGTTCCCACCACAGCTTCTCTGTCGTCGCTGACAAAAACCTTGGCATGAACAAAACCCGGCGTGTATTCATAGATTCTGATACCGGATTCCAGCAGGGATTTATAATGGGTCTTTGCCAGTGCATAGGGAATCTTCTTGTCCGGAATCCCCGGCAAAATCACTGCCACATCCACCCCCCGCTCCGCAGCATATTTCAAAGCAGTCTCCATCTCCCCATCCAGAATCAGATAGGGTGTCATGATGTACACATACCGAAGCGCCCGGTTGAGGATATCCATGTAAACCCGCTCTCCCAGCTTGTCATTATCCAGCGGCCAGTCCCCGTAAGGCACAACATAGCCTCCCGCCTTCTCTGCAGCGTTGCCCTTAGAAACCGTTGCCGGAAATATGAACTTTTTCGGAAATTCCAATGTTTTTTCATCGATATTCCACATCTGCAGGAACATCAGCGTAAAGCTCTTCACCGCCTCTCCCTTCAGCATAACGGCCGTATCCTTCCAATGTCCGAAACGCTGAACCCTGTTGATATATTCATCCGCCAGATTGACGCCTCCGTTGAAGGCAGTGTATCCGTCGATCACCAGAATCTTGCGGTGGTCCCGGTAATTATAATGGGTGGAAATAAAGGGAGACACCGGGGCAAAAACCTTGCATTTGATCCCCAGTTCCCGCAGCAGCTTCAGATATTTATGGGGAAGAAGCACAAACTCACAGGTGCCGTCATACATCAGACGTACATCCACGCCCTCCTTTGCCTTGCGGGCCAGAATTTCCAACACCTCCCCCCACATCAATCCTTCGTCAATGATAAAATATTCCAGAAAAATGAAATGCTCCGCCTGCTCCAGCTGCCGCAGCATTTCGGCAAACTTGTCCTCTCCCAGCGGAAAATAGGTCACCTCTGTCCTGTCATATACCGGATGGCATCCGCTCCTCTGAATATATTGTACCAGCGCTGCCGCACCGGGGTTCTCTTCCTCCAAAGCCTGCCGGACCGGTTCCGACTGCGGAATGGTATCCTTTGTCATCCCGATGATCTGGCTGAAGCGGGCCTTCAGAGCCCGATGCCCGATATCCATCTGGGTATACAGATACAGCAATGCCCCGAACACAGGCGCCAGCATGACAATCACCAGCCATGTAATCTTCGCGGTGGGATCGATGCGGCTGTTGAGCAGGTACAACACCATTGCAACCGTAAGCAGCAGCATTCCTGCATAAATGTGAGGACGCAGCTCCTTGAACCAGTAATAGACCCCCACCAGAAAAGCGCCCTGCAATAACAACAGCAGAATAAAGAGTCCCATGCGGCTGAATACAGCGTGTATCATTCCCTTCTGGCCCTTTTTCAGCAGCCGTATTCCCATATTTTCATTTCTTTCGCTCATCGTGATTCGTACCTCCGTTACAGTGCCGCCCTTCTATTCCGGTACTGCCTTTCCTATGTTCTCCGCGCTGTTTTCGATCTCCTCCCATATCTGCAAACTTCGTACGGCTTTGCTCTCATTACATTTTATCACAGATTGCTCTACTTTTCTATCTATTCTTTCCCTGAAAAATCCCTTTGAAGAGACTTGACAGAAAAGCATATTTTACAGTATTCTGACTTTGACCCCATATTTTCCATCCAAAAGAACAGGAGTTTCCTAAGTATGAACGAATTAAAAAATTATCTGTTCCGCATGCGCTGGTTCCTTGTATCCGTCGCTGCCCTTACCCTGATGACCCACGGCAGTGTTCTGTTCACCCAGCGCTTCGGAATCGACACGGATGCCATCATGAACGGTATCCATAATTATGACCTGATCGGAAGACAGGGACTGATCTGGCTCGCGAAACTATTAGGACTGGATCTGAATTGGTTTAATCTGTATTATGCACAGGTTTTGACGGTTCTTCTACTGTTTTTATCCCCCGTGGCGTTCGCCTGTCTCTTCCGGCTGACCGTAGGGGAGGAAAAAGGAGAAGGCGCTGCCCTTTTGGTTTTAAGTGTTTCCTATATCGTCTCCCCCTTCTGGGTGTCCCAGATCTATTTTCTGAATCAAAGCGCCCAGATTCTGCTGGCCTGCATTCTGACCGCTGCCGCCATCGTCCTGACGGAAAACGCCCGCAAAGACCTGCGGCACAGATGGTATTTCCTGTTTTTTGCCCTTTTACTCATGCAGGCCACCTTTTCCTGCTATCAGGTTCTCATCATGATCTACATCACCGGGGTATGCACAGTATTCCTACTGTACTCCCTGAGGCACGGTCCTTCCTTCAGACAGCAGCTTGGCTGGATCGGTTTCCATGCCGGCATATTTACCGCAGGATTTCTCATCGACATGGCGATCTCCAACCTGTTCTTTATGGAGGGCGGCCATTATCTCAGCGAGCAGATCGCCTGGACCAGGGTCACTGTGCCGGAAGGTCTGCGCCGGTGCATGGAAGCGATTGTTCTTTCCCTGAAAAATACGCCGCCCTATTACACGGGTCTCTACGGCGTCTTCTGCCTGCTGTTTCTGGCGCTCCTGCTTTGTCACCTGACCGTCCGGCGGGCCATGAAAGTGCCTGCAGATAACTTGTCCGAATGTCCTCCTGCCTTCGGAAAAGGAAGCTGTATTCTGACGATGCTGTCTGCCCTTTTTCTGTGCAGCTCGCCCTATGTGTTTGTCTTCTTGTACGGTGGGGAACTGCTGGACCGAATGCAGCTGGTGATGCCATTAAGCCAGGGCTGCGTTCTCTATCTGACGGTGCTCCTCCTGACATACGCCCAGCCCCTGCAGGGTAGGATTTTTTCTGCTGTGAAAAAGGGACTCCTCCTGCTCCTGGTTCTGGCCGTCTGCAAGGATACCCTGTCCCACTTAAGCTTTTGCCATCGCTTTTACTACACGGACGAATGGGTCTTCCAATATACCTCCAGGATTGCGGAGGAAATCTGTCAGGAAATCCGCACGGTCCAGTATGACAATGCCGCCGGGAAGCTTCCGGAATCTGCCCGGGACAATATCCTGTTTCTGGGATACCCGGTGATTCCCTATAACAATACCTGCCTGGGCGGACATGTGATCGGGCATTCCGCTTTCAATTATGATTTGACAGTCCGCCAGCCTGCCAGAGAACGGATTCTGCTTTTTCTGCAAAACATGGGCTATCCGGTTTCTGCCCGTTTTACGGAAGAAGAGACCGTAGTCTTCCGCCAGTACTTTGAATCCGTTTTCGCCGACACCATCGATTCCATGCCCAGCTATCCGTCACCGGGATATGTGCAGTGGATCTCCGATAAAGAAAGCGGCCAGGGCTATCTGGTGATCAAGCTGGGAGACGACTGGCGCAGGCAGGCTTCCGGAGACGAATAGGAAGGTTTCTGCACCGTTCTTAAACAGAAGCCCTCTTGCATGAAGCAGAAAAAACAGGTACAATAGAAACCGGATTTGAAATCAGATAACGGAAAGGAGAACTTATGAGTATCAGAATCGGAATTTTAGGATACGGCAATCTGGGACGGGGCGTGGAATGCGCTGTCCGCCAGAACCCCGATATGGAGCTGAAGGCCGTCTTCACCAGGAGAAATCCTGCGGATGTAAAGATTCTCACCGATACGGCGGCTGTCTGCCCTGTCAGCGAAGCCCCGCAGTGGAAGGAGGAACTGGATGTGTTGATTCTCTGCGGCGGCTCTGCCACTGACCTTCCCGCACAGACCCCCGAATACGCACAAATGTTTAATGTGGTGGACAGTTTCGACACCCACGCCAGGATCCCGGAGCATTTCGCCAACGTGGACGCCGCCGCAAAAAAAGCCGGCAAAACCGCCGTAATCTCCGTGGGCTGGGATCCGGGCATGTTCTCCTTAAACAGGATGTATGCCAATGCCATCCTGCCGGAAGGAAAGGACTATACCTTCTGGGGCCGGGGCGTCAGCCAGGGACATTCCGACGCCATCCGCCGCATCCCCGGCGTAAAGGATGCGAAGCAGTACACCATTCCGGTGGACAGTGCCCTGAAAGCGGTGCGGGCAGGGGAAAATCCCGAACTCACCACAAGGCAGAAGCACACCAGAGAATGCTTCGTGGTGCCCGAGGAAGACGCGGATCAGGCCGCAATTGAAAGGGAAATCAAAACCATGCCCAATTACTTCGCCGATTACGACACCACGGTGCATTTTATCAGCGAAGAGGAACTTAAGCGGGATCATGACGGAATCCCCCACGGCGGCTTCGTACTGCGCAGCGGTGTCACCGGATGGGAGCGGGAGAACCGTCATCTCATCGAATACAGCCTGAAGCTGGACTCCAATCCTGAATTTACCGCCAGCGTCATCGCAGCATACGCCCGGGCCGCCTGCCGGCTCTCCAGGGAAGGTGTCCATGGCTGCAAAACGGTCTTCGACATCGCCCCTGCCTATTTAAGTGCGAAAAGCGGAGAGGAACTGCGGGCTGCGCTTCTCTAATACACCGTTGCCCGAATCCCCGCATAATCAGTGTCCGACGTCCGCACCAGGACAAAGTGCAGTTACCGGGGCGATACGTTGGACGCTGCCGCCGCGGCATAAGCTTTTTTCTTCGAAAAAGGCGCCTTCTTCCCCGGCAGCAGCACCATCATCTCATGAGCAAACAGGGGGGCTGCTGCCAGAAATACCAGCCGCATCCACTCTCTGCCGGAGAGGGGCGAGGTACCGAATGCCTGAATCAGAAAAGGAACCTCCGTCACTGCAAACTGCAGCAGAAATCCCGTAACCCCTGCCAGGATCATCAGCTTATTCTCCAGATGGTTCATCCGAAAGACTGATTTCTCCGTATCTCTCATTCCCACGGCATGAAAAAGCTGGGACATTCCGAGTACGGTGAAAGCATAGGTCTGAGCCTTTGCAAGAACGGAAGTATTCTGCAGCAGTAAGGACAGGTTCCCGGGCGTCACCGTCTGCCCGTTGGCCTTCAGCAGTGCTATGGGCAGCAGCAAAAATGCCGTCAGGCTCACCGCCGCAATCAATATGCCATAGAAACAGGTACAGGTCAGCCCACCCCTGGCAAAGAGGCTCTCCCTTGCCTTCCTGGGCGGCTGGCGCATCAGAGAATTTCCGTCATTGCGGTCCACCCCCAGTGCCAACGCCGGAAGCGAATCCGTGATCAGATTGATCCAGAGGATATGGCTGGACTTCAGAGGAGCGGCCATCCCGCAGATCACCGCCAGAAACATGGTAATCAGTTCTCCCAGGTTAGAGGATAGCAGAAAAATCACGGATTTCCGTATATTTTCATACACGCCCCTCCCCTCTTCTATGGCCCGTCTGATGGTGGCGAAATTATCGTCCGTGAGAATCATATCCGATGCCTGCCTGGCTACGTCCGTCCCCGCCTTCCCCATTGCGATGCCGATATCGGCTTTTTTCAGAGAGGGAGCATCGTTGACCCCGTCTCCGGTCATGGCCACGATCTCTCCCTGCCTTTTAAATCCATCCACAATCCGCACCTTCTGGGCCGGGGATACTCTCGCAAAAACCCGCAGTCCCCGGATTCTCCCGTCAAATTCCTCCTCCGCCAGCCTGTCAAGCTCCTCCCCCGTCATACATTGATCCGGTGTGTCCGCGATTCCCAGCTGTCTGCCGATGGCAAAAGCGGTGTCCACATGATCGCCTGTGATCATGACGGTCTTCACGCCGGCGCCCTTAAAATCCGCCACTGCCCGGGCTGCCTCCGGTCTGGCCGGATCCCGCATCCCCACCATTCCCAGAAAAGTCAGATTCTCTTCTTCCGCCCTGCCGCTTCCCGTCCGCATGGCCACCGCCAATGTGCGCAGCGCCTCTCCTGACATTTCCTGCAGACCTCTTTCCAGCTGTCTCCTGTGGTACTGTGTCAGCCGCACCGGACCGCCCTCCATATAGATCATGGTGCAGCGCTTCAGCACCTCGTCCGGGGCCCCCTTTGTGTAAGACACGTTCTCTGTATTTTTCCTGTGTACCGTGGTCATCATTTTCCTGTCGGAATCAAAGGAGCGCTCATCCACCCTGGGCATCTGCCCCTCCAGAGCTTCCTTGTGAATCCCGAATACTGCCGCCGCATCCAGCAATGCAAGTTCCGTGGGATCCCCGCTTCTGCTGCCCTGTTCTATGGAAGCATCGTTACACAGTGCCATGCCCCGGAAAAAATCCGGACAAAAAGCTCCATCCATTCGCTCCAATCCCCGCACACTGCCGCCTATCCAGCATTTTTCCACACTCATCCGATTCTGTGTCAGGGTACCCGTCTTGTCGGAACAGACCACGCTGACGGCCCCCAGCGTCTCCACGGAAGGAAGTCTGCGCACTATGGTATTCACCTTTACCATGCGGGTGACGCTCAACGCCAGGCAGATGGTCACCACGGCCGGCAGCCCTTCCGGCACAGCCGCCACCGCCAGAGAGATGGCCGTAATCAGCATCTCAGGCACATTGCGCCGCTGCATGAGCGCTATGACAAACAGGGCGGCGCACAGAAGGAGGCTCAGCAGACTCAGCACTTTCCCCAGTTCTCCCAGGCGCTTTTGAAGCGGTGTCATCTCCTCCTTCGCCTCGGTAATCATGGCTGCAATCTGCCCCAATTCCGTGTGCATCCCCGTGGCCGTAACCATCCCCAGCCCTCTTCCGTATGTGACAATGGTGGACATATAGGCCATATTCCGGCGGTCTCCCAGAGGAAGCTCCCCCCTGCCCACAAATACGGCATCCTTTTCCATGGGAACCGATTCCCCCGTCAGCGCCGACTCCTCGATCTTCAAATTAGCCGATTCCAGAAGCCGCAGATCCGCCGGTACCTGGCAGCCTGCCTCCAGGCATACCAGATCCCCCTTCACAAGCTCTGCGGCAGCAATCTCCCGGCGGCTTCCTTCCCGAATGACCGTTGCCTTCGGACTGGTAAGCTTTTTCAGGGATTCTAACGCCCTCCTGGCCTTTCCCTCCTGCAGCATCCCCACCGCCGCATTCAGCACTACCACCACGCCGATGATCACCGCATCGCTGACTTCATGAAGCAGCACGGAAACCCCTGCCGCCACAATCAGCACATAAATCAGCGGATCATTGAGTTGTTCCAAAAATAACTCGACGGGTGTCTTTTTTCTCGGCGCCCTCATTTCATTCCTGCCGTCCCGCCTCAGCCGCTCTCCTGCCTCGCGCAGTGACAGCCCCTGCCGCCTGTCGCTTTTCAATTTCTCTATTGTTTCCGTTATGCTGTATTGTTCGAACACGAATTACCTCCCGAGGTCAGTTTATATGAAAAATCTTTTGAAAGCCTGTCTGAATTGTTATATTCTATGCCCGGGGTCCGAAAAGTATGTCCAGTTTTCCCCTTGCATTTCCGCTCCGAATGATGTATAGTGTTTAGGAAAAAATAAGAAGTGAGGCGTATTACGTATGAAAGAAAAAGTTGTACTGGCTTATTCCGGCGGTCTCGATACCACCGCCATCATACCCTGGTTAAAGGAAAACTTCGACTATGAAGTCATCTGTGTCTGTGTGGACTGCGGACAGGCAGAGGAACTGGACGGTCTTGAGGAGCGTGCCCTGGCCTGCGGCGCGTCCAAACTGTATATCGAAAATGTGATCGACGAGTTTTGCGATGAATACATCATACCCTGTGTTCAGGCAAATGCCGTCTATGAAAACAAATATCTGCTGGGCACCTCCATGGCCAGACCTCTGATCGCTAAAAAGCTGGTGGAAGTCGCCAGAAAAGAAGGCGCCGCTGCCATCTGCCACGGCGCCACCGGCAAGGGAAACGACCAGATTCGCTTTGAACTGGGAATCAAGGCTCTGGCTCCGGATCTGAAGATCATCGCTGCCTGGAGAAACGACAAATGGACCATGGATTCCCGGGAATCGGAGATCGAATACTGCAAGGCCCATGGGATCCATCTTCCATTTTCCGCAGATTCCTCCTACAGCCGTGACCGTAATATCTGGCATATCAGCCATGAAGGACTGGAGCTGGAAGACCCTGCCAACGAACCCAACTATGAGCATCTGCTGGTTCTGGGTACCACGCCGGAAAAAGCCCCGGATGAGGGAGAATATGTGACCATGACCTTCGAGAAGGGAGTTCCCACCTCCGTAAACGGCCGGCAGATGAAAGTTTCCGATATTATCCATACCTTAAATGAACTGGGCGGCAGGCACGGTATCGGTATCATCGATATCGTAGAAAACCGTGTGGTTGGCATGAAATCCCGGGGGGTTTATGAGACACCCGGCGGAACTATTTTGATGGAAGCACATCAGCAGCTGGAAGAACTGATTCTGGACAGGGATACCTATGCCATGAAAAAAGAAATTGGCAGCCGTTTCGCCAGCCTTGTCTATGAAGGAAAATGGTTCACGCCCCTGCGGCTGGCAGAGCAGGCATTTATCGAAGAGACCCAGAAATATGTCACCGGAGAAGTGAAGTTCAAGCTGTACAAGGGCAATATCATCAAGGCCGGCACCATTTCCCCTTATACGCTGTATAATGAAAGCATTGCCTCCTTTACCACCGGCGATCTGTATGACCACCACGACGCAGAAGGCTTCATCAATCTCTTCGGGCTGTCCAGCAAAGTCCGGGCAATGAAGATGATGGAAAACGGCGAACAGCTGTTTTAATACCTATGAAACTCATGATTGGTTACCTGATTCTTATAAATATCATCGGTTTTTTCATCATGGGTGCGGATAAGAAAAAAGCCGTCCGGGGTGCCTGGCGCATTCCGGAGGCTTCTCTTTTTCTGACCGCTCTGATAGGCGGCGCACTGGGCTGTACGCTGGGTATGCGGCATTTCCGCCACAAGACGAAACATTGGTACTTTAAATACGGCATGCCGCTCCTTTTTGGGGTTCAGCTGGCGCTTGCTGCCTGGATCTGCCATTACCTGAAATGATGTAGGAAATGCTTTCCCCATGTCTTGCAGAATTGGCTGATGTCCCGCAAAACCGCCTGTTATCAAGTGGTTACAATCACACCGCCGTCATTGGCATACATACTGCTGACGCCCCTGGTATCCATGATGATGCATTCTTGAAAGGGCGCCCGTGCCATAATCTGCTTTTTGACCTGCTCCGCACGGTCCGGCGCATTGCAATGGGTGATAATCAGCCGTCTCTCCTGGGGCCGGGGTGCTTCCTGGGCCGCCAGCTGCGCCATCTTTCCCAGCGCTTTGTTCACCCCAATGGTCTGGGTGCGCAAAATGATCTCCCCCGTATCGGATCCCATGACAGGCTTGATATTCAATGCCGATGCCACGAATGCCTTCACACCCGACATCCGCCCGTTTTTGCGCAGCGTTTCCAGATTATCCAGCACGAAATAAGTATGAATACTGTCTCTGTAGCTCTCGATCTGCTTTACGATTTCTTCAAAGTCAAGCCCCTCCTCTTCCAGATCCGCCAGCTTCAATGCAATCTGGGTCTCTCCGCCGCTGGCCGACTGGGAATCGATTACATGGATCTGCTTCTCTCCGTATTTTTCCCGAAACAGTTTCCTGGCCAGTTCCGCGCTGTTGTAGGTACCGCTCAGCGCAGCAGAGAGCGTCACCACATAGATCCGGTCCGCCGCCGGCGCACGGAAACTCTCCACAAAACGCTCCGGAGACGGACAGGCCGATTTGGGACACTCCGGATACGCCGCAACCTTTCTCAGAAACTCTGCCTGATTAAAGTTCTCGTCGTCCTGTATTTTATAATCGCCCACTTCCAGGCTCAGAGGCACTCTCTCAAATCTGCCGTCATGGAGCAGATTCTCCGGCAATTCACCGCAGCTGTCCAGTATGATCTTATATTCCATAATCGTCTCCCGTCTGTATTCATCAGATGATGAACCTGTTTGTTTTATTTATTGCGTTTCGAAATCTATTAAACATAGTTTTCATTACCACGTATTATAGCATACATTGTTCCAATATGTAAAGTTAGAAATGCATCTATACAAATAAAATGCTGTATGCTATAATAGCCTTGTTTGTAAATTTTTCAAACAGATCGGAGAAAATCATGATCGCGTTGCAGATAAAATCCATGAAACAATTTATGAACCAGTTACTGGCAGCAGACACCTTTGATCCCTTTCTGTTGGAGGAAGCTGTCATCGGCACTGCCAGCACCTTTACCATAGACGGCCATGTGAACCGGGAATTCTACGGCGATACCCAGGAACCTCCTCAGTATGAATTCCGTCCCTGGCGCGAATTAAAGGGACTGTGTTTTGACCTGATCAAAGGCAAACACACTCCCCTGTTTTTCCGCTTTGTTTTTCATCTGATGCCGGAAAAAGCCGCCGCATTACTGGAAAAGGAACACTGTGACGTGGAGTCCTCCCAGATAAAAGCCCTGGTTCTGAACATCCGCTATGACGGTTCCAGGGCTGTCCTTACCACCGGCACCGCATTCCATACTTTTCTCCTGTCCAAAGAACCGGATGCCATCTGGGATCGGGCACTTTGCAGATATCTGGACGCAAAAGGCATTGCCTATGAAGAGCTGTGACCTGTCCGGCACATCAGCTCTTCATTTTGGGCTTAAAAATCAGGCTGGCCAGATAGCCAAATATCAATGCCGCCGAAGTTCCCACTGCCCCGGCCTTGAAGCCCCCTGCAAACAGTCCCAGCAGCCCCTGCTCATCCACGGCTTCCCTGACCCCTTTCATCAATACATTGCCAAATCCCAAAAGCGGCACACTTGCTCCCGCTCCGGCGAATTCCTGAAACGGTTCATACCATCCAAATACCCCGACAACGGCTCCTGTCACTACCAGCAGCACCATAATACGCCCCGGCATCAGCTTTGTTTTTTCCATCAAAATCTGTACCAGGGCACAGATGAGACCGCCAATGCAAAAAGCCTTAACATAATCCATCATTTGACCTGCTCCTTCTGTCTGAAAAGTTATCTTCTGAGAGTAGTGTCTGTCAAATGTGAAAAATTATGCACCCGCAATAATTGAAACGATTTCCCGAATCTGTTTGTTCTGGCAATCGATCGATCTGTGACAATATTTTTCGTAGAGAGGAATACGCTCCTCATACAGATCCCGAAGGGTCTGCCCGGGCATCAGCGTCACGCCCCTGGCATTCAGATCCCCCAGCCGCTCTGCCACCTCCTCATAGGGAAGCCTGAGATAGACCACTGTCCCTATCTCCCTGAGATGTTCCATGGCCTCTCTGCCGTAGATCACGCTGCCTCCGGTGGCAATGATGCTTTTACGCAGGCTCAGCGCCGCATTCACATCATTTTCAATCTTCCAGAAGCCCTCCACACCGTGTTCCTCTATCAATTCATGCAGCAGTTTCCCGTATTGATCCTGAATCACCAGATCGGAATCCACAAAACGGTACCCCATCCGTTTCGCCAGCACCACGCCGACAGTACTCTTGCCGACTCCCGGCATGCCGATCAGCACAATGTTATCTCTTCTCATACGACAGCGATAACCTCAACCTCGCAGAGTACATTCTTCGGCAATGTCTTCACCGCCACGCAGCTCCTGGCCGGCTTCTCTGTGAAATATCTGGCATATACTTCATTGAACGCCGCAAAATCTCCCATATCCGCCAGGAAACAGCTGGTCTTGCATACCTTCGTATAGTCCGTTCCCGCCTCTGCCAGAATCGCGCCCACGTTTTTCATAACCAGCTCCGCCTGCTGGGTGATATCTTCTCCCTCAACATTGCCTGTGGCAGGATTGATGGGAATTTGTCCGGATGCGAACAACATTCCGTTCACAATAATCCCCTGAGAATAAGGTCCGATGGCTGCAGGAGCCTTGTCTGTTGAAATTTTCTGTAACATGTTTTTCTCCTCTTTTCTTTATATATTTACACCGTCCGTATTCCGGACGGCTGTATTACCCTGTTTTTTCGGCGGAGCATGCCGGCACATCCGGCTCCTCAAATTCCACCGTCACGTAATACCCTCTGTCATTCTCGATGACATCCGTCACAATCCCTTCCCGGCTCTTTAAGCGGTACCGGAAGGGAATATTGGCCGACATGGCCAGAGAGGGATCAATAATGTAATAATAGTTACTGGGAAGCAGGCCTTCCGTTATCGTTACCTTCTGCCCTGTCTCCAGAAGCCCTTCCCTCTCCATCTTAAACTCCATCTTCCGCAAAACAGGAGCCCTCCCTTCTTCTTGGATTACAGGGGACGTGAAGCGGCTCCTGTAATATGCAGGTGCTTCCTTAAGGCCTGTCCGGAAACAACCTGCGCAACATCCTTACTCAGCATACTCCAAAACAAGACATTCGTCAAGAATGTCCCGGTAAACATTGCGTTTTTCTGCCGCTTCCTATATAATGGCAGTAAACCCGGCATCCGCCGTCTAAGCCAACTGCAGCAAGAAAGCAAATTTTACAGAAAGGAACTGCCATGAATAAGGAAAACCGCAAACAAATCTTCATAAAATACGCAATCCTCTCCGCAGTCAGCCTGGCAGCCCTGTATATCCGCTGTCTGGGCCTTGACGTAATCAGCGGCGATTTTCAGAATTGTCTGAATGTATGGCATCTGGAAATAGAAAACGCCGGTCCCGGCCTTAACGCCCTGCTTCATTACACCGGCGACTATGCCATGCCCTATGCCTTTGTCATCTGGCTGCTGGGCAAGCTGCCTGTGCCTTTTTTGTACAGCCTGAAAGGATTCCACATTCTCTTTGACTTTCTCCTGGCTGTGATGGCCGGGAAAATAGTAAAAAAGCTGAAACCGGCAAGCGACTATGGCTTCTGTCTGGGCTATGGCGTCACTCTGCTTCTGCCCAATGTAATCTTCAACAGCAGCTTCTGGGGACAGAGCGACGGTCTGTGCGCGGCCTTTCTCCTGGCTGCATTTTACTACTGGCTGGAGGAGCGCTACCGTCTCATGATGCTTATGTTTGGAATTGCATTCTCTTTTAAACTGCAGGCAGTATTTTTCCTTCCTTTTCTGATGATTGTATACTGGCAGGGGCGTAAATTTTCCGTTCTGCACTTTCTCCTGATTCCGTTTATCATGCTGGTGATGAATATCCCAGCAATGATGGCCGGTTACCCGCCCTCTATTACCTTTGCGAAATACATCGGACAGACCGGAGAATACCCCTGGCTCTACTATTTCTATCCGAATCTATGGTTTTTCTTCCAGGCCAGGCCCTATTATCTCTTCGGTGCCGGCGCAATGCTGCTGACCGTCAGCGCCCTGCTGCTGTTTGTAGTGATCCTAATCAGAAAGGGCGTAGTTCCCAACCGCTCCAACGGACTGGCCATTGCACTGTGGAGTGCATATACCTGCTGCTTTTTCCTTCCGTCCATGCATGAACGTTACGGATATTTCTGTGAGATCCTGGCAGTTCTTCTGGCCCTGATCCATGTTAGGAGCCTGTGGCTTCCCATGGGTATGGTCCTGTGCGTCCTGCCCAAATATCTGTATGCCTTAGATCTGGCCGGCAATCCGCGGTGGCTTCAGGGTCTGGAAGCCGGAGGGAATACATTGCTGTATCTGGTTTTTACCTGCCTGCTGTGGCAGAACCTGTTCCGGGACGGAGATCACGCCTCCGAGCCCGCACTGGCCTGTCAACTTTCCAAAACCCGGGGGGACGAAAAATGCTGAAATGGGAAGAAAAAATTATCGACTGGATCAACCGATATATGCTTTTGACCGCCGCGGTTTTCGTGGTCATAGCCGCCGCCTGGATGCGTATGGGCGGCAGAAATTACGTGGGAAACGATTATCATTGCACCCTTTATGACGTCCCCGGTAATTGCAATTCTTTTCTGTTTCGCCGCCTGGCTGATTTCCTTATGCTGCATTTTGCGGACAATGCCATCACACTTTTAAAGCTTCTGGCTTATGCAGGGGATTTTGCCGTAACATTTCTGGTGCTGCTCATCTGCCGGAAGGACACGGCATTGAAGCGTTTTATACTTCTGACCGCTTTTCTCTTATCGCCTGTGACCCTGCTCTACAGCGTGAGCGGTATGAAGCCCGACTCTGTGTGTATGAGTCTCCTTCTGCTGGGCTATCTGTGCTTTCGGCGCGGTCTCTCCATCCCCGCCATGCTGCTTACCCAGAGCGCCGGCTTTCTCTATCCCGCATACTGGCCGGTGAGCATCATAGCCGGGCTCTGCATGGTGAATCAGGCACGGAAATACCCCTCTACGCTGCCCGCCGCACAGTCCGCAAGCCATGACAGCGGTAAACTTCCCATTGCAGGCAAGCGCATGAAAAAGACGAACAACGAATGTCTCACTACACAGACAGTGATTCTGGCACTACTTATGGCATTTTGTCTTCTTTTGTCTGTTTTCATGGAAAATAGCAGCCCGGGTAACGATTATTTTTGGGGGAAAATTTTTGTGACAAATCCCTTCACGGCCGAAATCTATTCTGGCTTTCTGCCATGGCTTGGGGGAATGTGCAGAATCTATGGATATTTGACGGCCGTAGGCCTGACTCTTCTGGCGGTTCGCTGCCGGAAGCTCCGGATTCCCGCCCTGCTCATACAGGCGGCGGTGATCATGTACATCGGCTGGCAGCAGACTTTCTTTATGGCGCTTTAACCAGGTAGGGAAAAAGCCTTCCCCTACCCGTGCGCCTGCTGACATATTTCCTTTAGATGTCCGTGTGACACAAATAGATGGGCCGGCACTCCTAAACAGGAATGCCGGTCCCTACATTCCTCTGTTTTATACCTCTTCCTTCGTCTCCTGGGCATCTTCGCCCGCTTTGCAGGCACATTCCTCAGAAACAGTCTCCGCCTCACAGCAACATTCTGCCTCAGGACTCTGTGCTTCTTCCGCCGTACTGTAGCTTGCATCTACGACAACTTCGTCTTCACTCTCCGGTTCTGCGGATTTAATCACAATGGCAGTTCCGCACTTATCACAGAACTTGCTGGTCCTTGCCACCTCTGCGCCGCATCCGGGGCAGATGCTCACATTCTTCAGATCACAGATCTTTTCATTGTTTGCCTCGATCTCCGCCTTATAGGCTGCCACCTTCGCCGCCCATTCCCCCACGGAAGCGTCTTCTTTTAAAAGGCCGTTTTCAAGAACATAAGCTCCTATTTCCGTCTGAATATTCTTTATATTCTGATTCAGGGAACTGATCTCCAGATTCAATTTGGTAACCCCTGCCACCTCTTTGCTCTTGGAAATCGCACTTTGTGTCATTTGATTCAGTTTCTCAGTCCAACTTGCCATTTTTCTACCTCTTTTCTTAATTTTATGTAAGGCAACTGTCAGGATACCGGTCCTGAAGGCATACAGGCCTCTCAGATATCCGCTGTTCCTGACAGATACACTTCCCTATCGGAAAGATACACGGCTACCGCCAAACACCGATGCATCCATCTCCTGCTTTCAGTATGCCATGTGCACAGCAACGCACATGGCAAGATGGCCATCCGGCCGCTTCCTGCCAGGAATAAGGTCAGTATGCCATGTGCACAGTGTCCTTGTAAGTCAACATTATAGCACACTTCCCCGGCCATTGAAAGAAAAATGTTCAGGGTGACTCGATCACCACCGCATGGGCAATCCCCGGCACGCTCATTCCTTCATTGAAGCTGGTCTTGCTCAGCAGCGCACCCGTGGGCATAAACAACACTTTCTTCCAGTTTCTCTCCTCCAACTGCTTCAAAATATAGGCGGACAACGTCACGGCACTGCAGCCGCAGCCGCTTCCCCCTGCATGGGTATCCTGGGATTCCCCGTCGAAAATTTCAAGCCCGCAATCCATATGCTGCTCGGAAATATCATAGCCCTTTTCCCGAAGAAGATCGATCAGGACTCTCTGGCCTACTTTTCCCAGATCCCCAGTGATAATCTTATCATAATCCTCGGGCTGACCGGAAAAGTCTATGAAATGCTGTTCCAGAGTGGATGCTGCCGCCGGCGCCATACAAGCTCCCATATTCATGGAATCCTTCAAGCCGTAATCCACGATTTTTCCCACTGTCATACCAGTGATCCGCCCTCTTGCCTTCCTGCCCTTTTCAACGGCTCCTCCCAATACAAAGGCGCCGCTGCCTGTGACGGTCCAGCTGGCCGAGAGAGGACGCTGGTTTCCATATTCCAGAGGAAAGCGGAATTCCTTCTCCGCACTGGCGAAATGACTGGAAGTAACGCAGACAATTTTCTCCGCAAATCCTCCCGCGATGCTCATAACTCCTACAGTCAATGACTCTCCGCAGGTAGAACATGCCCCATATACCCCGAACAGCGGAATCTGATAAGAGGACAGTCCAAAGGATGTAGCCATGGATTGACCCAACAGGTCACCTGCAATGACAAAGGTTACTTCCTCCGGTTCCACCTCCGCCTTCTCCAGCGCCATCCCCACCGCCTCTTTCTGCAGCGTACTCTCCGCCTCCTCCCAGCTCTTGCAGCCGAACAGATCGTCCGCTCCTACTTTATCAAACAACAACCCCAAAGGTCCCTCGCCTTCTTTGGTCCCAACAATGCTTGCACTGTTTAAAATATATACCGCCTCTTCCGGTCTTATGCTGGCTCTGCCTAATTTCTGATTCATAAATATCCCTCCGATTCCTGAATCTAATGATTGCTTTCAGTATTTCCAGAGGGATGAAAACTATACCTTTCCTTAATCCTCTTCCACCACATTCATCAGGCTGGTAACCACATACAGCACTTTGCCGTCATATTCTACCCTGGACCAGCCGGAGTCCGCACTGTAGCCGGTTCGGTGCGCTTTCTCTCCATGATTCAGCTGGCAGCTTACCGTGCTTTCGCCTTCCGTGGTGCTGGGTTCGGTCCTCAGATTGACATATTCCTTCGGAGAGATCCAGTCGTCGCAATTGGAAAACAGGATAATTCTACCGCTGATTGTGCTGACACGATTGGGATTTGACTGCTGTACGGGAGGCTTGTAATCCAAATCTGTAGTCAAATACTGGGTTACCGCATATAAAACCTGTCCGCCGTATTCGATTCTGGACCATCCCGTATCCTTATTCATTCCGCTTCTGTTCAGCAGCTCGCCGTTGCCGACCTGCACGATGATATTCCCTTCATCCGTTGTAGTGGGAACGGAACGCAGATTCACCACATCCTTCGGTGTCACCGTCTCCTCTACATCCTCAAAGGCCATGGCGGCGGTTCCCTGTACCGGCTCCTTTAGGACATCCTGGCCCCCGTCATTTTCCCCTTCCACGTTAGTGGAAGTATCCACGTTAGTGGAAGTATCCACGTTAGTGGAAGTATCCGCTCCAGCGGAAGTGTCTATGTTAGTAGAAGTATCCTCCCCAGCGGAAGTATCCGCGCCGTTGAAATGCCCGCCGGCCTCGTCCTGACCTGACGTTTTTTCCGCCGCATCCTGTGTATTTTCATCCTCCCGGCCTTCCGACGGTTCCCCTGCATTCTCCTCATCCTGCGGATCGGCAGGTGTCTTATCACTGCCTTGTTCATCGGGGTCTTCTGCGGGTCCCCCGTCCGTTTCCTCCGAAGTCCCTGCGCCTGCCTGCATATTCTGCGCATCCTCCCCGGAATCGCCGCGATGAGAAAAATGCCACAAAATCATACAGATAATCGCTGCCAGCACCGCCAGGCCCACGAAAGTAAGCACCGTCACCCAGGGGCTTAAGGGAGACTCCTCTTCCTCCTCCCATACCTCATCTTCCAAATCCACCTCTACGTAATCTTCCCCTTCCGGACGTTCCTGCGCATCCACCACTCTGAGACCTGCCGGATTGCGTTTTTTCTCTCCTGCCTTCTTCATGTATGACCTCCTGTTCCAGGAACTGCTTTTACAATACTGTCTCTGAATGCAGCCTGCCCGCTGTTTTCTACCTGTACTTCTCGCTCTGAGCCCGGATCAGTTCCGCGTCCTCGAAATAATTGATCCGCATGGCGCGCTTCACATCTGCCAGCGTCTCTGCCGCCTCTTCCCTGGCAGCCTCGCTTCCCCTCTTCAAAATCTCATAGAGAGCCGGGATATCCTGCTCCAGCTCCTTCCTCCGAACCCTGATCGGCTCCAGAATCTCCTGCATGATATTGATCAGGAAACGCTTCACCTTCACATCTCCCAATCCGCCTCTCTGATAATGTGCTTTCAGTTCATCCAAATCCGTATAGTCGGGCAGATATCTACCGAAATGCTCCTGTCTGCAGAAAGCATCCAGATAAGTAAACACCGTATTGCCCTCCAGATGCCCCGGATCGCTGACCTGCAAATGCAGAGGATCCGTATACATACTCATAATCTTGGTGCGCACATCGTCCGCCGTATCCGCAAGATAAATACAATTCCCCAGAGACTTGCTCATCTTCGCCTTACCGTCCGTACCGGGCAATCTCCTGCGGGCTTCATTTTCCTGAAGAAGAGCCTCAGGCTCCACCAATACAGGTTCGTACACCGTATTAAATTTATGCACGATCTCCCTGGTCTGTTCGATCATGGGAAGCTGATCGTCCCCCACCGGCACCGTCGTAGCCTTAAATGCCGTGATATCTGCCGCCTGGCTGACAGGATAGGTGAAAAATCCAACCGGTATGCTGGACTCAAAATTCCGCATTTGGATTTCATTCTTCACCGTGGGATTCCGCTGCAGCCTGGCCACAGTCACCAGATCCATATAATAAAAGCTAAGCTCGCACAGTTCCGGAATCTGGGACTGAATCAACAGCGTGGACCTGGCCGGATCCAGCCCGCAGGAGATATAATCCAGCGCAACTTCTATGACATTTTGTCTTACCTTTTCCGGATTTTCGATATTGTCCGTAAGCGCCTGGGCATCCGCGATCATGATGAAGATCTTTTTATATTCCCCGGAATTCTGCAATTCTACCCGTCTCACCAGAGAGCCCACGTAATGTCCTATATGAAGCCTGCCTGTGGGTCTGTCTCCTGTCAAAATAATTTTTTCCTGTTCCTTGTTTTCCATCTCTTTTCTCCTCCCATGCCATACATCCGGCTGTTCATGCCTCGAATGAGGTTATTATAGTCCCCTGAGTCAACATTGTACCATGTGCACAGCAACGCACATGGCAGGATGGCCATTCGGCCGTCCCCTGCCGGGAATAAGGTCATTATACCATAATTTCATGCGCTCCAGCGCATTTGGAATCAGAGGTTGACTTGATGCTCTTTCATGTCAACATTATACCATATGCACAGCAAACGCACATGGCAGATGACCATTCGGCCGTTTCCTGCCACAAATATAGTCATATTATAACATGATTTTTCCCACAGTGAAACTTTTATTTTCGGATTTACCTGCTGATTTACCTGTTTTCGCTTGTTTTCCGGAGATAAATATGATATTCTTTGGATGCCTGCCGAAGCGGGCCAGGAGGTACCAAGATGAACAACGCTCATATCGCAATCCCCTCCATCTTGAAGGTAGGAAAGGGTGCACTGAAAAATATCGGAAATGACATTCGTTCAGGGGGCATGGACAAAGCCGTCATTTACTTCGGAAACGGCCTCATAGATATGTTCGGAAGCCAGGTGATGGACTCTCTCCGGGAAGCCGGTGTCACGGTTCTGGAATACCGGGAACTGGACTCTGTCAAAATCGAGGAACTTGTGGAGCTGGCCTTCTCCATCGACAACAAGGTACAGATCATTGTAGGACTGGGCGGCGGCAAAGTCATCGACGGGGCCAAATATGCCGCTTATCTGCGCAAGCTCCCCTTTCTAAGCGTCCCCACATCCTCTTCCAGCGACGGCTTCTCCAGCTCAAGCGCCTCTCTCACCGTCAATGGACGCAGGACATCTGTCCCCGCGCGCATGGCATACGGCATCATAGCCGACACTGATGTCATAAAAAGTGCACCCGAGAAATTCTTATACTCCGGCATAGGGGATATGGTATCCAAGATCACCGCCCTCTATGACTGGGCCTATGAAGCAGAAATGGGATATTCTTCCATCAACGATTTCGCGGTTATGATCGCAAAGAAAGCGGTAAACAGCTTTGTCCGCACGCCTTTTAAGAGTATTCATGAAGATTTGTTTCTAAGAGAACTTCTGGATTCCCTGGCCATGAGCGGCATCGCTAACGAGATCGCAGGCAGCAGCGCGCCCACCAGCGGCAGCGAGCACCTGGTCTCTCATGCCCTGGATAAACTGCTGGAACAACCCCAGCTGCACGGCATACAGGTTGGGATCGCCACTTATCTGATGAGCAAAGTGCAGGATCACCGTTACAGGCGGGTAAATACGATCCTGTCCGACACCGGCTTCTGGGATTATGCGGCCACCCTGGGCCTGAACCGGGAGGATTACCAAAAGGCCATCGATCTGGCGCCATCCGTGAAGCCCTTCCGGCACACTTATCTCCATGAGGAAAAATACCGGAAACTGGCCAAACAGATACTGGCAGAGGATCCCGTGCTGCAGAAAGTTTTCCGGTAACCGGCTCCGGCCGGTTTGCCGTGGAAGCAGCCGCGGACTCCGGATTTATTTATCATGTATATAATTCGCAATGCTGAATTCCTGATAAAGCCTCGCCCTGACCTCCATGTCCTGCACGGCAAGCTTCGCCTCATCGTCCCGTCCCAATTCATATAACTTTGCCAGCAATAAGGTCAGCTTTGCTTCCCCCTTCTTTTCACCCTTCTTTTCACCCCTTTTCTCTCCGCGTGCTTCCAATAAATTAATATATTCACACATCATGATTTTTTCCTCCCCCTGTTGTTTATCCAAAAGTTTTTCTGCCTCTTCCCGAAACCTTCTATCTCCGGTCACAGCCTCCATCATGTCACACAGCGCTTCCAAATGGATAATTTTCTGATCACTGCGGCGCTCGAAGCTGCCCTCATTGAGATAATCCGCCACGAATCCAATATCGCTGACGAACCTCTTTCGAATATCCGGGCACAAATTGTTCATTCGATAAATCTTCACACGGATATCGTCTATCAGCCGCAACTCTTCCGCAGGCACTCCGTTTTTACCCAAAAGATCAGAAAGGCTCTGTGGGATGCGGTTCGTCCTTCCTGTCCAGGCGATGACGATATCGATTACCGCGTATACGGGAACACTGCTTTCCAACTGGTGCCTGTAGACACCTCCCTGGTAGGAAATATTCCGTAAAATCTGCCGTTCCCTGGGCTGCGTTTCATTTTCAATGATATACTGAGCGACAATGCAGCCCTGTTCCACCAGATACCTGCTGACATCGCAGAGCTGGTTATGAGGCTTTTTCCCCTGATAGAAGCTCTCCGTAGGGGCGGGCTGCGTATTTTCCGCGCTGAGCCGCTGCTTTCCGCCGTATACCAATGCATTAATACAATCCGCAAATACATCAGCATAGGACATCAGCACTTTCTCTGTAATGTCTTTTTCCGCCATAGATCCCTCCCGCCACATTTTATCCGGGAGTTCCATGAAAACTCCCGCCGGTTATTTTGAAATAAAAGCAGGAATTTTCTGATTTACAAGAAAGTCAAGTCGAATCATAGAACAACTTTGGATGAAAATCTGCTTTGAGATCAGCTTAGCACAAGAAAGGCTTTTTTTCAATCATTTTTTGAAAAAAAGCCTTCTGGAAAATGCTGAAAAAAATTCCCTGCCTCATTGCACCGTCAGGCCGGAGTATCCCATCAGGCTCTCGTCCACAGCCCTGGCTGCTTCCCTTCCTTCCCGGATCGCCCATACCACCAGAGACTGCCCCCTGTGCATATCCCCGGCAACGAAAACATTTTCTCTGGCGGTGCCATAGCTTCCCTCCGCCGTCTTTACATTCATGCGTCCATTCAGCTCCACGCCAAATGCCTCCGCCACATAGGCTTCCACCCCCAGAAAACCCGCCGCAATCAAAACCACATCCGCCTCCAGCACCTGCCCGCTGCCCGGAATCTCCTTACTATGCATGCGTCCTGTGGCAGCATCTCTCTCCCAGGCAAGTCTCACAATCTCCACCCCGGTCAGCCTTCCCTCCTGATCCTTTTGAAATGCCTTCACGGTAGCCTCATAGATCCGCGGATCCTGCCCGTATAACGCAATAGCCTCCTCCTGGCCGTAGTCTGTCTTGCAGACCCTTGGCCATTCCGGCCATGGATTATTCTCCGCCCTGGTATCCGGTGCCTTGGGCATCATCTCCACCTGAACCACGCTCTTCGCCCCGTGCCGGAGAGCCGTGCCCACACAATCATTCCCGGTATCCCCTCCGCCGATGATCACCACATTTTTGTCCTTCGTGTCCACATACTTCTTATCCGCAAAATCTGAATCCAACAGGCTCTTCGTATTTGCCTTCAAAAAATCCACCGCGAAATAAATCCCCTTCGCATCCCGCCCGGGCGCATCAATATCCCGGGGACGGGATGCGCCGCAGGCCAATATTACTCGGTCAAAATCACGCAGCAGCTGCTCCGCCTTCATCCCTCTCCCCACATCCACACCGGTGACAAAGGTAATCCCCTCCGCTTCCATCACGCTGCGCTTCCGCTCCACAATCCGCTTCTCCAGCTTCATGTTCGGAATACCGTACATCAACAGTCCGCCGATGCGATCAGAGCGCTCAAATACCGTCACCATATGGCCCCGGCTGTTGAGCTGGTCCGCTGCCGCCAGACCGGAGGGGCCGCTTCCCACCACCGCTACCCGCTTCCCGGTGCGCACCTTCGGCGGTCTGGGAGCCGCATATCCCTTCCCGTAGGCATTTTCAATAATGGCATACTCATTTTCCTTCGCTGCCACCGGATCCCCGTTCAGCCCGCAGGTACAGGCAGCCTCGCATAGCGCAGGGCACACCCTGGAGGTAAATTCCGGAAAATTGTTCGTTTTCTTCAACCTCTGATACGCCTGCTGCCAGTTTCCCGTATACACCAGGTCATTCCACTCCGGAATCAGATTGTGCAGAGGACAGCCGCTGGCCATCCCCCCAATCATCATCCCGGACTGACAGAACGGCACTCCGCATTCCATACACCGGGCCCCCTGGCGCTGCTGCTCCGCTCTTCCCAGATGCTCATGGAATTCCCCGAAATGCCGGATCCTCTTAAGCGGCTCCTCCGCCCTGCTCACTTCCCTCTCATATTCCATAAAACCTGTCGGCTTACCCATGCTTCTTCCTCTCCTTCCACTTCCCCATTCATTTATCTCACTACTTCTAAGAAATTTTCCCTCCCCAAAGAACGTTGCCCGGACCGGGCAAAGTCCCCCGCCCCATCCGCCGTCCCTAAAGCATTATCCGCTCTATTTCCTCGTATTCGCGTAAAACGCCTCAATCTGCGCCTGCTCCGCACTCAGCCCCTTCTCCTCCATCTGCACGATGGTCTTCAAAACCCGCGCATAATCATACGGAATAATCTTCTTAAACTTCGGCACATATGCCTCGAAATCCTCCAGGATCTTTTTTCCCTTGGCGGAATTGGTCAGCCGCACATGCTCCTGAATCATTTCCTTCAGCTCCAGCACATCATATTTGGAGGTAAGCTCGCCGGAGGACACCATCTCCTTATTCAGGCGTTTGTACAGATCATTACCCTCGTCCAGCACATAGGCAATCCCGCCGCTCATGCCCGCCGCGAAATTTTTCCCTGTCCTTCCCAGAACCACCACACGTCCGCCGGTCATATATTCACATCCGTGATCTCCCACGCCTTCCACCACCGCTATGGCGCCGGAATTCCTCACGCAGAAGCGCTCCCCTGCCACACCGTTTATAAATGCTTTTCCGCTGGTGGCGCCGTACAGAGCCACATTGCCGATGATAATATTCTCCGAAGCTTCAAATCTGCATCCCCTGGGCGGATATACGATCAGTTTCCCGCCGGAAAGTCCCTTGCCGAAATAGTCATTGCTGTCTCCCACCAGTTCCAGAGTCAATCCGCAGGGAATAAAAGCCCCGAAGGATTGGCCGCCCGCTCCCCGGCAAAGCACATGGTAGGTATCTTCCTTCACGGAATCGCCCAACCTCCTGGTGATCTCGCTTCCCAGCATAGTGCCGAAGGCCCTGTCCGTATTGGAGACATTCACCTCAATACTTCTCCTCTGCCCCGCCAGGATGGCTTTCCGCAGCTGTTTTAGGAGAACTCTCTCATCCAACGTTTTTTCCAGCTGAAAATCAAATACCTGCTTCGGGTCAAATATCACCTTTTGTCCACACTCCTCGTGGGAACCTGAGAGAATCTGAGCCAGATCCACCTGCGCCTGCCTGGGGTTCAGTCCCTCCTTCATTTTCAGCAGATCCGTCCGCCCCACCAGTTCATCCACACTGCGCACGCCCAGCGCCGCCATATATTCCCGAAGCTCCCGGGCCACAAACCTCATAAAATTTTCCACATATTCCGGCTTTCCGCGGAATTTTTTACGCAATTCCGGATTCTGGGTGGCCACGCCTACCGGACAGGTGTCCAGATTGCAGACCCGCATCATGACACATCCCAGCGTCACAAGAGGCGCAGTAGCAAAGCCGAACTCCTCCGCTCCCAGAATAGCCGCGATCGCTACATCCCTTCCGCTCATGAGCTTTCCGTCCGTCTCTATCCGCACCTTCCCCCGCAATCCGTTCCTGATCAGAGTCTGATGAGTCTCCGCCAGACCCAGCTCCCAGGGCAGGCCCGCATTGTGAATGGAACTTCTGGGAGCCGCACCGGTTCCTCCGTCATAGCCGCTCACCAATATCACCTGTGCGCCGGCCTTGGCCACACCTGCCGCCACCGTGCCCACACCTGCCTCGGACACCAGCTTTACGGAAATCCGTGCATCCTTATTTGCATTTTTCAAATCATAAATCAATTGTGCCAGATCTTCAATGGAATAGATATCATGGTGAGGCGGCGGGGAAATCAGGGAGACACCCGGCGTGGAATGTCTGGTCCTTGCGATCCACGGATAAACCTTTCCTCCCGGCAGATGGCCGCCTTCGCCGGGCTTTGCACCCTGCGCCATCTTGATCTGAATCTCCTTCGCGCTCACAAGATAACGGCTGGTAACACCGAATCGTCCGCTGGCTACCTGCTTGATGGCGGAGCAGCGGTCCTCTCCGTCCGGTCCCCTTTCCAGCCGTTCCAGCTCTTCTCCGCCCTCGCCGGAATTGCTCTTGCCATGGAGTCTGTTCATGGCGATGGCCAATGTCTCATGGGCCTCTTTGGAAATGGAGCCGTAGGACATGGCCCCTGTCTTAAACCGGGTAACGATTGCCTCCACCGGCTCTACCTCCTTAAGCGGAACCGGATTATCCGGATAACGAAAATCCATCAGGCCCCTGAGATTGCGGACGGAATGCTCGTCGTTGACCATGGCGGTATACTGCTTAAACATACCGTAATCTCCCCGCCTGGCGGCCTGCTGCAGCATATGAATCGTCTGGGGATTGTACAGATGCTCATCCCCGCCGCTTCTCATCTTGTGATGTCCCGGGCTGTCCAGCGTCAGATCACTGCCCAGGCCCAGCGGATCAAATGCCTGAGAATGAAGCGCATCCACCTGTTTTTCCAAATCCGTTAATCCGATACCGCCCACCCGGCAAACCGTATTGCTGAAATACTTCGCAACCACCTCCGGCGCAATGCCGATTGCCTCGAAAATCTGAGAACCCTGGTAGGACTGGATTGTACTGATTCCCATCTTGGATGCAATCTTTACAATGCCATGCAGCACTGCATTATTATAATCATTTACCGCCGCATAATAATCTTTATCCAGCAGCGAATTGTCAATCAGCTCTTTAATGCTCTCCTGGGCCAGATAGGGATTCACCGCACAGGCACCATACCCCAGCAAGGTTGCAAAATGATGCACTTCTCTGGGTTCCCCGGACTCCAGAATCAACGCCACCCTGGTTCTCTTCTTCGTGCGCACCAGATACTGGTTCAGTGCGGATACAGCCAACAGAGAAGGAATGGCCACATGGTTTTCATCCACTCCTCTGTCCGACAGAATCAAGATATTCACCCCGTCCCGATAAGCCCTGTCCGCTTCCACGAAGAGTCTGTCGATGGCCCGCTCCAGTCGGGTATTTTTATAGTAAATAATGGGCAGCACCTCCACCCGGAAGCCCTCGGCCTTCATATTTTTGATTTTCAGCAGATCCGTGTTGGTCAGGATCGGATTGTTGACCCGCAGCACATTGCAGTTCCCGGGACTTTCCCGAAGGATATTGCCCTCGGTGCCGATATACACGGTGGTGGAGGTAACGATTTCCTCCCGGATGGCGTCGATGGGTGGATTGGTCACCTGGGCAAAAAGCTGCTTGAAATAGTGGAATAACGGGTGGTATGTTTTGCTCAGCACCGGCAGGGGAACATCCACTCCCATGGCAGCAATGGCCTCCGCCCCGTTCTTCGCCATAGGCAGGATGCTGGTCTTCAGCTCATCATAAGTATAACCGAAGGCTTTCTGCATCTTCTGCCTCTCTTCCGGGCTGTACTCCGGCACACGCTGGTTGGGAATCTTCAAATCCTTCAAAAAGACCAGATTGTTGTCCAGCCACTCGCCGTAGGGTTGCCTGGAAGCATATTTTTCCTTCAATTCTTCGTCGGAAATCACCTTTCCCTGCACCGTGTCCACCAGCAGCATCTTCCCGGGGCGCAACCGCTCTTTCTTTCTGATCCCGGCGGGTTCTATCTCCAGCACGCCCACCTCCGAAGAAAGGATCAGCGTGTCATCCTCCGTAATCATATACCGGGAAGGACGCAGACCGTTGCGGTCCAGCACGGCTCCCATGATATCTCCATCTGAAAACAGGATGGATGCCGGCCCGTCCCAGGGCTCCATCATGGTGGCGTAATACTGATAAAAATCCCGTTTGTTCTGGGACATGGCCTTGTCGTTGGCCCAAGGCTCCGGAATGGCAATCATCACTGCAAGAGGCAAATCCATACCGCTCATCACCAGAAATTCCAGTGTGTTATCCAGCATGGCAGAATCGGATCCCGTTTTGCTGATGGCAGGCAGCACCTTGTGCATCTGTCCTTTCAGGTATTCGGATTCCATGTTCTCCTCTCTGGCCAGCATCTTGTCCGCATTTCCCCGAATGGTATTGATCTCCCCGTTGTGCACCATGAGGCGGTTGGGATGGGCGCGCTCCCAGCTGGGATTGGTATTGGTGGAAAAACGGGAATGCACCATGGCGATGGCTGATTCGTAATCTTCGCTCTGCAGATCGGCATAGAAAGTACGCAGCTGCCCCACCAGAAACATCCCTTTATACACGATGGTTCTGCTGGAAAAAGATACTACATATGTATCTTCTGAAGACTGTTCGAACAGGCGTCTGGCTATATAGAGCCTGCGGTCAAAGGCCAGCCCCTTCTCCACATCCGCCGGCTTTTTCACAAATCCCTGCATAATGTGAGGCATACATTCCACTGCGCTCTGCCCCAGCACATTGGGAAAGGTGGGCACATCTCTCCATCCCAGAAATTCCAGCCCCTCCTTCTCCACAATGATTTCGAACATCTTCTTCGCTTGGTTTCGCCGCAGCTCCTCCTGGGGAAAGAAGACAAAGGCTACGCCGTATTCCCGCTCGCCGCCCAGCGCAATGCCCGACGCCTTTGTCACTCTGGCGAAAAATTTGTGCGGAATCTGTGTCAGAATTCCCACACCGTCCCCGGTTTTGCCTTCCGCATCCCTACCGGCTCTGTGTTCCAGATTCTCCACGATCTTCAGAGCATTCGTCACGGTTGCGCGGCTTTTTTCACCTTTGATATTCACACAGGCGCCGATTCCGCAGCTGTCGTGCTCGAAGGACTCACGGTATAAAGGAGCTTTCGGCACGTTTCTTTTCGCATCAAACATATTTCTCTCCCTCTCTTCCTATAAAGACGGATGCTGCGGCACCTGTCGGACTCTTCCTGTTCCGTATTCTTCTACCGCAGACTATCCCTATCCCGACAAAAAAAGACGCAGCGGAAGCACCTCTGAGCGCTCCGTTGCGTCTTTACCGTCATACTATACTACACTTTTTCGGATTTGTAAATAAAGACTTTTATTAAAATTATCTGATTATTTGTCTTTTCTCCGTTTTCCTCTATATTGTCAGGCTTTTAACACTCGTTCACATAACTTAACTTCATGACATTAGCCGTAAACCGTATCGTATTTTTGGTTAATTTGTCAATTTACAAGATAGGAAATGTATAAGAAGATAGATATATAGTTTATTCTGTCGAAAACAGGCAATGATCTGAAACGGGACGGTAAATCATCATGACAATTACTTCTCTATATTATTTGGCATTTGTTGCCGCAGCCTTATTTTGTTATTATATAATTCCCCGAAAATGGCAATGGATAGAGTTACTGTTTTCCAGTATCGTATTCTACTGTCTTGCCGCTGTCCCCGGCACTCTGGTCTACCTATTGATTTCAACGGCAATGGCGTGGATCGTGACGAACGGATTGGACCGATATCGGGAAAAAGAAGGTTCCGGCACGCCGCTATTTTGGAAAGCGGCAATCGGGACAACGATTTTTCTGGATCTCGGATTGTGGTTTCTTTTGAAAGGAACTTCCTATGTCAAAATAACAGACTGGGTTGCCGCTCTGGGAATGGGGTATTATACCCTTCAGCTCATCGGCTACACAATCGATTGCTGTTGGGGAACTGCCAGGGCGCAGGCAAATCCTCTGAAGCTTCTTTTGTTTACATCATTTTTCCCGCAGATGATAACAGGTCCCATAAGCAGATACAGGGATTTGGAACGTATGTACGAAGGCCGGCGTTTTTCATACCTGAATCTTGCCCACGGAGCACAGAGAATCCTCTGGGGATACTTTAAAAAGCTTGTGATTGCCGAACGCGCGGGAGTAATGGTTGATGCGGTATGGGCAAACCCAGATGAATACGGCGGCCTTTTTACATGGATGGCTCTGATGCTTTATCCGATTCAGATGTATACGGATTTTTCGGGTTGTATGGACATTGTGCTTGGTACGGCGGAGATGTTTGGCATTAAGCTTGCCGAGAATTTCAGAAATCCGTTTCTGGCGCTGACCAGTCAGGAATTCTGGCAAAGGTGGCATATCACATTGGGAACCTGGGCAAAGGATTATGTGCTTTATCCGTTGCTGAAAACCAGGCTATTCATTAAAATGAATACCTTTTTTAAAAGAAAAGGCCATAAGAAGGCAGGAAAGTTTTTTACAACCTCATTGGGAATGCTTGCGCTGTGGCTGGTAATCGGCTTTTGGCACGGAGCTTATAAGTATATCGTGGGAGTAAGCCTCTGGTACTGGCTTGTGCTTCTGTTCGAGGAATACTCCTCCCCACTTTTGGGCCGACTCTATGCAAAAATGGGATGCGATACAGGCAGTTTCGGATTTCAATTTCTTCGGCGCATAAAGACATATTCTGTCTATGCAATCGGAGCGGTTTTTTTCAGGGCCGACAGCGTTCGGGACGGTATTCATTTCATCGGCAGGCTGATCGGGACTTTTTCCAGGAAAAATTGGAATCCATGGATTCTGTTTGACGGAAGTATACCGGCCTGGGCCATAACCGGTAAAAACTTAAATCTAATTGTCTTTGGGGTATTTGTTTTGGCAATTGCCGCTGTTTTAAGAGAACGTTACGGATACGCAAGAATATGGCTTGATAAACAGCCTCTTATGTTTCGATGGCCTGTGTACATGATATTCCTCTTTATCGTTATTTTGTATGGCAGATATGGCAGAGGATTTGAAGCTGCCGAATTCATTTATGGAGGATTCTAGGGATGATGAAAAAGATAAGGACCTTGATCCGGGCTATTTCCTTCTTTGCGGTATTATTTCTGCTCTATAAATTATGTTTAACGATTGTTACACCCAAAAGCTTTATGGAGAACGGCTTTCCGACTACCTCCACCTACAGCGACTTTTATGAACTGGATAAAAACACGGTTGATGTAATCTTTTTGGGCAGCAGTAATGCCGTGTGCGGCTTTATTCCTCAGGAGCTTTACAGTAAGTATGGAATTTCCGGTTACAATCTGGCCTGTGAACAGCAAAACTTATTCACATCCTATTATTGGCTCGAGGAAGCGCTGCGCTTTCAAAAACCCAGGACGGTAGTGTTGGATACCGCCATGCTTTATCTGTACGATAACGAAAATCTTGCAGCCTCTGTGGAAGGGCTTACCAGGAAAGCTTTTGACTTTATGAGATGGTCTCCGGTAAAATTAAAGGCCGTGATTCATATGCCGAAAATATGGGAGTCTTTATCCGTGAAAAGCTTTATCTTCCCAATGATTGCATATCACGAGCGCTGGGAAAGTATCAACCTCCATGATTTCAAATTGGATCAACTGAGCCGACACAGTCTATGGAAAGGCTATTTACCGTTGACAAGATACGCGGGTGTCGACGGCTTTGTACCGATTACGGAAGAACAGGCGCTTGCAGGCGGGGCAGATGCCGGCAATGTATTTATGCTGTCTTATCTGGATTCGATTGTCGCTTTGTGCGCGGAAAACAATATCGATCTGATCCTGACAATGGCGCCTTCCACCTTTGATGACGCAGGAAAATATCGGTTTCTTTCAGAATATGCATCTGAAAAGGGGATCACATATATTGATTTTAATGAGAAAACCGTGTATGAGGATTCCGCATTGGAATTCTTTGTGGACTGCCATGATGATGCCCATTGTAATCTGAACGGAGCGTTGAAGATAACGGATTACATAGGAAATATTATATATGAAAGAATCGGGAAAAGTACCGGTGATGTCAGCGAATGGGAGTCCTTCGAGGCTGCGTACCGAAAATACCTTGACGAAACAGTAGTCGAGTCTAATTGACGCGCGAATCAAAGCGTCCATATAAGCATTTCTTCAGCCAATGATACAGCCCGGAAAAAGTCCTGCTCTCCGCCATCCATGTGCGCAGCGGTGCCAGGGTCAGCGCCATCGCCGCCCTGTATTTCGTAAGCTCCAGCCTGCCCATATAAGAAGCCGTAATCTGCCTGTGCTCCTGCCTGTCCCTGGCCTGGTTCTCCCGGCTCTCGGAGAAGCCTCCGCCCTCATAGAAGGCCACCGGGAACTCCATATGCCGCATTTTGGCCCCGGCCCGGTAGAAACACCACAGGAAATGATCGTAATCTGCTCTTATTTTATACTGTAAATCGTATGGTTTCTCCAGACACAGCCGCCTGCTGTAGAAACAGGACTGGTGGCAGGGGATATTGCGGTAACAGGTAAAACCGGTAATCGCGGGCGCGGAAGCAATGGTCACCTGATTCTTGCCACTGCAGGTATCTCCATAGAGTACCAGCCTGTCCAAATCGGTTCCCGCCGCCTGCTCCTTTTTGATCACCTGCCAGGCCTTCTCCAGCACCTCATCATTCGGAAAAATGTCCCCGCAGTTTAAAAACAGCAGAAAATCTCCCCGGGCATGGGAAACCGCCTGGTTCATGGCATCATATATCCCCCGGTCTTCTTCCGTGAAAACCCGCACCCGTTCTGTGCCGGGCATTCCTTTATGTGTCTCCTGCCATGCAGCCACAGAACCGTCCCGGCTGCCGCCGTCCTTTACAATAATCTCCAGATCCACGAAGCTTTGCCGCAACACACTTTCCAGCGTAAACGCCAGCTTTTCCCCTGGATTCAGACAGACCGTAATCACTGAAAATGTCATCTCACCCTGCCCCTTTTAAAACAGCTTCTTGTGCCGATGCAGCATCCAAATGCACCCTGCAGCCACAAGAAGGCTCACAATGCAGACCGGCCACTGCAAGGCTCCCGGTATCGTAATCCCCACAGAGCTCACCAGATAAGCCAGTATATTTGCCAGAATATGGACAAATACCGCTATTTTATAATCGCCGAAATACTCATAGGCATACACGATAAAGCAACCCATGAAAAAGGCGTAAATTCCCTGTACGGAATTCCCGTGATACAGGGCGAATAATGCCGCCGACATGATCATCGCCGCCTGCAGCTTCATATAACGGCGGCAGCAATTATAAAAGATCCCCCGAAACAGCAGTTCCTCCGCAATCGGCGTTACCACTCCAAAGCAGAATAACCCCAGCGGCAGCCATGCGGCATACTGATTCTCGGCCACGGCCTGATAGGTCTCTGAGCCTCCCACCACGCCTGTCAGCGACAGCAGCAGATTCAATCCCAGAACCAACCCCATATCCGCAACGGCAAGCAGAATATAATTTAGTCTCGGCTCCTCCCTGATATACAGCAGCTTTCTGTCCTCCGCGGCTTTTGTAATGGTCTTTCTGGCAATCTGAAAGACCACGGCTCCGGCCGCCAGGAAACCCACGGCAGAGACGATTGCCCCGGCATTCCCCGTCATTCCTACCAGGGTCCCCTCCTCGTCCCATACAAACAAAAAAGTGCCTCCCGCTCCGCTTCTGCCCAGAGACGCCATCATCATGGCCGCAAAATTGATGGCAATATTCCTCATCATAATAAAGAGCAGAAACGGCAGGGCCAGCTGCCAGATCCGCTGGGAAGAAGTCAGTTTCTTCTCGTCTGTTCCTCTGAGCAGAAACTTCTGAAGCTCCTCCACTGTCCGGACAATGTAATCGGCCCTGGCCTCTTTGAGTTCTTCCATGCTCCCGTAGCCATATGTAACCCCCACGGCCTCTACTCCCGTGGCATGGGCGCCCTCCACATCAAAGCTGCGGTCCCCGATCATGTAGACCTGATCCTTTTCCACCTGACGCTGATCGAACAGTTGACGCAGGGCCTCCGAAACCACTTCGTCCTTATTGGAACGGGTGCCGTCCAGCTCGCTCCCCACGATCACCTTGAAATATTTTGCAATCTCAAAATGCTCCAGAATCCGCCGCACAAAAACAGTGGGCTTGCTGGAAGCCACCGCCATAAACATTCCCTTGGCATTCAGCGCCCGAAGCATCTCGGGAATCCCTGCGTAGAGCTTATTTTCGAAGATCCCCTGATCCTGGAAGCGCTCTCTGTATTTGGCTATAGCCTCCTGTGCCTGCACTTCATCCATCCCATAATATTTCATAAAGCTGTCCTTCAGCGGCGGTCCGATAAAAGGCTCCAGCTTATCCAGATCCGGCTCCTCAATTCCGAAAGACGCCAAAGCGTATTGCACACAGGTACAGATTCCCTCTTTCGGATCCGTCAATGTTCCGTCCAAATCAAACAACAGATATTTTTTCATCTAAAAACTCCTAATCTTGTCTTTGCCGTCATCTCCGGTGTTCTCTATTTTGACAATTCGCACATCATATCCGATACTTTGGTTGACCTGTACATGGACCAGTTCTCCCTCCTTCTTCCCCAGCAGTGCCTTCCCCAGAGGGCTTTCATTACTGATCAGGTTTTCCAGGGAATTTCCCCGTACTGTTGTGACAATCCTGTATGTCTCCACCAGGCCGTCCTCCTGAAACTCTACGGTCACGGTATTGTTGATCCCTACCTCGTCCTCGGCAGACTCCTCGGAAATCACTTTGGCGGTTCTGATCATCCGCTCCAGATACCGGATGCGGCTCTCATTCTGGTTCTTGAATTTCTTCGCCGCATAGTACTCAAAATTCTCGCTCAGATCCCCCTGGGCCCTGGCTTCCTTCACATCTGCCAGCGCCTGCTGCCGCACCACCAGTTTCCGATGCTCGATCTCTTCCTCCATCTTCCGGATATCGCCGGGCGTCAATTGATCGTACATATCCCAAACCCCTTTCCTATAGCCCAATACCGTATACCACGGCCACAGCTAATATAATCTGAATAATCGCAAAACGGAATACCGTCTGCGTATTGGACCATCCCCAAATTTTGCGCACATGATCATGAAGCGGCGTGCGCACCCTGGTGAGAATCCGGATCCTGCATGTACGCAGCAATCCGACTTTGATAAGTCCCAGTCCTCCGTCCAAAATCAATACCAGCGCCACCGGAATATACAAAAAAGGACGCCCTGTCTTCAGAATGGCAATGCTGATAAACAGCCCCATGGCCCTGGAGCCCGCATCCCCCATCATCAGCCTGCTGGGCGTGGCATTGTACCAAAGATACCCCAAAATGCAGACGGAAAACAGCAGAATCAGGAACGGAATATCCCCTCCCACACTCAGAATCCTGTCTATTGTATAGATGGTCATAAGCGTAATGATCGTCAGCGTACCGGAAAGCCCGTCCACACCGTCGGAACAATTGGTCACATTCACGGATGCCCACACTAAAATGACAACCAACACTGCAAACAGCCACCTCGGAACCGACAATCCCACATGAAACAGCGCCAGCTCAATATCCGTGGAATTGTATTTCATGAAAGTCATGGCTGTCAGCACCGCTATACACAGATCCAGAAAACCCTTTTTCAATTCCCCCCAGGGCATCTTCGACGCATCGTCCAGAAAGCCTGTGAGCATACAGAGTACAATCGATATCATATAAATAATCGTCTCCGCACTCAGGGGAGAAAATAAAAGACCTGCCGCCACAAAACACAGCACGAAAATGATCCCGGCCCCTCTGGGCTTCCCTGCCGAAAGCTTGCCGTCATGGGCGAATTCCCGTCCCGCGTCCTTGGGCAGCCGGGACGCCAGTTTCGCCGTTGCAGATACCGTCGCCACAAACGCAAACAAAATGCCTGCCAGAGCCAGCCAAGATGCCTGATCTTTTGATACGATAAAATATAACATATTCCCCCCATCCGCACCGACGCGCCTTCGCCGCCTTTTGACCGGATTTTATGTCTTTTGGCATTTGATAGCGCTGTTCATGCTGTTTTCCTATACCTTTTCCGAACCACCTTAGCCTGTACAATTTTGACCAGGTGCCTTTCTGAGTCAACATTTTAGCATAAATAAAACGGAAATGCAAATAAAACAAAGGAACCGCCTGTCAATATCAAACAGGCAGTCCCTTCCTGGCTTCTATAAATATTTTTTCAGCGCTTCCGCCCGGTCTGTCATCTCCCAGGGAAGAGAGACATCTTCCCGTCCGAAATGCCCGTAAGCAGACGTAGGACTGTAAATGGGCCTGCGCAGATCCAGCATCTTGATGATCCCTGCAGGACGCAGATCAAAATTCTCGCGGATGATCTCCACCAGCTTCTCATTGCCGAGCTTTCCTGTCCCGAAGGTATCCACCATAACGGAAGTAGGCTGCGCCACGCCGATAGCATAGGAAAGCTGTATCTCGCACTTATCCGCCAGACCTGCCGCCACAATATTCTTCGCCACATAGCGGGCAGCATAGGCAGCGCTTCTGTCCACCTTGGTACAGTCCTTACCGGAGAAAGCTCCGCCGCCGTGACGGGCATATCCGCCGTATGTATCCACAATAATCTTGCGGCCGGTGAGCCCTGCATCTCCCTGTGGACCGCCGATCACAAACCTGCCTGTAGGATTGATGAAAAACTTCGTCTCCTCATCAATCATCTCCTTCGGCAGCACCGGATCAAACACATATTTCCGGATATCCTCATGGATCTGTTCCTGGCTTACCTCCTCGTTGTGCTGTGTGGAAAGTACCACAGCCTCCAGGCGGATGGGTTTGCCGTTCTCATCATATTCCACGGACACCTGGCTTTTTCCGTCCGGACGCAGGTAGGGCAGCGTGCCGTCCTTGCGCACCTTCGCAAGCTGCCTCGCCAGCTTATGGGCCAATGAAATGGGATAGGGCATCAGCTCAGGGGTCTCGTTGGTAGCATACCCGAACATCATTCCCTGATCCCCTGCGCCGATAGCCTCGATCTGCTCGTCGCTCATACCGGATTCCCTTGCTTCCAGCGCCTTATCCACCCCCATTGCAATGTCGGGGGACTGCTTATCCAATGCCACCATAACGGCACAGATATTGCCGTCAAAACCCGTTTTCGCATCATTGTAGCCAATCCCGTTCACCGTTTTACGCACAATCGCCGGGATGTCCAGGTTGGCTTTTGTGGTAATCTCCCCTGTCACCAGGATAAACCCGGTACAGCTGGCTGTCTCACAGGCCACACGGCTCATGGGGTCCTGCTCCATACAGGCATCCAAAATCGCATCCGACACTGCGTCGCAGAGCTTATCGGGATGCCCTTCTGTCACTGATTCTGAAGTAAATAAATGTTTTTCCATCTGTTTTTCCTTTCTTCCAGTAAAATAAGTACAATTGAAAATCAAGTGAGCGAATCTCTTTCTTCGATACCTAAGCGCCGGTCTGCGCAATCGAGTAGAGGAATGCCTTTCTCCGCTACTCGCCGCGCGGCCCGCATGCTGCGTCAGCAGCAAACTTCCATATGCGGGCCTGTGCATAAAATAAAGCCCGCTTACAACATAAGCGGACTCTAAATCAGGCGATATCAAATCCTCTTATTGTTCGAATAACACTCGCTCAGGGAGGCACCTTCCGAAAATGGGGTTGCCGTGGCTTCATCGATCCTATGTATCTCCACCAGCTCTGAATAAGAGAAATCTTATTAAATTTTCAATTGCTATTAACACATTACTATATCTTTGGGCGGCTGTCAAGTAGGTAATTCATTTTTCACACTGTGTATGTTTTTCACACTGTGTACAGCCCTTATGATCCAAGCCTCTTTTCCATATACTCATACCCGTAATGCGTGCGGTACTTCAGCGCCGTAGACTTGGTGATCTTCCCCTCCTGACACAGCTTCAGCAAATTGCCGTCCATGGTGCACATTCCCTCTCCTGCCCCGGACTGCATGGCCGAATTCAGCTGGTTTACCTTATTCTCCCGAATCATATTCTGGATGGCATCTGTGGCCTTCATGATCTCATAGACGGGAATGCGGATCCGATTCCCCACTCCGTCCTCCATGGTAGAAGGCACCAGCTGCTGACATACCACTGCCTTCAGCACCTGCGCCAGCTGCGTTCTGGCCTGCTCCTTGTCCGGGAAGACATCCACGATCCGGTTAATGGTATCCGCCGCACTGTTGGTATGCAGGGTACTGAATACTAAAACACCGGTCTCCGCAGCAATCAGGGCCGCGGAAATCGTATCGTAATCCCGCATTTCTCCCAGCAAAATAACGTCCGGGCTTTCCCGCAGGGCCGAGCGCAGCGCATGCAGATATCCCGGCGTATCGATGGAGATCTCGCGCTGGGTCACGATCGCCTTCTTATGTCTGTGAATATACTCAATGGGATCTTCCATGGTGATAATATGGCAATCCCGATTGCTGTTAATCCGGTCAATCATACAGGCCAGCGTAGTGGATTTTCCTGTCCCCGCCGCGCCAGTAACCAATACCAGCCCGCCGTTCCGATTGTTTCTGTCCCCTTTTTCGTCCGCCAGAGCCAGAACCTCCTCTGATATCCCCAGTTTTCCGGGATCCGGCAGTTCAAAACGAATCACCCGGATCACCGCCGCCAGAGAGCCCCGCTGCCTGAATACATTCACGCGGAAACGTCCTCCCGGAAATTCTCCGTTCTCATCTTTTCGCCTGGATATGGACAGGGAGAAATCGTCATCCTCTCCATTTTCCAGCCGTATCCGGGTACGCCTGCCTTCCGTATAAATCTGCTCCACCAGTCCGTCTATATCCTTCGGCATCAGCATCTGTTCTCCCACGCGCACCTGCCTCCCGCTCCTTTTCATGGTAACCGGCAATCCTGCCACAAAAAACACATCCGATACATCCTCATCCCGCACTGCCCGTTCCAGAATCTCCTGCAATTTCATGTTCCTGCCCGTCCTTCCATCTTTTCTCATTCCCCAAGCCAGAGATTTCCCATCCCTTCCTCAGGTTCCCAGTCCTTCTGCATCCGCCACTCCACTACCCTGATCCCTGAATCCTCTCCGATGATTCCCACGATTAGATTTCTGCCGCCGTTTGTAAATGTCCTGTAATAGACTCCGTCTTCTTCCTCTATCCCGTCAAGCGCACCAAGTCCTGCACCGGATTTCCATGTCTTGGAGACTTCCTGTAGGAATCTCTGTCCTTCCCGCTCCAACGCGTAGCGTTCCTCCACTGTAGCCGCATATTTCTCTGCCAGCGAAAAATCCGCCCTTGCCGTCGTAAAAGCCAATATGCCCAACGTACTCATGCAGATACTGATCACCGTCAGCAAAAGTGCCAATGGCCCCAGCCGAATCGGAATATGTCTCATGGCAGCACCTCCCCTCCGCCGAAATAAACTGCTGTCTCCAGACTATAAACCGGCTCCGTCTCTTCCATCCAGTATACTGCCACCACACTTTCTGCGAAATCCGGCATATTCTCTTCCGTCTTCCATGTAATCTTTACACGGAAGCTTCCATCCTTCGCCGGTCTCATATCCTCATCATACCGCGCATCCAGTATATCCGTCTCTCCCTCCCGATTCAAACGGACATTGCCGTTCTCTTCCAGCAGCCTAAGCAAGGTCTCCGGGCTGTCCGAGGCAGCCACTGCCTCCCCGGCATTCTCCGCCAGACGGACAGCCCTGGTCAGAAGCCCCGCCCTGGTACTCATCCGCCCCGACAGCGCAAATACCCTGGTCAGCACCAGAATGACAACAATGAATATGACAACAAGAACCAATGTCTCTATATAAAATTCAGACATGTGGCGCTTTTTGTTTTTGTCCCTGCTCATACCGCCCTTTTTACTCATCTGTCACAGCCCCCATTGCTTTTGCGGCACTTCTTGCCCGAAGCAGCACCTTCCCTTCATCAGTGGTAACGGTATACGTATTCTCATCTACCTCTTCCACAAGAAAGAAGTCCGTCTCTCCGATGACCTGCGCCCCCTTAGGATTCAGCGCCGCATCCAGCTGTCCGTAATCTTCCACAATACAACCTTCATATTGATAAAGCCGCAGGCCATACCCGCTGTCTTCATCCGCAATGGCCAGCACTGTGGTGCCGTCCTCCTCATAGATTCGCACCGCCCCCGCCGTGTCGTGATTTCTCATACAGGTGGAAAAATAGGACAACAATGTCCTGGTCCGGTTATTCTGTGTCTGTTCCCGCACGATATCCCGGTATGTCCGGGCGCCGAAAATCACTGTCAGAAAAAAGACGGCCAGAAAAAGGCATGCAACTCCCATTGTATAAAATCCGATCGGCGAACTGCCGTTTCTCTTCATGGCCATTCCTCCTAATTTTAGTTCCGCAACAATCCCTCCCAGTACCAGTAACGGCAGAAGAATTGCTGTCCCAAGTGCAGGGCCATCAATTCTTCTGGGCACTGGGAGGGATTGTTGCTGTTCCAGTTCCGTAAGTACCCGCATCAGTACCAAACATAGGCAGAGAATTTCCGGCCGCTAAATGCATGCGTCCGTAAATCCTCTGGGCACTGGGATGCATTGTTGCTGTTTTATGTTTTCAGTCCCGCAACATTGCTTCCCCTCACCGCCTGACTACGCGTACTGCAGGGGGGATATTGGATGCAAATATATCATAGACTATGTAAAAATCTTCCGAATTAATCTGGAGGCCGTAATTCTCCTCCAGGTAGGTCAGGCTGGGAGGATAAGCTCCCTCCACCACATAACATTGTCTGGCGCTGCGTTCTACGGCAGCCCTCATCGCAGCGATACTTTCCTCTTCCATATCCTGTCCGGACGCCGGTACTCTCACACGCCACAGGACCACCAGCGCCAGAAGCAACCCGAAAAGCAGTATGGCCCATGGCCAACGTCTTTTCTTCCGATCAACATACATGTGTTCTACCTCCGTATCCGGATATTCTATCCGATGGCGTTCATCATACCGATCAACGGCAGCATAATGCTCAAAAGAGATAATCCCACCGTCAGCATCAGGATACCCGACAGCACCGGATCCACGATACCCACCAGACGTTCCACCAGATTGGAACAATGTTCTGCCAGCAGGCCCGTCAGCTTCCTGAGCACAGACTCCAGATTGCCGCTTCGCTCCCCCGCCAGAAGCATTCTCCCGTATACAGGTTCAAACAGACCCTCATCGTAGGCTGCCTGGGCGATGCCGTGTCCCTGACTCATGCGACGGGCGCAGCGGTCCACCTTTTCCTCAACCGCTCTGCAGGAGGTCATCTTCACGCTTTCAGCCACCGCGATATCCTGCATCTGGCCGCTGGCCAAAAAAGTAGACAGTGCCGCCGTGAACCGGAACATCCCCAGGCTCTCCAATATAGCGCCGCAGGCCGGAACTCTTCCCAAGAGCCCCTCTATTGCACCCCGCTTTTTGCTGTTCCACAGGGCAAACCCCGCCGCCAACACTAACGCCAGCACCAGCATCACTCCCATCGCCGCCCAGCAGAGCACATAAGCCCACTGTACATAGGCATATGCAGAAGCAGCCAGGCTGCCTGTCAGATTGTCATATACATCCGTAAACGCGGGAAGTACCATTGTCAGCATTACCGCCAGCACCACGATAATGATCCCCAGCATGGCCACCGGATACAAAACCGAATTCCGCAATTTATCCGTCATGGTCTTCTGATCCGCATAATATCTGGCCAGCTGAAACAGAACATCCTCCAGACGGCCGGCGCTTTCCCCCGCCGCAACCATCCTGACAGCGTACTCCGGAAAAATTCCCGCTTTCTCCATAGCCACGGAAAGTCCCTTTCCGGCTTCCGTCTCCGCCTGCATGACTACGAGCCCTTCTTCCAGGCATCCACCCTGCCCTCTGCCGGACCTAAGAAGCGCTACTGCCTCATCCATCTGAATTCCGGACTGTACCATCATCGCCATGCTCTCACAAAAGGCACTGACCCCCAGACTGTCCAGTTTCCTACCTCTCATATCCTACCTCCGCCAAAGTGTACACAATTCCTAATAATAATATACATCCACGTAATTACTTCCGTCTCCGATGAAAGTATCGTCCGCGCCGTTCGCCGAAAAAGTGGTGTCCAGGCGGTACCAGTCTCCCGCCTTCACCTCATAACTGACGCTGACCCAGCCTGTCTCTTCGGTGTAGAACATATTCCACGCATGATAAATATCGCCCGGCGACACATAGCCGAATACCATCTTCGTGGGAATCCCCTGGCTGCGGAGCATGCCTGCCGCTAAAGCTGCATAATCAAAACAGATTCCCTTTCCCGACGCAAGCGTCTCGTCCAGATCCGGCAGGTAACCAGTCTGCACCGTAGCCGCTTTCTCCTGGTCATAGGTCACATTGTCGCAGATATATTCAAATACGGCAGTCACCACACCCAAAGCGCTTTCCGCATTCCCCGCCAGCTCCGCAGCCTTGCGGACACATTCGGAATCCTTGCTGTAATTCACATACAGGCTGGGACGCAGAAACGGCTGAAATTCATCCTGCAGCTTCACTTCACATTCCGTCACATGGAGCGGCGCATAGGACTTCTCCTTCACATGCTCCCCTACAAAAAAGCTGTATGTGCCGTCACCGCCGGAAAGAGGAATGATCACCGGCGTACCGTCCGAAGGAATATCGTAATTATAGGCCGCTTCGTCGTCCTTGATCACCTGAAGCTTCACCCGCCGCTCCGACTGGGCCGACACTCCCACATAGCCCTGACTCACCTGAGAGAGATCGATTTTTGCACGGTCATTCCCCTCTGCAAGTTCGGCATGAAAAACGGAATCCGCAAATGCCGGCGCCTGATATGGGTTAAAATCCTTCTGCTGGTCTTGCTTTTGTCCGGTCTGTGCGCTCTGTCCGTCCGCTCTGCTTTGATTTGTCTGTCCGTTTTGTCCCCCCGGTACGCTGTCCCCGCAGCCGCAAATAGCCAGCAGCAAAACCAATACCGGCAAAAGACGCAGGTTCGCGTTACGCCGCATAGCTTTGCCACCACCTCTCTGCCTTCTGAAAACTGCATTTATCATACCCCTTTTTCACCGGATTGTCAAGATTTGCACAGCTTCGCCCCCGAATGCCTCCGTAAAATCCGATCCCGAAACGCAGCGCGGGCCGCCGGAAAAATAGTACCTTCGGCGCCTTACTGATTCCATGTCCGTCTGACAACGGGCTTTCCTATAAAAAAAGGCCCTGCCGCCGAAAACCTGCCGCAAAGCCCTTCCTGTTTTGCATCTTCTTTGTTCATCCTACCTTGAGCTTGAATTTCTGGAAATCCTTCTCTGTCTCTACCAATTCAATCTGGGCTCCCAGACCCTGAAGCTTGATGTGGAAATCTTCATATCCCCGCTCCACATACTTCACATTGTCCACAAGGGTAAATCCTTCCGCCGCCAAAGCCGCTATCACCAAAGCCGCCCCGCCCCGCAGATCCGGTACCGTAATGCTGGCACCCGTATATTTGGGCACGCCGTCGATAATAGCCGTATCGCCGCCTTCCACCTTGATATCGGCGCCCATCCGCACCAGCTCGTCCACATATTTAAAACGATTTTCAAAGATACTTTCCGTCACGATGCTGGTTCCCTTGGCCAGTGCCAGCGCCACAGTGATCTGCGGCTGCATATCCGTGGGAAATCCGGGATAGGGCAGTGTCCGCACCTGGGTATGCATGGGCGGCTTTGATGAAACAACCCGTATACAGTCATCCGCTTCCTCCACCTCACACCCGATCTCCAGAAGCTTTGCCGTGACAGATTCCAGGTGCTTGGGAATGACGTTTTTCACCGTCACGTCTCCCTTGGTAACTGCGGCGGCGAACATAAAGGTCCCCGCCTCAATCTGGTCCGGAATGATAGTATAGTCCGTCCCGTGGAGTCTGGCTACCCCCCGGATACGGATCACATCCGTTCCGGCCCCCTTGATATTGGCGCCGCAGCTGTTCAAAAAGCTGGCTACATCTACCACATGCGGCTCCTTTGCACAGTTCTCAATGATAGTCATGCCCTCTGCCAGTGTAGCTGCCATCATCACATTGATGGTAGCGCCCACAGACACCTTGTCCATATAGATATGGCTGCCGCAGAGACGCTCCGCTTTCGCCTTGATCAAGCCATGCTCGATGACAACCTCCGCCCCCAGGGCGCGGAACCCTTTCAGATGCTGGTCAATTGCCCTGCTCCCGATATCGCATCCGCCAGGCAGCACTACCTCCGCACATTTATACTTTCCCAGGAAGGCTCCCAGCAGATAATAAGACCCTCTGATCTTTTTACACCCCTCGCTGTCAACTGTAAGATTATGAATATTCCCGCTGTTCATCATAACCTTATGGCGGTCAATTTTCTTCGCCACCACGCCGATGCTCCTCATGGCATTCAGCATTACATCGATATCCCGCACATCCGGAATATTATCTATATATACGGTCTCATCCGTCATGGCCGCCGCGGCAAAAACAGGCAGTGCCGCATTTTTGGCTCCTGCGATCTCCACATCCCCTACCAGCGGATTCCCGCCCTTGATTGCATATTGTTCCATTTGATTTCCCTCTGTTCCGGTATAGCCTGGGCTTTTCACTATGCTATACCAGGGTTTCACATCCTCGTCTTATTTTCAACAAAAGCCATGTTACCACATTTTCCCTCATTTGTAAACAGAACACATATTCTATTTCCGCTTCGGCTCTCTATTCCAGATATTTCAGCGGATCCACCTGTGTTCCGTTAATCAGGATCTCGAAATGCACATGCGGCCCCGTGCTGACGCCGGTATTTCCGCTCAACGCAATCCTGTCGCCCTGTCTTACCTGCTGTCCCGCCGTCACCAGAACCTTGCTCAGATGCCCGTATCTGGTCTGCCTGCCGTCCTCATGATCAATATACACCACATAGCCGTAGCCACTGCCCCAGCCTGCCTTGGTGACGGTTCCTCCGCAGGAAGCATATACCGGCGTCCCGGTAGGTGTGGCCCAGTCGATTCCTTTATGGTAAGAGCTCGCCCCCCTGGTAGGCGCGGACCGTCTGCCGAAGCCGGAACTCTTCCTTCCGCCGGAGATAGGCTTGATATAGGTGGGCGGGATCCTGGTGCCTCTCTCCACCACCTTGGCCACCGCCTCCATGACCACCTCTTCCTTTAAGATTTCACGCCCCACTTCCTTGTCGTTGAGATAGGATACATCCGCAACCACCTTCCGGAAGCCGGCCGAGGGCTGCTGACGCACTACCGTAGAAGTGGTGTACCAGCTGTCATTATCAATATAGACAATTTCTGCGTCATAGATTTCCTCATAATACTCCTCTTCCACCCTGGTCACAGACAATTCCGGCTCCGGCACGGTAATCAGCAGCTGGTCTCCCACCCGAAGCATGGAATTCTCGTCTTCCAGGGAATCATTCATGGCGATAATCGTATCCATGGGAATGTTCACCTTGATAGCAATCTCCGACAGCGTATCTCCCGACACCACCTCATAGACACTGGGCGTCTCCTGTTCCATAATAACCAGGTTGACAGCCTCTTCCAGAGGAGTCAGCTGGCTTTCAGGCAGATAGCTCTCCACGATCTCCACATCTTCCGCGAAATCCATGGTCTGGATCCCCAGCTCGTAATCCGAAAAGGATCGCCTGGTATCCCCTTCCTGCTCTCCCGTCATCTGCGTCAGGAAGCTTTGGACACCGCTCCCCATACAAGCCTGCCACGCTTCATCGTTACCCTGCCGGCTTGCATCCGCCACGTTGGCCGTAAGCACGCTGAATTCCCGCCCTGTCTCTCCCTCCAGCTCCACGGTGAATTTGCCGTCATTTCCGTATTTATCGATGGCGGCCTGCAGCAGGCTGCGCACTTCCTCAATACTGGCCAGATTGATGATATACTCATTGATTTTCAATGTGTAAGAGCGATGCATCGTCTCACGGATACTGCTTTTCAGCGCAGCCTCCATCTTCCGTATTACGTCCTCCTCTTCATCGGTTTCTCCCCAGAGAACCTCTTCCCCGACGACGGTCATATCCGTCTGCATAAAAACCAGTTCTTCGCTGCTTCCGGCCACATTCTTCCGGGCTTCCAAAAGCAGCTCTTCGATCCGGGACTTCTCTCCCAGTGTACCCACATCCTGGCCGTTGACCTGGATATGAAACAGATTCTCCCCCGTAGCCTCAAAGGGGGTATAGCCCTTCATGCACATCACCCCCAGAAAGAGTGTGCCGAGCGTAGTCTTAATATATGTAAATTTGTGCTTTTTATAATTGTTTTTCTTCTTTTTCATACGTCTTCCAATTTCTTCTTTTTTCTTGCCGCAGCAATCTTATTTTAACAGTATTTTCAAATATTGTCCATTACGTATTCTTTCCCTTTTGCAGGAAATTATGCACCGGAAATCATGAATCCTGGCCAAAACCGGAAAACGGCCGCAGCAGACAATAATTCCCGATTTCCTCCAGAATCTCAAAGGGAAATGACAGCTTATCCAGTTCGGAAGTATGCAGCAGATACAATCCCTCCGGATCCGGCTCGTTCGGATATTTCACATCAATAAAATGATATCTTTCCCCATAGGGAAGCAACTCCCTCCCTCCTGTCACCGTCGTGCGCTCCTGATAGTAAAGCGCGTCGATCCTGCAGGCATATTGGGTGAGAATCTCCGCCATGCTCAGATTATATTGCCAGTCCATATGCCCTGTGATATAAAGCTTTTCATACGCTTCCATTTCATCGGCCTCTTTCACGGCCTCCAGGAAATTGACATTGAATCTGGTCTTGATTTCTTCCGCATAAGTGGTAAAATAAGCTCCCAAAAACAGGGCAAAACACAGTCCGTAAGCCGCCGCGACCACCAGCCAGGCTCTCCGGAAACGGGAACACACTTTTGCAATCCCGTATCCGCACAGGAATATCAGCGGGAAGAAGATCAAGTTGATCCGGTTCACATTCACCTCTAAAGTGATCAGGCCGATCCATACCCCCGTCAGGAAAAAGCCCCACAGCGCCATCATCTTCGTCTGCCTGGCAGTATCTTTCTCCCGGAACAAATCTCTGGTAAATGCAACGATCCCCGTCAGCACAAAAGGTGTGGAAATATCATAGAGCGGTCCGAATTCCGGAATCGCATTGTGCAGGTGATCCGGCAGCTGTAAAATACAGGCCCCAAGCATGGCATTGAGATTCTTCTTCAGCTGCAGAAATGAGTAATTCAGAAACAGAATATCATTGCTTCTGACACTTTCCGGGAAATAGCTCATGGTAAAAAGCGGTGTCTCAATCGTAGGCAGTCCAAAGAAATTGATCGCCATCACCAGCAGTTCCGGAAGGGCCACCGCCAGAAAAATCAAAGCGCTGATTACAACCTCTCTCACCCGCAGCTGTTTTTTCAGGATACACCATCCTGCATACACTGCCAGAAACGGAATCACGGAATAGACCGCCACCCCATAACAGTACAGCGTCAAACCGAAGAAAACCATGGACAGATACAAAAACTTACGCTTCTCAAACCCCAGAAGCAGCAGATAGAAACCCAGCAAAAACACATGAGGCAGCAAATTACAGTCCAGAGACCATCTGCTCTGCATAAAATGCCATGGATTGACAGCCACAAGCAGCATGAGCCCCAGCGCCATCCTGTCAGAAAACAATTTCTTCCCGGTCAAATATACCAACACCACGGAACCGCAGCTGGCCAGAAGCATAGGCAGCCTTATAGCAAACGCCCCGAATCCAAAGATACGTATAAAGGGAATCATGCAGTAGGAAAGCAATACGCTCATCTGTCCGTATTTCCACGCGGTAAAATGCACCGGAAACCGAATCCCATACCGATCCGTACCATACCTGGCAAGGGCCCATGCGTCCATTCCCGCCATGGCCTCATCCTGGTTGATGCCGGCCGGCACCTGGGCAAAACGGATACAGCGCACCGCCGCGGCCAACACCAGTATTCCCCAAAACAGACATTGCTGCCTTCTTCTCTTATCCATCAGAAAACCCCCGCATTATACCCCTGATACAGATACATGAAAAATTCCATTCCACACCGCAGATGCTGCATAAAAAGCAAAAACTCCGGTATTACAAACATCTGATAAATCCATGGCTTCCATTCCATCAGATTCTTTAAAATCTGGAAACCGCAGACCAAATAGACAAAGAAAAGTCCATGCATATATCCCCAGGAAAAATTCAGATGCTCCAGACGGAAACCCTTTTCATACAAAAACAAAAAGCTTAAAAATCCCGTCAGCAGAAGCTGCCAGGCCAGACGGAATGCCCCGTCCCGTTTCAGCTGGCGGAAATTCAGCGCCAGCACGCAAAAAGGGAAAAGCAGTGCCAACATCACGCTCAGTGAAATCCGGTTTGAATGAATATACCATGCCTTGCCCAGCTCGATTCCGATACCGGTCTCCTCTCCCAGGATATTTTCTCCGGTAAACACACCGAAAAACTCGTAGATCAGCAGAAAACCCGAGGGCAGGAAACAGCACCCTAATCCCAAGGTATTTTTCCAATTGGTAAAACGGGACCGAAGCAGCCGATACAGCAAAATCAGCCCTGCCACCGGAAGCAGCAGAAAGTGAAAACTGGGTTTGGTAAATGCCGCCAGAAAGCTGAACAGAGCCAGCAGCAATGCCTTTTTCACCGGAATTTTCTCCTCATATTCTTCCAAAAGCTCCGCCGTGAGAAAAAAGCAGAGAATGGTAAAAGGCCGCACTGCCAGATAGGTGGCATTCCAGTAGGGATTGGGCGTCAGGATACCGTTGCAGCGATAGTTGTAGTCATAGCCGAATATTTTCTCCCCCTTGGGGCCATAATACATGGACACAAAAAACAGGGCAAAGACCAGAAAATTCACAGCCCCGTCCCATCCCAGATTCCACTGCAGAGACTGCCTGGCAGCATGCTTCCTGAGATTTTTATCAAAATAATATTTCAGCAAAACCACGCTGAGCGAATTTAAAAGCATGGTGGAAACAGCCACTGCCGCTTCCGGCGTCAGTACGCTCATCCATATCCCTGACAACCAGAAAAAAAGCCGGTAAGGGAATTCATACCCGCTTTCCAATCCCTGTGTCTCCAGAATATAAGCCCTCATATCGGAAGTATACATCCCCCCATATTCTATGGCCTGCCTATAAAACAGCACAAACATAAGCCCGGAATACACAAGGAGAAACACTGCAAAAAAGCAGCCGTCTATCTTCCTTTCATGCTGTCTGATCTTCGTCCCGATTGTCATGCCGCCTCATTTCTGCCGAAATTCACCTGCCGCTTTTCTTCACGCTGTATCCAAAACTTCCCAACGGTTCTCCGCACACATAATAGGTTCCATGAGAATAGACAATAGGCCGGGCCTTTTCCAGATGAAATTTGCGCTTCTCATCCATATATTTCTCATCCGCATGAACCGCTGCCACCTGCGCAAGAAACAGATGATGGGATCCCAGCGGCAGAATCTCCTTCACTTTACATTCGATATTCACCGGACTCTCTCCGACTAACGGCGCGCGCACCTGATCCGCAGGCAGGGCAGTCAGCCCCAGCGCCCCGAATTTGTCCACCTCACGGCCGCTTTTCACCCCGCAGAAATCCGTGGCATAGACCAGTTCCTTTGTGGTCAGATTCACCACAAATTCTCCCGTCTCTTTCAAAATCCGGTAGGAATACCGCTCCGGCCGTACGGATATGCCCACCATGGGCGGATTGGTACACACAGTCCCCGCCCAGGCAATGGTAATGATATTATACTTTCCTCCGCCGTCGGCCATACTCACCATGACCACCGGCAGCGGATAAAGCATATTTCCCGGTTTCCAAATTTCTTTCGCCATAGTCACCATATAATATGAGTCATATTCAGAATCTGCAGGATCACACCGGTCAGCGAAAAAAGCATTGCCAGAATGGAAAAGGCCATTGCAAATCCCAGCCTTCCCCGGGACTTCTTCGTATCCTCAGCCGCTTCCTTTTGCGCCTCCGTCTGCTTTCCGCCCTCTTCCACCATCACAGCCTGCACATTACGGTATACCTTCACGCATTCCTTATGGACATTTTCGTCCATCGTATCCAGTCTTTCGAAAATACGTCCGGTATCCGCCGCTTCCAGCTGGGTGCGCAGTTCCTTAACCTTGGTCTCCAAAACGCCCGACAGCAGTTCCAGCTGGCCGCCTACAGTCTGCTCTATTCCGTCCAGCTGTTCCCTGAGCTGCTTTACAAGGCTGCAAAGAGCTGTGGTTTCTTCTGTGTTTTTCTCAAGCAGTCCTTTGAGCTCCTCCCCGTTCATCTGTGCTCCGGCCAGCTTCTGTTGTCCTTCATCCATCAGTGTCTGCAGCTTCGCCAGACAGTCGCTGTAACCCGCCACCTGATTTCTCAATTTGCTCAGTTCTTCTAAATCTGCCGCAGTATTCGCCTTGATAATCTCCTGCGCCGTCGTTTTCTGTGCCAGCTTGTCCATAAATATATCCATTTGTTTTCCTCCCGGCCAATATGCCTACTGGGTATCATTTGTCGCTGCGCCCTTGAATCAACATTATAGCATACGTTCATGGGTAATCGCAATCAGTTCTTCATTCAATTTCAGCATTCTGGCATCCAGATCCGAGACCATCTTGGCACACTCCACCAATTCGCTCCGAATGTACTCCGGGGCATCCCCTTCGAATTTATAGTGAATCTTATGCTCCAGGCTGGCCCAGAAATCCATCGCCACTGTCCTGATCTGAATCTCCACCTTAGTATCCACCGTCCTGTCCGATAAATACACCGGCACGGTTACGATCATGTGATAGCTCTTGTAGCCGCTTGATTTCGGAAAAGTAATATAATCCTTCACGGCCTTCACATGAATGTCCTTCTGTTCGCTGATCATATCCGCTATCCTGTAAATGTCCGAGGTGAAGGAGCAGATGACACGTATGCCTGCAATATCATTGATATACTTTATCATATTGTCAATTGTGGATTCATGTCCGTCCTTCTTCAGCTTCTTCACAATGCTTTCAGGGGTCTTAATCCGGGCCTTAATGTGTTCGATGGGATTGTATCGATGGACATGCTGAAATTCGTCATTCAGGATTTCCATTCTCGTCCCAATCATTTTCAGGGCTGCGTTGTAGATAAGCGTTACTTCCTTCCAGCTGTCAACGCCCTCTCCGTTGCCTTCTCTCAGTTCCATGTTAACTCCTCTAACATCGGGTTGTGATTCCCGTTTTGCTGCCGCTATCCGGCCGTTTCATGCCAAGAATAAGTTTATTATACCATAATTACATGCGCTCCAGCGCATATGGAATCAGAAGTTGACTCAATGTCCTTCTGAGTCAACATTATACCATAAATAATAATACAAATGAATATGCTTCATAAAAAAATAATCCTTTTTATGCTTCTTGCGTTTCCCTTCGAAATAGATTACTATGTATTTCATAGATTGCAAATAAAAAAAGCATCTGCCGCCTTGCTGCAAGGCAGGAGCGGATGCGGAATGGATAATCATATGTTTCGTTTATGGGGAAGAACCTTTAAAGACAATCGCTTACTGCAGGATACCTGCATCGACGACGGCAGCCAGGATACCCGCACGCACAAAATATTCCGGGCTCTGGATGAAATCTGCCTCCAATTTGACCTGGCGCGGCCCATCTGGCTGAACAAAACCATCGCAGACTTCAAGCGCCACAGCAAAGTGCGGTTTACTCAGGACAATTTCATCGAGAGCATAGATTTTGACTATCTGGAAATTCAGGTAATCGAAGAAGATTAGTATTGACATTTCTCCTGTTCAGGTATAATATTAGTTTAATCTCGATGTGGTTTTCAAAACTATGTGTTGTACTATTTTAAACCAAAATACGGTTTTTATTACTTTTTCGTATGGTTTTGAACCGAATGTAAACAATAAGACAGAGATGATTACCAAACTCAAAATCACCGGAACAGGAGGTATTGCTATGCAGATTACAATAAGAGAACCCGGAAGCGCAATTACTCATTTCATCGGTATGATGATGGCACTCTTCGCCGCAGTGCCGCTGTTGATAAAAGCAGGTGTCTCCTCCGGCGGGAGAAGCTTCGCTGCCATGTCCGTCTTTATGGCGAGCATGGTTTTGCTCTACGGCGCCAGCGCCACATACCACTGTGTAAACCTGACCGGAAAATACCTGCGCATCTTCCGCAAACTGGACCACATGATGATCTTCGTGCTCATCGCCGGTTCCTACACCCCCGTGTGCCTCATCGTTTTGGGCGGCGATTTGGGCTATACCCTGCTGGCTCTCGTCTGGGGAATCGCACTGGTCGGTATGCTCATCAAACTTTGCTGGATCACCTGCCCCAAATGGTTTTCCTCCGTCATTTATATCGCCATGGGATGGGTATGTGTGCTGGTATTCGGACGCCTTTTCGATACCCTGTGTACCGCAGCCTTTCTGTGGCTTCTGGCAGGCGGTATCATCTATACAGTGGGTGGCATAATCTATGCGCTGAAGCTCCCCCTGTTCAATTCCAGACATAAATGCTTCGGCTCCCACGAAGTATTCCATCTCTTTGTCATGGCCGGAAGTGTATGCCATTTCATTTTCATGTATTTGTATGTGGCATAAATTTCCGGCCGCCCGGACCGCATGCAGACTTCTTTCACATGTTCGGATATCCTGGAAAAGCTGAGTTTGCCTGCAGAAACCGCGGCAATTATCTTTCATGTAAGACAAAGCAACAGAAAAGGCGGCACAGACCCTTAAGCCTGCGCCGCCTCCTCTGAATCATCTCTTCGTCTTATTCCTCATATCCGCCCGGATTGTTCTTCTGCCATCTCCACGAATCCTCGCACATTTCCCGGATACCGCGCTGCGCCTCCCATCCCAGCTCTTCTTTGGCAAGGCTTGCATCCGCATAGCAGGAAGCAATATCGCCTGCCCGCCTGGGTTTGATCTCGTAAGGAATCTTTACACCGTTTGCCGCTTCAAAATTCTTCACCATATCCAGCACACTGTAGCCCACACCTGTGCCCAGATTGTAAATCTTCAGTCCGGCTTTTTCCTCAATCTTCTTCAGCGCCTTCACATGCCCCAACGCCAAATCTACTACATGAATATAATCACGTACTCCCGTCCCGTCCGGCGTATCATAATCATTTCCGAAAACGCCCAGCTTGGGAAGCTTGCCTACTGCCACCTGGGTAATATAGGGCATCAAATTGTTGGGAATGCCATTGGGATTCTCCCCCATAGTCCCGCTCTTATGTGCGCCGATAGGGTTAAAATAGCGCAGGAGAATCACATTCCATTCCGGATCAGCCTTCTGAATATCGGAGAGCACCTGCTCCAGCATGGATTTCGTCCAGCCGTAAGGATTGGTACATTGCCCTTTGGGGCAGTCCTCCGTGATGGGAATGACCGCCGGATTCCCGTACACTGTGGCACTGGAGGAGAAAATGATGTTTTTTACGCCATTCTTTCTCATCACATCCACTAAAGTCAAAGTACCGGAAATATTATTCTCATAATACTCCCACGGCTTCTGCACAGATTCTCCCACCGCCTTCAAACCCGCAAAATGAATCACCGCATCGACGTTCTCTTTGGAGAAAATATCTTCCATTGCCCCGCGATCCAGGATATCTGCTTTGTAAAAAGGAACCTTCTTCCCGGTGATCGCTTCCACCCGCTCCAAAGATTTCTCACTGGAATTACACAGATTATCCACTACCACCACATCATACCCTGCCTGCTGAAGCTCCACTACCGTATGGCTGCCGATAAAACCGGCGCCGCCTGTCACCAAAATCTTCATTGCACCCTCTTTTCTGCACGTTTTTACACCCTGTTCCGGCTGTAATTCCGCGCTTTTGACTCCCGGCAAGAAAAGATCCTTCAAAGAAACTTTTCTTGTATGTTTTCCCTACAATATGAGAATACCGAAAATTCCCGTTTTTCTCAATATTGATATGTTATCAGAATCAGTCGAAATGTTATATTGGTTATGTGCCGTCTACAGTACAACGCCTTTTCGCCGGAGCAATTCTCTCGCGCTTTCCACGGAATCAATCCCCGTCTTATTTTTAATGGGTGCAAATTCATTCTCCCTCACCACTTCATAGGGCAGGCAGCTCTCCATCTGATAAATCATATCCAAAATCAGATTCTCAAATTTATACCCGTTGGGCGCCTCCGGCTTGACCAATTCCCCGGCTTCGTCCAAATACGGTATCTTCTTCTCCACCACATGCAGCGGCAGGCTCAGAGACAGCACCCTCTCCAGCTCCGCCACACTGAACAGATAATTCAAAATAACGCCGAAATTGTAGGCCGGTTTCCCCTGGGCATCCCTGGCCGCCATCAGCTCCTGCGTCATATCATAATACTCCACAATGGAAGGCCTCCCGTCTTCCAGGCAGATGGCGCCTACCTTTTCATCCGGAGTGACCTTCGCCACCACCTTCGCCCCAGCCACACATTTTCTCTGAATGGTGGCGCCGATAAAGCAGGGATCCGCAATATGCTGCAGCACATTATCCACCGCAAAGACGTTCAGCCACTCAATCCCCTGCCGATGGATCAAATCCAGAAGACCAGCGTCCCGCAAGGACACAAACCAGCCGCCGTTTCCGTTGGGAGAGCTGGCCATCTTTCCTTTGCCTTCCATATAGACTTTGCCGTCATAGTCCACCGCAAGCGCCATCTTCTGGGTAAAGAAGTGCACGCACTCCGCCTTATAACCGAAGAAATCATGCTCCTTCAGAAATTTTACCGTGGCCTCATGATTCTTGTCGCTGGTCATCACAAACAGCGGAATCCAGGCTTCCGTCTCTTTCACGATCTCCATCAGATTGTTGATCAGACACTCAAAAATATAAAGCTTCCTGGTAATACCGATATTGTATACACCCTTGGGATCATCCGACCCCAGACGGGTTCCCATGCCTCCGGCCAGAAGAACCGCCCCTACCTTACCGGCCCGTATGGCGTCCGCTCCCGCCCTGGTAAAGGATTCACGATTTGCCTCGATCTCCGGAAGCTCCATGGCGGCCAGGGGCGTGATCACTCCTCTCTTCGTCAACTCTTCCTGATGTCTGCAGGATTCCAGAATCTCCATGTCGGATACTTCGATCTGGTCAAGCAGCGACGCTCTCTCCTCCTCTGTCAGCTCCTCATAATACTTCAGGACATGTTCCTGGCCGTACTTCTTAAGCTTCTCCTTCGCCTGTGCCAATGTGATACTCATGCTTTTACCCTTCCCTTCCTACATATTTTTCATGCGCATTGCAAAATACTGTAACCCGTAGCCCCCGCCGATGAAAGCGTGTATTCTGTCATTTTCAAATATCATTCTAGCACAGACAGCCGAACCTAGTCAAGGCATCCCGCAGATTCAGAATGCTTTTATCCGCGCCTTTTATCTGCACTCAGGTTGACGCGGCTGGACTGAATCGGAAGCCCCCCGGCTGTCAGGACTGCAAAACACTGGTACTGCCTTGCGGGAATAACGGTAAATTCAGTGCCCGATATTTGTGTCAGGGCAAGGAGAAAGAAGGTGGCGGTGCGGTGGACACGCCTGCTGATGACGACGCAGCACTGGCACAAAGAACGGGGGTTGAATTCACTGGAATTCCCACAAGATAGTACTAGGTAGATGTAAGAGGGCGTATCGATCGTCATTTAATCAATACGCCCTCTTAAAGTTCTGCATCCAACGGATCTTACCTCCTTTATTCAGTTTTCTCTATATTCATCCAATCATCTTCCATTTTCTTCCTGTTTTCATGCTTTCCACGTTACTCTTTGTACTCATGTACTGTAGCGTCCTGATATCCTTGCTTTCAGTGTTCCGTTACCATCTTGTGTGCCGCACTCTTTTGTCTGATTAAGCCTCCTGTCATTTCCTATTGTGTTTCTGTCATACAATGTTTAATACAATATTCAGTTTTCTTAAAATGGAAGATATTGTTTTCCTTTGTTGAGATCAATTATAGCTTATGTTTTCGAATCTGTCAATACTTTTTTGAAATTTTCTTTTAATTATTTTTCGGGTCTGATTTTGTCTGAATATTCCGTCTTTTTATATTTCCCCATTCTCTTCCTGCAAATACTCCGTCGGAACGCTCCCGGTAAGCCATACACCGTTCACGGATAAATAAAACCTGTAATCCGCTCTCCACATATCGCCGCTTCGAATACGCAAAACCACCGGGCTGCCATGCCTCTGGCCGATCTTCCGGGCACTTTCCGCATCCCCGGATAAATGCACATACAGCCGGCTCATGGGTTTCAGCCCTTCTTTCCTGATGCCGTCAAGAAAGACAGCCGCCGTCCCATGATACAGAAATTCCGGCGGCTCCGCCTCCTCTAATTCCACATCCACAGGAACACTGTGTCCCTGATTGGCACGGATCAATCTCCCGTCCCGGCTGAAGCTGTACCTTTGCTTCTTGTCCGTAGCCACAATTTCCTCCAGAATCCCCCTGTCTATTTCTCTTCCGGTACCGCGGATACCGTCCAGCAATTCCTCCACATCCGCCCATCCACGCTCATCCAGAACCACATTCGCCTCCTCCGGACGATGGCGCAGAATCAAACTGATAAATACGCTCAATCTATCTAATTCTTTCATTTGTTTTGTCCCTTCACTTTTTATTGGAAAACCGGCCCCAGTCAGATAATCAGTGTACAAAACAGTATAAACGCTTTTTGCCCATATGTTCCCCCTTAACATATCCCCGGCTATGCCGGAGCTGCGCAATATGGCTCAAACCATTTCGCCTGCCCCAGCGCCCGCATTTGCCATTCCGCACTGATTATAAACACTGTCTGCATCAAAGCTGAAACCGTTACTTAACTCACGGCCTGATGTCCGGCACTTTTAATCCGCGCAGATACTGCTTCTGCCCCGCCGTCACCCGGCGGCTCTCGCATGCCTTCTGTATGGCCTTATTGTGGGTCCAGGGGTCCAGGCGCTTCTCTTCCAGAAACGGCACGATGGCCTCATACTGTTTCACCAGGGCCGTGGCAAAATACCATGCCCGCATCATATTGACATAGTAGGAAGGGGCGTCTCCTGCTCCTTCAAAATACGCATCCTCCCAGTGGATTCCCGCCACCCATTCCGGGTACTCCGGCCTGAAACCGTCATCCAGATAAAACCGCATCAGCATCCCCACCCCGAAACGGACAGTATACACTTTCCTGGATGCGATCCACCGACGGACAGGCTCCAGGAATTCTTCCCTGTGCCGGCCAAACACCTTCGGCGCCATCATATCGCAGGTGGCCCAGTTATCCACATAGGGCAGGAAACGCTCCGTCTGCTTCAGGCATTCCCCATAATCCCGGAATTGTTCCACCACAAAGGCGTGGAGGTTGTTTTCATCATAGTATGTATGGGGCAGCTGCTCCAGGAAATCTCCGATACAGGGATCCTTCGCCCACTTTCTGGCAAGCGCCCGCACCTGGGGCGTGCGTACCCCAATGATCGTCTCCGGCGCTACCGTAGGAATCAGCCTGGAATGAAACTCCCTATATGCCGGATCCTGCAGCTCCCATAATTCTGCCTGTATTTGCTCTCCTATTCGTTTTGTAGACTGTGTGTTCATCTGTTCTCCCATCTGCCTCTTTGTCTGTTCGTCTGCTCTTCTGTTTGATTCCCTTCCGTCTGCCCCTCTGCGGCTGAAATTCCCTGTTTCTCTCCACAATTTCCTACCGGCACTTCCGCTCCTCAGCGATATCCCACCTTCTTCATTTCCATGCCGAAAGCTCTCAGGGACAAATTTACCCGCCTGGCAGCCTCCTCCGGCTTCAGAAGACCGTCACTGACCAGAGAACACAACATTTTGATGGCTCCCAGCTTTTCACCCTGTTTTCGTCCCTGTCTTACTCCCTGCTTTCGTCCCTCTTCCCTTCCCTGCTTTATTCCATCCCTTACACCTTTTTCCAATTCATATTTTTTGATATCTTCCAGAGCTTTGCACATCCAAACTCCTTTCATATCCAAACCTTTTTTTCCAAAACACCGAAT